>NZ_JBQEOV010000003.1:0-374429 GCF_052045435.1 Acidovorax sp. 22279
CGCAGACAGTGGGGTCGCTTTCTCTTTGGTGACTTTCTCTTGGCGAGACAAGAGAAAGTTACTCGCCTGCCGGGCGACTCCCGGCCTCCGCCCTCAACCCAAGCATGCGGCCAAATCAGTGCACGCAGCTAAACGCTACAAAATTAATAGCTACCACCGCATATTCCACTAGCGCATCCAGCCAAAATCACCCAAAAAAATCACATCACCCGCCCATACCACCACACCGACAACCCCGCCGCTACCAACGCCAGCACCGCCCCCAACAACGCCAGCAAAGACGAAATCTCCGTCTCCTTCTTCTCCACCGTCAGCCGCGAGCTCAGCGTCTCGTACACCTTCTTCAAGTCTGCCGCCGTCGCCGCATGAAAGTACTCGGCATTGGTCCGAGCAGCCACGGCCTTCAGGGTTTCTTCGTCCAGCCGTACCCGCATCGACCAGCCCTCAAAGCCAATGGTCTCGCCCTGCACCGTGCCTACCCCCACCGTGTACACCCGCACCCCCCGGTCGGCCGCCCACTTGGCGGCTTCCAGTGGGTCCACGCCTGTGGTGCGCTGACCGTCCGTCAGCATGATGATGGCGGCCGAGTTGTACGAGCCTGGGGCCACGGGCGTGAAGGTCTTGGCGGGGTCCTGTTGTTTGCCCAGCTCTTCGATGGGCTTCGGGCGCATGGCCTGGCGGCCGCCCAGCGCGGCGATGTCGATGCCCGCATCGGGAAAGATGGTGGCCAGCGACAGCATGATGCCGTTGCCCGTGGCCGTGCCGCGCTGCAGCTGGAAGCTGTCGATGGCTTTCACCAGGTCTTCGCGGCTCTGGGTGGGCAGCTGGGCCAGCTGGGCGCTGCCCGCAAAGGCCACGATGCCCACGCGCACATGGCGCGGCAGGTCGGCAATGAAGGCCTTGGCGGCGTTCTGGGCGGCGGTGATGCGGTCGGGCTCCACGTCGGCGGCGCGCATGCTGCCCGACACGTCCATGGCCAGCATGATGGTCTGGTCCTGCGAGGGCAGGGTGATGACGGCCAGCGGGCGCGCAGCGGCCAGCAGCAGCGCCACCAGGGCCAGCAGAAACAGCGCGGGCGGGATGTGGCGGCGCAGGTGCTGGCCCGGGCCCATGGCCTCGCGCACCAGGGACAGGCTGGAGTAGGTCAGCGCTGTTTTCTTGCGCCGGTGCAGCAGCCACCAGTACAGCAGTACCAAGAGGGGCACAGCCAGCAGCAGCCAGAGCAGGGTGGGCCAGAGAAAAACCATGGTGTGTGTCCTTGGTGGCGAGTACAGCGTGTGCGGCGGGTGATCAATCGATAGGTCAGGCGGCGGCAGCCGTTGCGGCAGGGCCTGCGGATGCCGATGCGGGGACGAGGGGGTTGCTGTGCGCCCGCACCCGGCGCTGGCGCAGGTCCATGAAGCGCAGCAGGGCGTCGACCAGATCGTCGTCGGTGCACAGCTCCAGCGTGTCGGCGCCCGCGCGGGTCAGGCCTTCACGCAGCGCCGCCTCGCGGTCGGCGGCCAGCTGGGCAAAGCGGCGGCGAAAGCCCGCGTCGTGTGTGTCCACCTGCAGTTGCTCGCCGCTTTCGGCATCGCGCAGCGTGACCAGGCCCACGTCGGGCAGCTCCAGCTCCAGCGGGTCGAGCAGGCGCACGGCCACCACGTCATGCCTCTGGGCCAGCTGGGCCAGGGGCTTTTCCCAGCCGGGCGCGCTGATGAAGTCGGACACCACAAACACGGTGGACCGGCGCTTGAGCGTGGCCAGGCCGGTTTGCAGCAGCCGGTGCAGTTCGGTGGCGCCGCCCCCCGTCTTGTGCGGCGGCACCGGGGTTTTGGACGGCAGCAGTTTGTGCACCAGGTGCAGCACATGGGCGCGGCTGCTGCGCGGGGGCAGCACCGCGTCCACTGCGCGTTCGGCCTGCGGACTGGCACCGCCGTAGAGCACGGCGCCCACACGGTTGCCGTGGCGGGTGAGCAGGCGCGAAAGCACGGCCACAAAGCCGGTCAGGATGTCGCGCTTGGCATGGCCGGTGGGGCCAAAGCTGATCGACGGACTCAGGTCCAGCAGAAACCAGGCCGACATTTCGCGGTCTTCGGTGAACACGCGCACATGGGGCGTGTTCAGCCGCGCGGTCACGTTCCAGTCGATGTGGCGCACGTCGTCATGCGGCTGGTATTCGCGCAGGTCGGTCAGGTCCAGACCGGTGCCGCGCATCAGCGTGCGGTAGTCGCCCTGCAGCAGGCCGTCCAGGCGGCGGATCACCTTCCACTCCAGCTCGCGCAGCAGCCGGTCGGCCTGCCCGGGCAGTGTGGGCAGGGTGTGGACCGTGGCGGATGGGACGGATGTGGCGGGCGGCTTGCTGGTCATGGCGGGTGGACTCAAGCGGCTTTTTGTTCGTGGTGCAAGGGGCGCGCCGGTGCCGGGATCTTGGCCATGATGCGCTGGATGAGCGCGTCGGCATCCAGCCCTTCAGACAGCGCCTCGTACGACAGCGCCACACGGTGGCGCAGCACATCGGCGGCCAGGTCCACCATGTCTTCGGGCAGCACATAGTTGCGCCCGCGCAGCATGGCCAGGGCCTGCGCGCCCTCGGCCAGGGCAATGGTGGCGCGCGGGCTGGCGCCGCAGCTGATGTAGCTGGCCAGGTCTTTCAGGCCATGGCGCGCAGGCTCGCGCGTGGCCGCCACCAGCTTCACGGCGTACTGCAGCATCGACGGATCTACATACACCGTGCGGCATTCGGCCTGCAATGCCGCCAGCTGCGCCGTGGTGGCCACGGGTAGCACCTGCACGGGCACATCGAGCGCGCGCTGGGCGATCACGAATTCTTCTTCCTCGGTGGGGTAGCCCAGCAGCACCTTCATCATGAAACGGTCCACCTGCGCCTCGGGCAGCGCGTAGGTGCCTTCGGTCTCGATGGGGTTCTGGGTGGCCATCACCAGGAAGGGCTCAGGCACCTTGTGGGTTTCGCCTGCAATGGTCACCTGGCGCTCCTGCATCACCTCCAGCAGCGCGCTCTGCACCTTGGCGGGCGCGCGGTTGATTTCGTCGGCCAGCAGCAGGTGGGTGAAAACGGGCCCCAACGTGGTGCTGAACTCGCCGGTTTTCTGGTTGTACATGCGCGTGCCCACCAGGTCGGCGGGCACCAGGTCGGGTGTGAACTGGATGCGCTTGAAGCTGCCCTGAATGGTGCTGGCGAGTGTTTTCACCGTCAGCGTCTTGGCCAGGCCCGGCACGCCCTCGACCAGCAGGTGGCCCTGGGCCAGCATGGCGACCATGACACGCTCCAGAAAGCGGTCTTGCCCGACCACCACGCGTTTGACCTCGTAGAGCACCTGTTCCATCAGCGTGGCGGTGGCAGCGTTCGATGCATTGGGCGACGTGCTGGATGACATGGGGCTCCTTGCGATGACGAGTGAAATGGTGGGGCGGCGTACGGTCAGAACGGGGGCATGCCGACGGCGGACGCCGCGTTTTCGATGGGCACCGCAAAACCGATGCCGATGAAGGTGCGCGCCTGCGTGGGGTTGAGGATGGCGGTGACGATGCCCACCACCTCGCCGTCCATCGTCACCAGCGGGCCGCCAGAGTTGCCAGGGTTGGCCGCTGCGTCGAACTGGATCAGATTGCTGAGCTGGCGCTTGCCCTCGGGCGACGTGAACTCGCGCTGGAGGCCGGACACCACGCCCGCCGAGGCCGACGGGCCGATGCCAAAAGGAAAGCCGACGGCCACCACATGGTCGCCCGGGCGCAGGTTCTGGGTGGACCGCAGGGTGGCGGCCTCCAGGTCGTCGGGCACCTTGTGGGCCTGCAGCACGGCCAGGTCGTTTTCGGGTTGTACGCCGGTGATGCTGGCCGTGGTTTCCAGTCCGTCGTGGAAGGTGATGCCGATGCGGTCTGAGCCCGCCACCACATGCAGGTTGGTCAGGATGACGCCTTTGTCCACGATGACCACGCCCGTGCCGATGCCGCGCTCGACCTCTTCCTTGCCGTTCTTGCTGCGCCCGTAGCCCACCACGCGCACCACCGAGGGGCCGATGCTCTCCACAGCCCGCGCGGCGGCAGAGGGCGGGGTGGTGGTCTCCAGCGTGCGCAGCACCGCGGCGTCGATGTCGTCCTGGGTGATCTTGCGGGCGGGGCTGCGGGTGTTGTGCCAGGCGCTGGCTACCAGCAAGGCGGCCAACAGCACCACGATGGTCCACAGGGCAACCAGCTGGCGTTTGAATGCCCGGGAATTCGGGGGCGTGGCGGCTGCGGTGGCGGCGTTCTTCGCTGGCGAATCATCTGCGGGCGGCGCTGTGGAGGCCACGGCTTCGGTGGCATCCACCGCCGCAGGCGTGCGGCTGCGGGCGGGGCGGGAGCTGCTGTAGAGGGCGGGCCGGGGCATCCTGTCACCTTTGCTCGTACACGCCAGGGCCTGGCGCACGCAAATGACAGTAGCACGGTTTGCGGGCAAATGCACATGCAGGGCTACACGGGCCCACCGTCCCCTGCGACCGCAGCCTTTGCAGGCTGCATCGGGCATCATCGGCGCATGACCGCCTGGATCGATACCCACTGCCACCTCGACGCACCCGAGTTCGATGCCGACCGCAGTGCGGTCCGTGCGCAGGCTGCGGCGCAAGGCGTTTGCCATTGCGTGATTCCGGCCGTGGAGCGCAGCAACTGGGACACCGTGCGGGCGCTGGCGCACCAGCATGGGGACAGCTATGCGCTGGGCATTCATCCCCTCTACACAGGGCGCGCCGAGGAGGAGGACCTGCAGCATCTGGCCGGGTATCTGGAGCAGCACCACGCCGACCCGCGCCTGGTGGCGATTGGCGAGATCGGCCTCGATTATTTTGTGCCGGGCCTCGACCCGGCGCGCCAGGAGCGGTTCTACCGCGCACAGCTGCAGCTGGCCCGGCGGTTTGACCTGCCGGTGATCCTGCATGTGCGCCGTTCTGCCGACAAGCTGCTCAAGGGCCTGCGGGATTTGCCGGTGCGCGGCGGCATTGCGCATGCCTTCAACGGCAGCCTGCAGCAGGCGCAAGCGTTCATCGGTCTGGGCTTCAAGCTGGGATTTGGCGGTGCGGTGACCTATGACCGTGCCCTGCAGCTGCGCCGTCTGGCCACCGAGCTGCCCGGCGATGCCCTGGTGCTGGAGACCGACGCGCCTGACATTCCGCCCCACTGGCTCTACACCACGGCGGCTGAGCGCGCTGCAGGGCGGCCCCAGGGCCGCAACAGTCCGGGGGAACTACCCGGCATTGCGGCCGTGGTGGCCCAGTTGCGCGGCGAGTCTGTGCCGGCGCTGGCTGGCAGCACCAGGGCCAATGCCTTGGCCGCCTTGCCCCGGTTGGAGGGGCTGCTGACAGACGGGTAGCGATTGCAGGGTGGATGAGGGATCGGCAAAAAAATGATAAATGGGGAGAAATTTGGGAGCTTGACGCCCTGTGGCAAAGGGCCGACAGCTATCTTTTTTGTGCTGCCGGACGGGGCTGACGGCCCTTTGGGGCCAAAATTGCCCCATGTCCCCAGTCCCTGTTGCCGCCGATCCGTCTGTGGCCGCCACTCCTGACGCCGTCGGCCCATCCGCGCGCTGGCTGGGCCTGCCGCCGGTGGCAGGTGCGGGCACCGTGGTGCTGGTGCTGGGCAGTTTCCCGGGGGCTGCGTCATTGCAAGCCCGCCAGTACTACGCGCACCCCCAGAACCATTTCTGGAAGATCCTGCAGGCCTTGTGGCCCCAGCATCCCTTGCCCCCGACGGGGCCGGATGGGTATGCAGACCGCTGCGCCTGGCTGCTGGATCGCGGCCTGGGCCTGTGGGACGTGTACCAGAGCTGCGAGCGCGAGGGCAGCCTGGACACCAGCATCCGTAACGCCCGGCTCAACGACTTTGCGGCGCTGCGCAGCGTGTGCCCCCGGCTGGCCGCGCTGGCGCACAACGGTGCGGAGAGTTTTCGGCACGCGCCGGCGGCGCTTGCCGCGCTGGGAGCTGCCGGGCAGCCGACGCTCTTGCCGCATGATGTGGGCACGTCAGGTGCACGTGCCATCGAGGCCGTGCGGCTGCCATCGACCAGCCCGGCCAACGCCTCCTGGAGTTTTGAACGTAAATTGACCGCTTGGGCCGATGTGATGGCCCGGCACGGATTGCTGTGAATGGCCCGTAAAAAAGAAACCTTGCAAGAACTGCCCGAAGTCAGCGTGTCTGACGACGGCGAAGTGCGCCACCTGCACCTGGGCACACCCTGGATCCAGGGCTCCATGCGCATCGACGAGCCCTTTGCCCTGGAGCTGGAATACGTGCAGCGCATGATGGCTTGGCTGCTGTTTGCCGACCTGGCGCAGGTGTCCAAGGGCCATGCCATGCAGTTGGGCCTGGGGGCGGGTGCCATCACCAAGTTCTGCCACAAAAAGCTGCGCATCTGCACCACCGCCATCGAGCTGAACCCGCAGGTGCTGGCCGTGTGCCGCCAGTGGTTCAAGCTGCCGCCCGACGGCCCCAAGCTGCGCGTGGTGCTGGCCGACGCGTCCAAGGAGATCCAGAACCCCATGTGGCTGGGCACAGTGGATGCGCTGGCTGTGGACCTGTATGACCACGAGGCTGCGGCCCCCGTGCTCGATAGCCCCGATTTTTATGCCGACTGCCGCGCACTGCTCACGGAGACGGGCTGCATGACCGTGAACCTGTTCGGCCGCGCGTCGAGCTTTGACCGCAGCCTGCAGAGCATGTCCCAGGCGTTTGGCAACGATGCGCTGTGGGCGTTCAAGCCCACGCGTGAAGGCAACACGGTGGTGCTGGCCCAGCGCACCCCCACGCGGCCCAAGCGCGCGGAACTGGCCGAGCGGGCCGAGGCGATCCAGGCGCGGTGGGACCTGCCCACCACCAAATGGCTGCGGGTGTTCAAGCCTGTGAACCCCTGAGAGGAATCTTGCAATGAATGCTCCTGTCGTGACTCCTGACCGGCTGAAGTCGGCTTCACACATTGGCCCGGTGGACTGGCGCCGCATGGTGCAGTGGCTCAGCGATGACAAGGTGATCTCGCGCGAGGAAGCGCAACGCACCATCGCCCGCTGTTCGCAGGCCGAGAGCTCCCAGCATGCCCTGGTGCGCCTGGCCAGTGTGGCCATGGAGCGCGCCAGCGACAGCAAGCCGCTCGACATCGAGGCGCTGTCCGAGTATCTGGCGCAACGTGCGGGCCTCGCCTACCTGCGCATCGACCCCCTCAAGGTGGATGTGGGGCGCGTAGCAGACACCATGAGCGCCACTTATGCGGAACGCCACAAGGTGCTGCCCGTGCAGGTGACCAGCAAAGAAGTGGTGGTGGCCACGGCCGAGCCTTTCATCGATGACTGGGTGGCCGAGGTGGAGCGCCAGTCGCGCCGCTCGGTGCGTCGGGTGGTGGCGAACCCCCAAGACATCCACCGCTTCACGGCCGAATTTTTTGCGCTGGCCAAGTCGGTGCGCGCCGCGCAGAAGGCTGGCGGCAACTCGGGTGGCAGCAGCTTTGAGCAGCTGGTGGAGCTGGGCAAAAGCAACAAGCAGCTCGATGCCAACGACCAGGGCGTGGTCAAGGTGGTGGACTGGCTCTGGCAGTACGCGTTTGACCAGCGTGCGAGCGACATTCACCTGGAGCCGCGCCGCGACCAGGGCGTGATCCGTTTTCGTATCGACGGTGTGCTGCACCCGGTCTACCAGATGCCCATGGGCGTGCACAACGCGATGGTGGCGCGCATCAAGTTGCTGGGTCGCATCGATGTGGTGGAAAAACGCCGCCCACAGGACGGCCGCATCAAGACCCGCAACCAGCGGGGCGAAGAGGTGGAAATGCGCCTGTCCACCTTACCCACTGCGTTTGGCGAAAAGATGGTCATGCGCATTTTTGACCCGGACAACGCGGTCAAGGACCTTGATGCCCTGGGCTTTGCGCAGCACGATGCGCAGCGCTGGGAGGCGTTGGTCAAGCGGCCGCACGGCATCATCCTGGTGACTGGCCCCACGGGCTCGGGCAAGACCACCACGCTGTACTCGACCCTGAAGCGCGTGGCCACCGAAGAGGTCAACGTGAGCACGGTGGAAGACCCCATCGAAATGATCGAGCCCAGCTTCAACCAGACCCAGGTGCAGCCGCAGCTCGACTTCAACTTTGCCGAAGGCCTGCGCGCCCTGATGCGGCAGGACCCTGACATCATCATGGTGGGTGAGATCCGCGACCTGGAGACCGCCGAGATGGCCATCCAGGCGGCGCTGACAGGCCACCTGGTGTTCTCTACCCTGCACACCAACGATGCCCCCAGCGCCATCACCCGCATGATGGAGCTGGGTGTTCCGTCGTACCTCATCAATGCCACCTTGCTGGGCGTGCTGGCCCAACGGCTGGTGCGCACGCTGTGCAAGCACTGCAAACAAAAGGATGAGGCCGCGAGCCGCGAAGCCCTGACCGAGGTGGTCAAGCCCTGGAAGATCAGTGGTAGCTACCACCCGTACAAGCCGGTCGGTTGCGTGGATTGCCGCATGGGCGGTTTCAGGGGCCGCATGGGGCTCTATGAATTGCTCACCGTCAGTGAGGCGCTCAAGGACAAAATCACCCAGGCGCCTTCCATTGACGTACTGCGCCGCCAGGCCGTGCAAGACGGCATGCGTCCCTTGCGCCTGGCGGGTGCGCTGCGCGTGGCGGAGGGGCTAACCACCATGGAAGAGGTGATTGCTGCCACGCCGCCTCTGGAGTGAGCGAAGGGGAGGGGCGGTCATTCCTCTGCGGTTGGCCAGCCGTCTTCCAGAGTGGTTTTCGAGACAGTCTCCTGGGCGACTCGCCCGGTGGTGCATGCCTGCCAGGCGTTACCGGATGTAGGTGGAATCCACATCGCGCCGCCCCCTCCTTGCCAGCACAATCGCGCAGTCGAGAATTCCGTCAAGGAGACAATTCGTGAAAATCAAGAGTAATAAAGACTTTGCGTCCGGGCTCATGTTCATGGGCGTCGGGGTCGCATTTGCGTGGGGTGCCACCACTTACAACGTGGGCACGGGCGCGCGCATGGGCCCTGGCTACTTCCCGTTGTTGCTGGGTATCTTGCTGGCCCTCATCGGCAGCGTGATCACCTTCAAGGCGCTTACCGTGGAAACCGCCGACGGCGACAAGATCGGCAAATGGGCCTGGAAGCCGCTGTTCTTCATCCTGGCCGCCAACTTTGCCTTCGGCATTCTGCTGGGCGGCTTGCCTAGCCTGGGCATTCCAGCCATGGGGCTCATCGTGGGCATCTATGCACTGACCTTCATCTCCAGCCTGGCTGGCAATGAGTTCAATGCCAAGGCCGTATTTGTTCTCGCCACCGTGCTGGCCATCGGCAGCTATGTGGCTTTTGTGTGGGCGCTCAAGCTGCAGTTTCCTGTGTGGCCGAGTTTCATCGCAGGTTAAGCAGGAGCACCGACCATGGATCTTATTAACAACTTGTCGTTGGGTTTTGGTGTTGCTTTCACCTTCCAGAACCTGATTTACTGTTTTGTGGGCTGTTTGCTCGGCACGCTCATTGGCGTGTTGCCAGGCATTGGCCCGGTGGCGACCATCGCCATGTTGCTGCCCGCCACCTATGCGCTGCCCCCGGTGGCGGCGCTGATCATGCTGGCTGGTATTTACTACGGTGCCCAGTACGGTGGTTCCACCACCGCCATTCTGGTGAACCTGCCAGGCGAGTCCTCGTCGGTGGTGACCGTGATTGACGGTTACCAGATGGCGCGCAAGGGGCGAGCGGGGCCGGCGCTGGCGGCTGCGGGCCTGGGTTCGTTCTTTGCGGGCTGCGTGGGCACGCTGATCCTGGCGGCCTTTGCGCCTCCGCTGACCGAAGTGGCGTTCAAGTTCGGCCCTGCCGAATACTTCTCGCTGATGACCTTGGGCCTGATCGGTGCCGTGGTGTTGGCCTCGGGTTCGTTGCTCAAGGCGGTGGCCATGATCGTGCTGGGCCTGCTGATGGGTCTGGTGGGGACCGACGTGAACTCGGGTGTGGCGCGCTTCAGCTTCGATATCCCTGAGCTGACCGACGGCATCGGTTTTGTGACCATCGCCATGGGTGTGTTCGGTTACGGTGAAATCATCGCCAACCTCTCGCGCCCCGATGATGAGCGTGAGGTGTTCACTGCCAAGGTGGAAGGTCTGTTCCCCACCAAGGAAGACTTCAAGAACATGATCCCCGCTGTGCTGCGGGGCACAGCGCTGGGTTCTGCTCTGGGCATCTTGCCCGGTGGTGGTGCCTTGCTGGCCGCTTTTGCTGCCTATACGGTGGAAAAGAAGACCAAGCTGCGTCCTGGCGAAGTGCCCTTCGGACAAGGCAACATCCGCGGTGTAGCGGCCCCTGAGTCGGCCAACAACGCAGGTTCGCAAACCTCGTTTATCCCTCTGCTGACGCTGGGTATCCCGCCGAATGCCGTGATGGCGCTGATGGTGGGTGCCATGACCATCCACAACATCCAGCCTGGTCCCCAGGTGATGACGAGCAACCCCGAACTGTTCTGGGGCCTGATCGCTTCGATGTGGATCGGTAACGCCATGCTGGTGATCCTGAACCTGCCGCTGATAGGCATTTGGATCAAGCTGCTGACCGTGCCTTACCGCTGGCTGTATCCGTCCATCGTGCTGTTCTGCGCGGTGGGTGTGTACTCCACCAACAACAACACCTTCGACATCTGGATGGTGGGTGCGTTCGGTCTGATTGGCTACATCTTTCACAAGTTGGGCACCGAGCCTGCACCTTTGCTGCTGGGCTTCATTCTGGGCCCCATGATGGAAGAGAACCTGCGCCGTGCGCTGCTGCTGTCGCGTGGTGACTGGAGCGTGTTTGTGACGCGTCCGCTGTCGGCTGGCCTGTTGGCGGCTGCGGCACT
Organism: Acidovorax sp. 22279; assembly: GCF_052045435.1. Classification (NCBI taxonomy): domain Bacteria; kingdom Pseudomonadati; phylum Pseudomonadota; class Betaproteobacteria; order Burkholderiales; family Comamonadaceae; genus Acidovorax; species Acidovorax sp. 22279. Next base: position 10,840 of record NZ_JBQEOV010000003.1, read on the forward strand.
GCTGCTCATCATCGTGCTGCTGCCTTCAGTCAAGAACAAGCGCGAAGAAGCGTTTGTGGAAGACTGATCGGTTCCGATTCTTTTCTCACCCTGATCAACGGCACCTTCGGGTGCCGTTGTTTTTTGGGCAGTGGCGTCCACGTGGTACGGCTGTCGCCAGTACACAATTGCGGGCAGAGGTCCGCATGTCCACACCGTTTCATCCCACGCAGCACCCGCACCGGGCGATGCTGCACAACGAAATCCACGCCCGCCCGCCCGAGGCGATGAATGCCCCGCTGGCCATCGCCCACATCGTGATGCTGGCCGATGCGGCAGGGCGTGAGGCCAGCCGGGCCCATGTGGCCGCGCTCCTGCGGGACCACCACATGGCGCTTCCCGACGCCCAGACCACCCACTTGCGGATGGACTTGGGCGCTTTTCGGATGCGCTGGGAGATGCACACCGAATTCGTCACTTGGACCTTCATGGTCCCGGCGCCGGTGGAGGCTTTTGGAGAGCGGGAGCCGGTCAGTGCCGTGGATTCCGTTCCGCACGACTGGCTCGCAGCTTTGCCCGGCCAGTGCCTGTGCAGCCTGAACCTGTGGGTGCTGCCCACACACACCTTTGGATCGGGCTCTCTGGTCAAGCATGTTCTGCACGAAGACACATTGGTAGCTTCTACCGTGGCCGACGGGCATGGTGAGGTGTACACCGACTTTGCGATCCACGCCGACGGCTTTTCGCGTATGGTGCTGCTCGCAGGGGGCATGACACCACGGCGCCTGGGGCGTTTGGTGCAGCGCCTGCTGGAAATCGAGACCTACCGCATGGCTGCCTTGCTCGGCCTGCCTGCCGCTCGCGAGGCTGCCAGCGTGCTGGCCTTTGCTGAGCGCGAACTGGCGGCGCTGGCTGAAGCCATCCGCACGGCCAACCGTGACGACGAGCCCGCCTTGCTCGATCGGCTGACGCGCCTGGCCGGGCAGGTGGAAAGTCAGTACGCCGCCACGCACTCGCGCTTCTCGGCCAGTAGTGCCTACTTTGAATTGCTGGACCGCCGTATCCAGGACATTGCCGAGTCCCGCCTGGCGGGCATGCAGACCATCCGGGAGTTCATGGACCGGCGCCTGACCCCTGCTCGGAGTACCTGTGAGTGGGCAACCCGTCGGCAGGATGCGCTGTCGCAGCGCGTATCGCGCATGAGCAACCTGCTGCGCACCCGGGTAGAGATCGAACAGCAGCAAAGCAGCCAGGCGCTGCTGACCACCATGAACCACCGGCAGGATCTGCAGTTGCAGATGCAGTCCACCGTGGAGGGGTTGTCTGTGGCGGCCATTACCTATTACATCGTCGGGCTCGTCAGCTATCTGGCCAAGGGCGCGCAAAAACTGGGCTGGCCGTTGTCGCCGGAGACCACGGCAGCCCTCGCGATTCCGGTGGTGGCGGCAGGGGTGTGGTGGTCACTGCGGCGGCTGCACCAGCGGGTGTTCCACAAACACCGCTAAGGCGGTTGGCCCACCGATCTGTCGAGCGGCACGGGGTGCACTTTGGCTTGTCAGCCATCGTTGATGAAGGGGGCGCCCGCGCAGAGGTTCGATGGCCTGCACCAGCCTTGCCGTGTCACACTGGGCGCAACGCTCCGGCGACCACTGTCCGGCAGATACTTCAGCAGGCGCTTTGCGTCCCTTCGTACCCGTGACCACTGAAAAGAAGAGCATTGCCTCCGGCCTTGTGTTGGCATTCCTGGGCTCCATCGCCTTCAGCGGCAAGGCCGTCATCGTCAAGCTGGCCTACCGCCATGGGGTGGATGCGGTCACGCTCATCATGTACCGCATGCTGTTTGCGCTGCCCATCTTTGCCGTGATGGCCTGGTGGGCCAGCCGGGGCAAACCGCCGCTCACCCGCAAGGACTGGCTGGGCGTGCTGGGCCTGGGTGTCACCGGCTACTATCTGGCGAGTTTTCTCGACTTTGCAGGGCTTGCCTATATCAGCGCCAGCCTGGAGCGCCTCATCCTGTACCTCAACCCCACGCTGGTCGTGTTGCTGGGCTGGGTGTTGTACGGGCGTGGTATCCGCTGGGCCCAGGCGGCAGGCATGCTGGTGAGCTACAGCGGCGTGGTTCTGGTGTTTGGCCACGAGGCCAACCTGCAGGGTGCCAATGCTGCCTGGGGCACCTTGCTGGTGTTCCTGAGCGCGGTCAGCTATGCCATCTATCTGGTTTACAGCGGCGAGATGGTGCAGCGCCTGGGCGCGCTGCGGTTGGTGGGGCTTGCCACCACCGTGGCTTGCCTGTGCTGCCTGTTGCAGTTTGTGGTGCTGCGGCCGCTGAATGCGGCAGTCGTTGCGCCTGAGGTGATCTGGCTGTCGGTGCTCAACGCCACCTTGTGCACGGCCGCGCCCGTGCTGATGGTGATGATGGCCATTGAGCGCATCGGCGCAGGCATGGCCGCGCAGACGGGCATGGTGGGCCCGTTGTCCACCATCCTCATGGGCGTGTGGATTCTGGGCGAACCGTTCACGGTGTGGGTCGCTGCCGGGACGGTGCTTGTGGTCGCGGGTATCTTCATTTTTACCCGCATGGCGCGCAGGGTCTGACAGCCCACATCCCGCAGCCCTTTGGGGCGCCGTGACAAGGGCCGCCCTGCTTGCTTTTATGACGTCTTCTTTTTGGGAGCTGCCTTGCTGCGGGCTGGTGCCTCGGCCGGTGCGGCAGGCGACGGCACCGCTGCTGCTGCGGGCGCAGTCTTGGGATTCATACGCTGGGCCACCGTCACGGGGGCCGTGCCGGTGAATCCATCGAGGTTCTTGCCCATGGCCAGCTCCAGTTGCTCCAGGCGCGCCTGTGCCGGCGGGTGCGTGGCCAGTGCCAGCGTGAAGGCCGGGTTGTCAGGCGTGGCGGTGCGCAGGTGCTGGAGCACCGACACCAGTCCATAGGGATCAAACCCCGCGCGGGTGGCCAGGGCCACGCCAGTGCGGTCGGCATCGTACTCATCGGTCTGGTCCAGGCCGCGTGCGTACAGGTTGCGCCCCAGTGCCAAAAATTGCGAGGCCACCACGTTGCCCACGGCGTTGGTCTTGATCTGCGAAGCCACCAACTGGGTCAGCATGCCCGACTGTGCCGTCTTGCGAATGGCCAGCAGGTGGTGTTTGGCGGTGACGTGGGTGATTTCGTGGGCGAGGATGCCAGCCAGCTCGGCCTCGTCGGCGCAGCGGTCGATCAGGCCCTTGGTCACGAACACATACCCCCCCGGGGCCGCAAAGGCGTTGTACCCCGAGTCGTCCAGCACCAGAAAGGTCCACGGCAGGTTGGGGCGGGGCGATTGCAGGCTGATCCAGCGCCCGAGCTGATTCACATACCGCTGCAGTGCCATGTCCGGGTGCAGGGGTTTGCTGCCCAGCAGCACGGCCGAGAGTTGGCGGCCGATTTCGATCTCGCGGGGCTCGTCGATGCTCTCGACCGAACGGGTGAGCATGCTGATGAGGTCATCTCCCTGGCCTGCGGGGCTGCCTCCACCGGTGATGGCGCCCAGCAGGCCTCCGCCGGTGTTGCTGGTGGGGCTGCCACCACCCAGGGCGTTGAGCAGATTCATGACCCCCTGGCTCTGTCCCTGGCTGGGGAGCAGGGTCAGGGCCAGGGCGGTGCACGCCGCAGCGAGCAGCCGGGTGCGGGAGAGGGATGGGGGCAGACGCATGGCAGCTCTCGCTCAGTTGGGGCTGAAATTGGGGTCGGACGGATTGTTGGACGAGCCTGTCGCCCCCGATCCGCTGCTGGAGGAGGGCCGGGGCGGCTCCGCCAGGGGTGCCACGTTGCGTGGCTGCAGCGACGCATTGCTGGCGAACTGGCGGGCTTGGTCGGCGTTGACCCGCAGCCCCTCGGCCTGGGTCACGGCAGCCGGGTTGGGTTGCGCCTTGGCGATGTCTTCGGCTCCCAGACCCCGGATGCCCACGGTGGAGGTGGCTGTCGTGGTGCCGCCGCTGTTTCCGCCGAACAAGCTGCCAAGGCCTCGCATTCCGCTCGTTGCGGCATTGCCAGTGGCCGGTGCAGCGCCTGACTGGGGGCCCAGGTCAAACATATGGACCCAGCCCGTAGCGCCTTGTGCTGTGCTGACCTTGGTCCAGGGCCCCTTGCGCTCACTGCTGCGCGTGACTACTGAGTTGGCCTCCAGGGGTGCCACGCTGGCGCCGCTTTCTGCGGGGCTGTCGCGCAGCTGGGTGGCGCGTTTGACCACGGCAACCTCCTGCGCATGCGCTGTGGTGCAGAGCAGTGGCAAAAGGGCCATCGCGGCCGATGCCAGCCAAGGCGCCAGGGCTTTCCAGTGCGGCCGGTTCATGGTGATGCTCTCCAACTATGATTTAACAAAGCACACTTGTATCAGTGTGCAACCAGGAGATTGTTATGGATTTGGGTATTGCAGGCAAATGGGCGCTGGTGTGTGGCGCGAGCAAGGGGCTGGGCTATGGCTGCGCGCAGGCTTTGGTGCACGAGGGTGTCAATGTGGTCATCAACGCCCGCAGTGCCGAGGCACTCGAACAGGCTGCTACTCGTTTGATAGCTGAAAGTGCAAACAAGACTAGCGCCAGCGGCCAAAAGGGTGCATCGCCGCAGGTGCTGGCTGTGGCGGCCGACATCACCACGCCCGAAGGGCGTGCGGCGGTGTTCTCGGTGGCCGGAGGACCGGGCCGTGACTTCGACATCGTGGTCACCAACGCAGGCGGCCCACCCACCGGCGACTTCCGCGACTGGAACCGCGACGCCTGGATCAAGGCTGTGGACGCCAATATGCTGACCCCTATCGAACTGATCCAGGCCACGGTGGATGGCATGGCTGAACGCGGGTTTGGCCGCATCGTCAACATCACTTCCAGCGCCGTGAAGGCGCCCATCGACATCCTGGGCCTGTCCAACGGCGCGCGCAGTGGTCTCACGGGGTTTGTGGCGGGTGTGTCGCGCAGCAAGATCGCAGCGAGTGGGGTGACCATCAACAACCTGCTGCCTGGTAAATTCGACACCGACCGGCTCGCAGCCACCGTCACGGCAGCCGCCAGCAAGGCGGGCAAGAGCGTCCAGGATGTGCGCTCCGCGCAGCAGGCGCAGATCCCGGCAGGGCGGTATGGCTCTGCCGAAGAGTTTGGTGCCATTTGCGCCTTCCTGTGCAGCGTGCACGCGGGCTACATGACGGGACAGAACGTGCTGGCCGACGGTGGTGCCTACCCCGGTACGTTCTGACGCAGGCCGGGCCCGACGAGGCCCGGCTGGTGGGCTGTGTGGCGCAGTGCTCCCGCAGAACGGAAGCTGGCGTGGTGTTTTGCCGACAGCTTTACCGGAGCGCTGAATAATTGGTGGAATACTGCGGGCCAGCGCCTGCCACTGTCCGCCGCCATGCAATCTGTCCACACTCCCTTTCTGCTGCGCCTGAAACGCCAATGCACCCTGCTGTGTCTGGCGCTGAGCGTTGGGGCAGCTGTGCAGGCCGCCGATGCGGCCAGCGCGGCGGGTGCGGGCACTGCAGCGGTAGCTCCGTACCGGTTGCGCATCGTGGGCGGTCTGGCCGGTATCAGCCAGTACGTCCGGCAGGAAGAGCCCTTCTGGACCAAGGAGCTTTCTCGCCTGAGTGCCGGGCGCTTCCAGGCAGAGATCGTGCCCTTTGACCGGGCCGGCGTGCCCGGGGCCGAGATGCTGCGTTTGTTGCAGCTGGGCGTGGTTCCTTTTGGCACCACCCTGATGAGTTCGTTCACCGCGCAATACCCCGAATACACAGCGCCTGACCTGGCCGGACTGAACCCCGACCTTGCCACGCTCAAGACCACGCTGGCGGCGTTTCGCCCCTACCTTGAAAAGGCGTTGCGTGAGCAGCATGGCGTCGAGGCACTCGCCATCTATGTGTACCCGGCGCAGGTGGTGTTCTGCAAGAAGCCACTGCGCACGCTGGCCGAACTCACTGGCCGCCGCGTGCGAGTGTCGTCAGCCAGCCAGGCCGACTTTGTGGGCGCCTTGGGCGGGGTGCCCGTGCTGACCAGTTTTTCGCAGATCGTGCCGAGCTTGACCGCGGGCAATACCGAATGCGCCATCACCGGCACCATGTCGGGCAACATGCTTGGCCTGCCGTCGCTCACCACCCACGTGCACACCCTGCCGGTGACCTGGGGGCTCGCCGTGTTCGGTGCCAACCAGGCCGCCTGGGCGGCGCTGCCGGCCGACCTGCGCACGCTGCTCAAGCGCGAGCTGCCCCGCCTGGAAGCTGCCATCTGGGCTGAGTCCGAGCGTGAAACTGCCGACGGACTGGCTTGCAACCGGGGTGCCTCCACCTGCAGCGCTGGCACCAAGGGCAGCATGGTGGTGGTGCCCGTGTCGCCCCAGGATGAGCGCAGGCGCCAGGAGATCCTTGAATCCACCGTGTTGCCGCGCTGGGTGCAGCGTTGCGGCGCTCGCTGCGCGCAGGTCTGGAACCAGACCATCGGGCCAGTGCGTGGGCTGCAGGCAGCGCCTGCGAAATGACAGAGTCCGCCGCACCTTCGCGCATCAAGGCCTATGTCTGGGCGGGCGCTGCAGTGTTTGTGGCGGCCGTGGTGGCGGTGGCCGGTACCCTGGCGTGGAATGCCCGCCAGGCCGCGCTGGCCGATAGCGAGGCCCAGGCCACCCGCTTCGTGGCGGGCGCAGAGGCGGCACTCAACCGCTCGCTGCTGGCCGTGGACGTGCTGCTGGCCAGTATGGACGAGCTGCTGGGACTGTCCAATGCCATGCCCAAGTGGCTGGATGCCGATACGGCCAGCCAGCGGCTGCGGGGGTCGGCGCGGCAGAACCTCATGGTGCGCTACGTGGCGGTGCTCGACAGCACGGGCAAGGCGTTGGCGTCGTCCGACCCCGCAGGCGCCAGCCTGTTGGTGCAACTGCCGGCCGGTTTTCTGGAGAGCGTGCTGGAGCAACCTGTATCCACCCTGATGGTCAGCGCGCCGGTGGTGAGCTTTGCCAGTTCCGAGAAAGTGTTGTACTTCGCTCGCCACCTGCGCATGGCGGACAGCTCGCGGGTGGTGGCCGTGGCCGAGCTGCCGGTGTCGGCCTTGAGCTCGGTGCTGGTACAGGGCGTGGACATCAGCGGTCTGCAGGTCACGCTGGAGCGCGCCACCGGGCAACTGCTGCTGAGCGTGCCCAACCGCGAAGACGTGACCGCGCCCACCCTCACGCCGCCCATCGGAGATTTGGTCGACCGGGGAATGGCCTGGCAGGCCCCTGCGCGATTGACCGGCGAGCCATCGCTGGTGGTGTTCCGGCCCATCCTGTACCAGGACTTGCGCATCGCGGCCAGCATTCCGCTGGATGCGGCACTCGCCGGCTGGCGCGACCAGCGCGATGCCATTGCACTGACCACCGCGCTGTTCATCGCCATGATCTTTGCAGCGGGGGTGCTGGCGCTGCGCTACGTGGACCGGATGTCCCAGGCCCGCCTGGCCATTGCGCAGTCCAAGGCCACGCTGGACCAGGCGCTGGAGTCCATGGTGAGCGGCTTCTTGCTATTGGACAGCCAGCATCGCGTGGTGCAGTGGAACCGCCAGCTGGAGACGATTCTCCCGTGGCTGAAGGGCGTGATCACGCCACTCATTCCGTTCCGAACGGTGCTGGAGGCCACGGTGGAGCACCATGTGCCCCGCCTGTCCGACGATGAGCGCAAGCGGTGGGTGAGCCAGCGCCTGGAGAGGCAAAAGCACCAGCCGGAGCCGCGTGAACAGTCGTACGCCAACGGCAGCACCATCCAGATCACCGAACGCGCCACGCCCGATGGCGGCCTCGTCGTCAGCTACCACGACGTGACTGTGCTGCGCAAGGCCAGCACGGAGATTGAGAGCCTGGCCTTTTACGATCCGCTGACCAACCTGCCCAACCGCCGTCTGTTGATGGACCGCATGCAGCAAGCCATTGCCGCCAGCGTGCGCAGCGGGCAGTACGGCGCCTTGTTGTTCCTGGACCTGGACCACTTCAAGACCCTGAACGACACGCGGGGCCATGAGGTGGGCGACATGCTGTTGCGCCAGGTGGCCCAGCGTCTGAAGACCTGCGTGCGGCGCGAGGACACGGTGGCGCGCCTGGGGGGCGACGAATTCGTGGTCATGCTCAGCGACCTGTCGGTGCACCGTGATGAAGCCGCCGCCCAGGCGCGCCGGGTGGGCGAGAAGATCCTGCGCAAACTGAATGTGCCCTACACGTTGGGGGGGAACGCGCACCACAGCACGCCCAGCATTGGCGCCACGCTGATGGGCGGCAGCCTGCAGTCGTCGGTGGATCTGCTGAAAGAGGCGGACATCGCCATGTACCAGGTCAAATCGCAAGGGCGCAACGCGCTGTGCTTTTTTGACCCCCAGATGCAGATTGTCATCAGCATGCGCGCGCAGCTGGAGACCGACCTGCAGATGGCGCTCACGGCGCGGCAGTTTGTGCTGCACTACCAGCCGCAGTTCCACCTGGATGGCCGCATGGTGGGCGCCGAGGCCTTGATCCGGTGGCAGCACCCCGAGCGCGGGCTGGTTGCGCCCGGCGAGTTCATAGGCGTGGCCGAAGAAAGCGAACTCATCGTGCCCATGGGCCACTGGGTGCTGCGCACGGCCTGCGAGCAACTGGCGGCCTGGCAGGGGGACGAGCGGTACCGGCACCTGCAGGTGTCGGTCAACGTGAGTGCGCGGCAGTTCCGCCAGCGCGACTTTGTGGCCCGGGTGGTGGAGGTGCTGCGCGAGACGGGCGCCAAGCCACACCTGCTCAAGCTCGAACTCACCGAATCACTGGTGCTGGACAACGTGGACGACACCATCGCCAAGATCGGCATGCTCAAGACCAAGGGCGTGCGCTTTTCGGTGGATGACTTTGGCACCGGCTATTCATCGCTGGCGTATCTCACGCGGCTGCCGCTGGACCAGCTCAAGATCGACCAGTCTTTTGTCCGCAACCTGGGGGTACGGCACACCGACGATGTGATCGTGCAGACCATTCTGGGCATGGCGCGCAACCTGGAGCTGGATGTGATTGCCGAAGGGGTGGAAACCGAGGCACAGAAGGACTTTCTGGCCCGGCACGGGTGTGTGTACTTCCAGGGCTATCTGCTGGGGCGGCCTACCCCGGTGGCCGACCTGGAGGCGTTGATCGAGTCCGCCACCGCCACCGCCACCGCCGTGCAAGGCTGAGGCGTATTCCAACGTAGCTCTTGATTGCTATGTTTTGAGTAGCAAACAAGGCAATATCCACTAGCGCTCCACTGGATCTTTGTTTCAAAAGGCCTTGTCAGCGCCGTGACGACACCACGATCCCGCCCACAATCAACGCAAACGCCACGCCGTGAAAGGCCTTGGGCGTGTCCCCCAGAAACGCCGCCGACAGCACCCCCGCAAACAAGGGCGTGAGGTTGATGAAAAACCCGGCGGCTGCAGGCCCAGCGCGTTGCACGCCCACCCCCCAGCAGCGGTAGGCTAGCACCGCAGGCCCCACAGCAATGAAGGCCAGGGCGGCAATCAGCGGCCAGCCCCATTCGATGTGCGTGCGCCCGCTGGCCCATTCGGCCCCCGCAAAGCTGCCCGACCAGGCCAGCCCAAATACCATCTGTGCCATCAAGAACGCGGCCCAGTCGCCCCGGATGCTGGTGGGCTCGCTGGTGCGAGACAGCAGCCAGCTGTAGAACGCCCAGGAGATGGTCGCCAGCAGCATGAACAAATCGCCCGGCACCAGGCGGAAGGCCAGCAGCTGTGACCACTCGCCCCGGCTCAGCACCAGCAGCACACCACACACCGACAGCAATGCCCCCAGTACCTGCCGCCGCGTGACGGTGGCCCCGAAGAACAGCGCGCCCACGGCCAGCATCCACACCGGCATGCTGGAGCCGACCAGCGTCACGTTGATGGGGGTGGAGGTTTGCAGCGCCATGTACTGCAGCGCGTTGTAGGCCCCGATGCCCAGCAGGCCCAGCAGCGCATAGCGGCGCCAGTGCGGCCACAGCGGGCTGTCGGCGCGCAGCACGCCATGGGCCAGGGGCAGCAGGATGGCAAAGGCCAGCACCCAGCGGATGAAGTTCAGGGTGATGGGGGGAATCAGGTCATGCACCAGCCGCCCCACCACCGCGTTGCCGGCCCACAGCAGGGGCGGAATCACCAGCAGCACGGCCGTGCCGGGTGTGATTTTTTGAGTCATGGGGCTGCACTGTAACGGTGCAGCCCGGGCCCTGCTGCGCCCGGGGCACAAGGCCCCAGCACGCACCGGTGCTGCAAGGGCCGTCGGCAACCGCGTGCGATTCGTGGCAGGATGGCCGCCGTTGAGACATCCCCCCCCTTTTTTGTTTGAGGAGACGTTAGCCATGAGCCTTGCCGTCCAGATCCGCCAGCACGGTGGTCCCGAAGAACTCCACATCGTTGACGTCCCTGTGGGCGAGCCTGGCCCCGGTGAGGTCCGCATCCGCCACCACGCCATCGGCCTGAACTTCATCGACGTGTACCACCGCACCGGCCTGTACCCCTTGAGCATGCCCGCTACCATCGGCATGGAAGGTGCGGGCGTGATCGAGGCGGTGGGCGAGGGCGTCACGCACCTGAAGGTGGGTGACCGCGCCGCCTATGCCAGCAACCCTCCCGGCGCCTACTGCGAAGTGCGCGTGATGCCCGCCAAATGCGTGTGCAAGCTGCCCGACGCGATCAGCTTTGAGACTGGCGCGGCCATGATGCTCAAGGGCCTGACGGCGCAATACCTGCTCAAGAAAACCCGGCCTGTGGAAGGCCTGCAGCCTGGCGACCATGTGCTGTTCCATGCCGCAGCGGGTGGTGTGGGCCTCATCGCCTGCCAATGGGCCAAGGCGCTCGGCCTGCAGCTCATCGGCACGGCAGGGTCCGATGCCAAGTGCCAGCTGGCCCTGGCCAACGGCGCGGCGCACGCCATCAACTACAGCACCGAGGACTTTGCGGCGCGCGTGAAGGAGATCACCGGCGGCAAGGGCGTGAAGGTGGTGTATGACTCGGTGGGCAAGGACACCTGGGACAAGTCGCTCGAATGCCTGCGCCCCTTCGGCTTGATGGCCAGCTTCGGCAACGCGTCGGGCCCGGTGGCACCGTTTGCGCCCGGCAGCCTGGGCGCCAAAGGCTCGCTGTACGTCACGCGTCAGACACTGTTCACCCACATCGCCACGCGCGAGGCCACGCAAGCCATGGCGGACGACCTGTTTGCCGTGGTCGCCAGCGGGCAGGTCAAGATCCACATCGACCAGCGCTACCCGCTGGCCGATGTGCAGCAGGCCCACCGCGACCTGGAAGCACGCAAGACCACCGGCTGCACCATCCTCACGCTGTGAACGCGGCCGCACAGGCGCCCACCTTCGACCAGTGGCTGGCAGGGGCACGCCAGGCGGCGCAGCAGCCACCGGCCCAGCCGCGCCAGCCCCTGGTGGTGGCGGGGCAGGTGGTGGGCTCGGTAGCGCCCGGTTTTTTCAGCCAAATCAGCCTGAAGCGCTTGATGAATAAGCGCTACCAGCTATCAGAAGCAGAGCATTCTCAGGGCCTTGCTTGGCATTTGCAGGCATCGCCCACCGACACCACGGATGCCCTCAACACCCTGGCCGCCGCGCTGCGAGATGCGGGCCTGTGTGGCCCCTGGCGCGACGAGCAGCTGGCGGTCACCAACTCGGCGGGCGAGGTCATCGGCACCGTGGAGCGCGGGGCCGTGCGCGTGTTGGGCGTGGCCACCCGCGCCGTGCATTTGGTCGGCCTGGCGCCTGACGGTCGCATGTGGGTGCAAAAGCGCTCCCTGACCAAGCCTAACAACCCCGGACTGTGGGACACGCTGATGGGCGGTATGGTCTCCGCTGCCGACTCTCTGCCGCAGGCCCTGGCCCGCGAAACCTGGGAAGAGGCCGGTTTGCGGGTGGAGGCATTGGCCGACGTGGCGCACGGGGGCCAGGTGCTGTTCAGCCGCCCCAGCCGCGAGGGCGGGGGCGCGGGCTTCATGGTCGAGCGCATCGACTGGTTCCGCGCCCAGGTGCCTCAGGGCATGGAGCCCGACAACCAGGACGGCGAGGTCGAGCGTTTTGACCTGCTGCCTCTGGACGCGGTGCGCGAGCGGGTGGCCCAGGGGGCGTTCACGCTGGAAGCCGGGCTGGTGATTGCGGGGTTTCTGGGGGTGTAGTTGCCGGTGCGGCCTGTGCGTGCCCGCTTCCGCTGCTACCGGAGCAGGCTGGCAGGCAGCCCAGGCCCTGCAAGGTGGCCTGCACCGCCTCGTCCAGCGGGGTGTGGGGCTCCTCGCCCAGCACCGCCCGCAGCCGGTCGTTGGCCATGCGCACCGGCTGCTGCCACAGGTAGCGCATCTCGCGCATTTCACGCAAGGTGGTCACGAACGGCGAGGCCAGCGTAACCAGCCACCACGGAAAAGCCTGTACGCGCGGCGCCTTGCCGCCCCGCGCCACCACCACACGGCCAATGGCAGCCGCCATCTGCGTGCCGTCGGCATCCCAATGCCCGGCCAGGTGAAAACGGGCAAACGCGGGCAGCTCGGCGCGCCGCTCCAGCAGCAGCACCATGGCGCGCGCCACGTCGGGCAAGTACGACCACTGGTGCCCGACGCCGGGCGCGCCTGGCTGCTTTACCGTGGCCACCGGTCGGCCCGGCTGGATGAGGCCCTGCGCAAACCAGCTGTTGCCCGCCTGCGGGCCAAAGAAGTCGCCCGCGCGCACGATGATCACACGGCATGCTGCCTCCGGCGGGTGTGGCTCAGTGGCTTGCTGCAGGCTGCGCTCCAGCTCCACCCGCAGGGCGCCCTTGCGCGTGCGGGGGTGTTGGGGGGCGTCTTCGTGCAGCACCGGGAAGGCATCCGGCCCGTAGTTGTAGACGGTGCCTGGCAGCACCACCGTGGCCCCGTGCGCCCGGGCTGCTGCCATCGTGTTGTCGATCATCGGCAGCACCAGCTCGCTCCAGCGCCGGTAGCCGGGCGGGTTGACCGCGTGCACGATCACCTGGCAGCCCTTGGCGGCGGCCATCACATCGGCGAGGGTCATCGCGTCGCCCCGAACCCAGGTGAACCCGTCGCGCTGTTCTCTGGCCTGCGCAGCGTTGCGGTGCAGTGCCACCACCTCCCACCCCCGGTCACGAAGCTGGCGCGCCACCTCGCCACCAATGCCGCCGGTGGCGCCCATAACCAGTACCTTGGGGCGGCTGCCGATGGGGTTGTTAGGGTTGTTGCTCATCTCGATGCTCCTTCAAAAAACCTGTGGATGGAGGCAGTGTCTGCGCCAGGGCGATCCAATGGAATTGCTGAAAATGAGTGCTTGGCTATACATTTATGTATGGACCAACCGGATCGCCATGACATTGGCTGGGAGCTGTACCGTTCGTACCTCGGCGTGCTGCGAGAGGGCTCCTTGTCGGGCGCCGCGCGGGCCCTGGGGGTGACGCAGCCCACTGTGGGCCGCCACATTGCCGCGCTGGAGCAGGCCCTGGGGCTGGTGCTCTTCACGCGCTCTCAGCAGGGCCTGCTGCCCACCGAGGCCGCGTTGGCCCTGCGCAGCTACGCCGAAGCCATGGGCCACTCTGCGGCAGCCCTGGTGCGCGCGGCTGACAGCCAAGGCGACGGCGTGCGCGGCACAGTGCGCGTGAGCGCCAGCGAGGTGATGGGGGTCGAGGTGCTGCCGCCCCTCCTCGCGCAGTTGCAGGCCGAGCATCCTGCGTTGACGGTGGAGCTGGTGCTGAGCAACCGCGTGCACGACCTGCTGCAGCGCGAGGCCGACATCGCCATCCGCATGACCGAACCCCGACAGGACGCACTCATCGCCCGCCGCGTGGGCACCATCCCGCTGGGCTTGTATGCCCATCCGCGCTACATCGCCGCCCAGGGCATGCCCGCCACCCTGGCCGAGCTGGCGCAGCACCGCCTGATCGGCTTTGATGCAGAAACCCCTTTTTTGCGTGCGGCCCAAAGGGCCCTGCCTGTGTGGCGGCGGGATCGGTTTGCCGTGCGCAGCGACAGCGATGTGGCGCAGCTGGCCTTTGTCCGCGCAGGCGCCGGCATCGGCATTTGCCAGGAAGCACTGGCCCGGCGCAGTGCCCCCGCACTCGTGCGGGTGCTGCCGCAGCAGCTTCAATACGGGCTGGAGACCTGGGTGGTGATGCACGAGGACCTGCGCACCAGTCCGCGCTGCCGGCACACATTTGATGCGCTGGTGGTTGGGCTGGAGCGGTACCTTGTCGAAGGACTAGGCAGCGACGAATCGGCCGACTAGTCCGCTGAATGGGATGGGTGTGGAAGGCTGCGATCTATTGGGCAGCTGAAGATGCCCATGGAAGTACCTTGGGAGCCGTTTTTTCAACGGCCTTTGTTGCTAATAGCCTGCGTGCCATTGCGCTGCACCGCCACCGCCTTCACCAGATCCCAGGCCGCCTGCGCCATGGGCGAAAGCGCGCGGTGCCTCCGGTGTACCAGCATGATCTCGCGGTCCACGCGCGGTACCAGGGGGCGCACCGCCAGCCGTGCCAGGCCTTCGGGCGGCAGGGCCAGGGTGGGGATCACCGAGATGCCCAGGCCTGCGTCCAGCATGCGGAAGATGGTGGTGGGGTGGCCGACCTCCTGGGCCACTGTGCACGTCACGCCGTGCTCGGCCAGGGCGCGGTCGATCAGGCGGCGGCTGCCGGATTCGTGATCCAGCAGCACCAGCGCTTCGCCCTGCAGGTCGGTCCAGCGCACCTTGCGTTTGCCCGCCAGCCGGTGGTCGGGCGGGCAGGCCAGGCAGAAGGGTTCGGTGAGGATGGTCTCGCAGTGCAGCGCCTCGCGCTCGCTGGGGTCGATGACCACGCCAAAGTCCACCTCGCCCGACAGCACGCTGGCCAGCACTGCGCTCTGGATGCGGTCCAGCAGCACCAGCTCCAGCCCAGGCAGGGTGCGCTGGCATTCGGCGATGCAGTCGGGCATGAGGTTGGCCGACAGTGTGGGGCTGCTGGCCACACGCACGCGGCCGCGCCGCTCGGTGGCCAGTTCCCGCACGTCCAGCAGCGTGTTCTCCAGCTCCTCCAGCACGCGCGGCAGGCGGGCCGACAGGCGCTGGCCCGCATCGGTCAGCGTCACTTCGCGCGTGGTGCGGTTGAGCAGCTTCAGGCCCAGCTGGGCTTCCAGCTCGGTGATGCAGCGGCTCACGGCCGGTTGGGTCAGGCCCACCGCATCGCCGGTGCGGCTGAAGTTGCGGGTGGTGGCCACCGACTGAAACACGTGCAGCTGGCGCAGGGTGATATTCATGCGCTCGAATCATAAATCCATCAGAGAAATCCATTTCTCTTTGGAATCAGGCAGCGGTCCAATGCGTGTCTTTGGGGTTTGTGTGCCCCATGCCCCTTTGCATTTTTTGCGCTGCCGCTGCGCTGTCACCCATGGCCCGTTCCCGTTTTCTCCCCGACAACTTCACCCTGGCACTGCTGGGCACCGTCACCCTCGCCAGCGTGTTGCCCGCATCGGGCGTGGCGGCCCAGGCGCTGGAGGGGATCACCGTGGCTGCGGTGGCGTTGCTGTTCTTCTTGCACGGGGCCAAGCTCTCGCGGGATGCCATCGTGGCGGGGCTCTCGCACTGGCGGCTGCACCTGGTGGTGGTGGGCACCACGTTTGTGCTGTTCCCGCTGCTGGGCTGGGCGCTGCGGCCCGTGCTGCTGCCGCTGGTCACGCCCGGGCTTTACACCGGCATCCTGTACCTGTGCGTGCTGCCCGCCACGGTGCAGTCGGCCATTGCGTTCACGGCCATGGCGCGCGGCAACATGCCGGCGGCCATCTGCAGCGCGTCGGCATCGACCCTGCTGGGCATTGTGATCACACCGCTGCTGGTGGGCCTGTTGCTGCCCGAGGCGCAGCAGCAGGCAGGCGCTGCGCAGCATGACACGCTGGCCAACATCGGCCGCATCACCTTGCAGCTGCTGGTGCCCTTTGTGGCGGGCCACCTGCTGCGTCCGTGGATTGGCGGTTTTGTGCAGCGCCGGGCGGCAGCGCTCAAGCTGGTGGACCAGGGCTCCATCCTGCTGGTGGTGTTCACCGCCTTCAGCGCTGCGGTGGTCGAGGGGCTGTGGCGGCAGCTGCCAGCGTCTGCGCTGCTGGGCCTGGTGGTGGTGTGCGCCGTGCTGCTGACCCTGGCGCTGGTGACCACTACCTGGGTCGCGCGGCGCATGGGATTCTCCAAGGAGGACGAAATCACGCTGGTGTTCTGCGGCTCCAAGAAGAGCCTGGCCAGCGGCGTGCCCATGGCCAAGGTGCTGTTTGCATCACACGCGGTGGGCGCCATCGTGCTGCCCATCATGGTGTTCCACCAGATGCAGCTGATGGTGTGTGCGGTGCTGGCGCAGCGCTATGCGCGGCGCAGTGCATAGGTAACTGGGATGCTATCTTTTGTATAGCTGCAGGCGCATGAAGAACATACGCCTGCGGCCCCAAAGGCTTCAACTCTGCTCGTTGAGCGTGCGCAGGCGGCTGGGCGCCAGGGCACCGGCCGATTCCAGGATGGGGTAGGCCACCGAGCACAGCAGCGAGTTGATGCGCTTGAGTTCGCTGATCAGGTCGATGTGCAGTGAGCTGGTCTCGATGCTCTGCACCGTGTTGTCTGACAGGCGTGCCAGGTGGGTGGCCGAATAGGCGTGTTCCAGGTCGCGGAACCGGGCTTTTTCTTCCAGCAGCTTTTGTGCGTCGCGCACGCTGCCGTTCAAGAACACGCTCATTGCCAGCCGCAGGTTGTCGATCAGGCGGGCGTGCAGCTCGTTGATCTCTTCCATGCC
The DNA here is from genome assembly GCF_052045435.1 of Acidovorax sp. 22279. Lineage (NCBI taxonomy): Bacteria > Pseudomonadati > Pseudomonadota > Betaproteobacteria > Burkholderiales > Comamonadaceae > Acidovorax > Acidovorax sp. 22279. Next base: position 27,568 of record NZ_JBQEOV010000003.1, read on the forward strand.
CGCCTCGGAGAACTGACGGCCCTTCTTGATCTTCTTGTCCTCGATGTCGATCAGCACGCGCTCGATGATGTCGCCGATCTGCTCCATGTTGATGGTGAAGCTGATGATGTCGGCCCAGCGGCGGCCCTCGCGCTCGTCCAGGGCCTCGCGCGAGATCTTGGTCATGTAGTACTTGATGGCCGAGTACAGGCCGTCCACCTCGTCATCGAGCTTGCGCAGGTCTTCTGCCAATTGCAGGTCGTCCGTGCGGATCACCTTGTGCAGTCCCAGCAGCATCGATTCGACCACATCGGCCTGGTGCAGGGCTTCGCGCGCCGCACACGAGATGGCAAGGGACGGCGTGGCCAGGGCGGAGGGGTCCAGATGCTGGGGACGGGTGCCTGCGGCAGCCTGCGCCTTTTCCACCGGCAGCAGGCGCTGCACAGCCCGCGCCACCGTACCTGTCAGGCCAATGCAGACGATGCCCACCACGATATTGAAGGCCAGGTGGAACAGCACCACCAGGGCGGCGGTTTCGGGCACGTAGAGCCGCACATGCTGCAGCCACAGGCCGGTGAGCGGCGTCATGATGAGCACGCCAATGATCTTGAAGAACAGATTGCCCAGTGGCACCTGGCGTGTCTGCACGTTGGACTTCATGGTGGTCAACACCGCCAGCACACCGCTGCCCAGGTTGGCGCCCAGCACCAGACCCAGCGCCACGTCTGCCGGAATACCGCCCGAGCCCGCCAGCGCCGCTGTGAGCAGCACAGTGGCGAGACTGGAGTACGCCACGATGGCCAGAATGGCGCCGGTAAAAATCTCCAGCAGCAGATCGCTGGTGAGCGCGCCCAGCAGCGTGCGCACGGTGGGCGACTGGGTGAGCACCGTGGTCGATTCGGTGATGAGGCGCAACGCCAGCAGCATCAGCCCCAGGCCGATCAGCACCCGGCCCACGCGGCCCACGGCGGTGTCCTTGCGCGAGATGAACAGTACCACGCCCACAAAGATGAACAGGGGCGACAGCCACGACAGATCCATGGAGAACACCACGGCCATCACGCTGGTGCCCACGTCGGCGCCCAGCATCACGGCCAGCGCCGCAGGCAGGCCCACCAGGCCCTGGCCCACAAAGGACGACACGATGAGCGCGGTGGCGGTACTGGACTGCACCACGGCCGTCACGCCAATGCCGGAGAGCACAGCGGTGAAGCGGCTGCTGACGCTGTGCGCAATCAGCTGGCGCAGGTTCGCGCCGAACACACGCAGGATGCCGGTGCGCACCAGGTGGGTGCCCCAGATCAGCAGCGCCACGGCTGCCAGGAGATTGAGGAGATGCTTCATGAAAACCGTTGTTTCTTCTTCTTGTGATGGGCGCAAACCCTGCGATGACCAGACCCAGGGGCCAATGCAAGAACCGCGCACACCGGGCTGTCATAAAACTGACACATAAGCATACTCCTGATTCCATAGCGCTGGAGCAGATGCCCATGTCGGCGCAGGGTGCGTTGCTGCGCACAAACAGCGCGGCCCGCATGCAGCGGGCCGTTCAAGGGGGAACAAAGCCAGCGTGGCCTCAACGCTCGCGCCGCACCCGCAGCAGCTCGTCCAGGATCAGGCAGGCCGCACCCACCGTGATGGCCGAGTCCGCCAGGTTGAACGACGGGAAGTACCAGCCCGCGTAGTGGAACTGCAAGAAGTCCACCACATAGCCGTGCATGAGCCGGTCCACCACGTTGCCCACCGCTCCGCCGAGGATGCTGGACAGCGCAAAGCTGAACAGCTTCTGGCCCGGGTGCGCGCGCAGCTGCCACACGATGAAGATCGTGGCCGCCGCGCCGATGCCGGTGAACAGCCAGCGCTGCCAGCCGCCCGCGTCCGACAGGAACGAGAACGCTGCGCCAGTGTTGTGCGCGCGCACGATGTTGAAGAAGCTGGTGATGAACGTGGAGTCGCCCAGCTGGTAGTGGTTGAGGATCAGCGTCTTGGTGATCTGGTCGGCGCCCAGAAGAAACACCGCCCACGCCAGCCACGGCCACATGCCCGCGCCGGTGCGTCCGGCCTGTGCTGTGCGCGCCATCACGCGTGCGCCCGGCTTTCGCCGTCGCCGTGGAGGTTGCTGGTGCAGCGGCCGCAGATGGTGGGATGGGCGGCATCGCTGCCCACATCACTGCGGTAGTGCCAGCAGCGCTCGCACTTCGCGTCAGAGCTGGGCTTGACGCTGATCTGCAAAGCGCTACCAGCTACCAATTCAATAGCGGAGGTGATGAAGACGAACTTGAGGTCATCGCCCAGGCTGGCCAGCAGTGCGTGGTCCTCCGGCGCAGCCGTGAGGGTGACGGTGGCCTGCAGCGACGAGCCGACCTGACCGGCGGCGCGCAGCGCTTCGATCTCCTTGTTCACCGCATCGCGGATCTCGCGGATGCGCGCCCACTTGGCCAACAGGCCTTCGTCGGCACCCGCACCCACGCCTGCCACGTTGCCGTAGGTCTCCAGGAAGATAGAGTCGGAGCTGCCAAAGACCTTCCACGCCTCTTCGGCCGTGAACGACAGGAACGGCGCCATCCAGCGCAGCATGGCGTGCGTGATGTTGTAGAGCGCGGTCTGCGCACTGCGGCGGGCCAGGCTCTTGGGCGCCGTGGTGTACAGGCGGTCCTTGAGTACGTCGAGGTAAAAGCCGCCCAGGTCTTCCGAGCAGTACAGCTGCAGCTTGGCGACCACGGGGTGGAACTCATACACCTTGTAGTGCGCCAGCACCTCGGCCTGGAACTCGGACGCGCGCGTGAGCGCGTAGCGGTCGATCTCGAGCATCTGGTCAAACGGCACGGCATCCTTGGCCGGGTCGAAGTCGCTCACGTTGGCCAGCAGGAAGCGCAGTGTGTTGCGGATGCGGCGGTAGGCGTCCACCACGCGCGCCAGGATCTTCTCGTCGCCTGCGATGTCGCCCGAGTAGTCGCTGGCGGCCACCCACAGGCGGATGATCTCGGCGCCCAGCTTCTTGTTGATCTCCTGCGGGTCGATGCCATTGCCCAGCGACTTGCTCATTTTGCGGCCCTGGCTGTCCACGGTGAAGCCGTGGGTCAACAGGCCGCGATACGGCGCGCGGCCTTCCAGCGCCGATGCCAGCAGCAGCGAGCTGTGGAACCAGCCGCGGTGCTGGTCATGGCCTTCCAGGTACAGGTCGGCCTCAGGGCCGGTGTCATGGTGCACCTCGGGGTGCGTGCCGCGCAGCACATGGCTGAAGGTGGACCCGGAGTCGAACCACACTTCCAGGATGTCGGTGCTCTTGGTGTAATGCGGCGCGTCTTCGGCGCCCAGGATCTCTTCGGTCGTCACGCGGCTCCAGGCCTCGATGCCACCCTTTTCCACGATGTCGGCGGCCTGGTCCATGATTTCCATGGTGCGCGGGTGCAGTTCGCCCGAATCCTTGTGCAGGAAGAACGGGATGGGCACGCCCCAGCTGCGCTGGCGCGAGATGCACCAGTCGGGCCGCCCAGCGATCATGTCGTGCAGGCGGGCCTTGCCGTTCTCGGGGTAGAAACTGGTGTGCTCGATGGCATCCAGCGCGATCTGGCGCAGCGTCTTGGCGGGCTTCATGCCGGGCTGGGTGAACACGCCTTCGCCCTCGTCCATGCGCACAAACCACTGTGCGGCGGCGCGGTAGATCACCGGCGTCTTGTGGCGCCAGCAGTGCGGGTAGCTGTGTGTGATGTCCTTGGTGGTCATCAGGCGGCCTGCGTTGCGCAAGGCTTCGATGATCACGGGCACGGCCTTCCAGATGTGCTGGCCGCCGAACAGCGGGAAGTCGGCCGCGTAGGTGCCGTTGCCCTGCACGGGGTTCAGGATGTCGTCGAGCGCCATGCCATGCGCGCGGCAGGAGTTGAAGTCTTCCAGACCGTAGGCGGGCGAGGAGTGCACGATACCCGTGCCGTCGTCGGCCGTAGCGTAGTCGGCCAGGTACACGGGCGAAAGGCGGCGGTAGCCGAAGCTGCCGTCTTCGCTGGCCACGTCGTACAGCGGGTGCTCAAATTCCAGGCCGCCCAGGTTCTTGCCCAGGGTGGTAGCCAGTACGCTGCCCGTGAGGCCGTAACGCTCCAGGCACGACGCCACCAGCGGCTCTGCCACGAGCAGGATGCGCTCGCCCGTGTCCACCAGCGCGTAGCTGATCTCGGGGTTCAGGTTCAGCGCCTGGTTGGCAGGGATGGTCCAGGCAGTGGTGGTCCAGATGACCACAAACGCATCCTTGGCCAATGCTGGCAGGCCAAAGGCGGCTGCCAGCTTGGCGCGGTCGTGCGACTTGAAGGCCACGTCCAGCGTGGTGCTCTTCTTGTCCTGGTATTCGATCTCGAACTCGGCCAGCGAAGAGCCGCAGTCAAAACACCAGTACACGGGCTTGAGGCCTCGGTACACGAAGCCACGCTCCATCACGCGCTTGAAGGCGCGGATTTCGCCCGCCTCGTTGGCGGGGTTCATGGTCTTGTAGGGGTTGTCCCATTCGCCCAGCACGCCCAGGCGCTTGAAGTCCACCATCTGCTGCGCGATCTGCTCGGTGGCAAACGCGCGGCTCTTGGCCTGCATGTCGTCGCGGCTCAGGTTGCGGCCGTGTTTCTTCTCAATGGCGTTTTCGATCGGCAGACCATGGCAGTCCCAGCCAGGCACGTACAGCGCGTCAAAGCCTTCCAGCTGGCGCGCCTTGGTGATCATGTCCTTCAGGATCTTGTTGACCGCGTGGCCCATGTGGATCTGGCCGTTGGCGTAGGGCGGGCCGTCGTGCAGGATGAACTTGGGGGCTCCCCGGCGGGCGTCGCGCAGGCGCTTGTAGACGCCCTGGTCTTCCCAGTCCTTCACCCAGCCCGGCTCGCGCTTGGGCAGGTCGCCGCGCATGGGGAAGGGGGTGTCGGGCAGGTTCAGCGTGCTGCGGTAGTCCGTGGCGGTGGATGCGGGGGTACTGGCGTTGTCGGACATGAAGGAGCCTTAAAACGGGGCATTCCGGGGCAGGCCCGGAGCAATGCGGGGAAACAGGGGGGCGAAACGCGGGAGGTGTAGTGCCTGCAGGGCAGGCGCTGCGCAGGCAGCCCCCTAAATTCGGTCGCGCGTGGTCTGGCGCCGGGTCTCGGTGTGGTTGGGAGCGGCGTGGGCCGATGCAAAGTAGGCGCGCGCATCCGCACAGTCTTTCGCGATACCCGTCGTCAGGGCGTCCAGACTGTCGTACTTCAGTTCGTCGTGCAGTTTGTGCAGTAGTTCCACACGCACGATTTTACCGTACGCCCCTTCGGCACCCAGTTCGGCAGGCCAGTGCAGGCAATGGGTTTCCAGCAGCACGCGGCCGCCGTTCACGTCATTGGGGTCCAGGGAGGGGCGCACGCCCAGGTTGGCCACACCCGGCAAGGGCTCGCCAGCGAGACCATGGACCAGTACGGCAAAGATGCCGCTGGCGGCGGGTTTCCAGTGCGCAAACCGCAGGTTGAGGGTGCGAAAACCGTCGCCCGCGCCTTCCGCCGTAGCGCCCAGTTCGCGCCCCAGCTTGCGGCCATGCACCACATGGCCGCTGATGGTGTAGGGCCTCCCCAGCAGGCGTGCGGCCGCCTCCATGTCACCCGCCGCCAGGGCTTGGCGCACGGCGGAACTGGACACGCGCAGGCCGTGCACCTCGTAGCTGTTCATGCGCGCTACTTCGAAGCCCTTGGCTTGCCCGGCCGCGTCCAGCATGGCGTAGTCGCCCGCTCGCTGGCGGCCAAAGCGGAAATCGTCGCCTACCAGCACGTAACGGGCACCCAGGCCGCGCACCAACACCTCGTCGATGAAGGCCTCGGGCGACTGTGCGGCCAGTCGCGCGTCAAACGGTAACACCACAGTCTGCTGCGCACCGCAGCGTGCCAGTTCGGTGAGCTTGTCTCGCAGGGTGCCGATCCGGGCTGGTGCGAGTTCCGGCTTGTGGTGTGCACCGGCAAAGTAGTCGCGCGGGTGGGGCTCGAAAGTGAGCACACAGCTCTCCACACCCCGATGTGTGGCCTCGCTGTTCAACAGGGCCAACATGGCCTGGTGACCTCGGTGTACGCCATCGAAATTACCGATGGTCAGCGCGCAGGCGTCAGCGATGCCAGGGTGGTGGAATCCGCGAAAGATCTTCATCGGTTTGTTATCTTTTTGATAGCGGTCTGTGCAAGCGCAATAAGCGCAGGACGCCAATTTGTCACGAAAACGGAGTATATTGTGACCCACGGCTGGCCCCGCGCAGGGCTGCCCGCGAGACATCTGCGTTCCGATCCTTGTGTACTTTGTGTTCCAGGAGGCGTGTTTTGAAGGTCTTGAAGCTGTCAGCCCAAGGGCTGCCCCAATCGTGGATTTCGCTGGAGCAGGCGGTGATTCATTACGCCGCCGGGGAAGTGCGCTGGGAGTCGGGTGCCCAGATTGCCCGGTTCCGGGGCGGGCACAACGCCATCTCGGGTGAGCAATCGGTGATCGCCATCAACAGCATCATCGGCACCAAGGGCGTGCCCAGCATCAATCCGTTCGAGCTCAAGCCCAGCCTGACCAACAGCAAGCTCTTTGCCCGCGACCGCAATGTGTGCGCCTACTGCGGCGGGCACTTTCACGAAGAAGACCTGACGCGAGAACACATCGTGCCCTTCGCCCGCAACGGCCAGGACCACTGGATGAACGTGGTCACGGCCTGCCGCCCCTGCAACCACCGCAAGGGCCCCCGCACGCCAGAGCAGGCGCACATGCCGCTGCTGTATGCGCCCTATGTACCCAGTCTGTGGGAAGACTTCATCTTGCGCAACCGGCGCATCCTGGCCGATCAGATGGAGTTCTTGATGGCGCACGTGCCGAAGTCATCGCGTTTGTTGACGTGACGCTCGGGTCTACACCGCCTGCGTGCACGGTGTGGCGGCCCCTTGCCAATCGGTCAAGCTGCTTTATGGGCGGTTACCAGGAACCCGAGGACGGGGGCTTGGTTTTCTTCGCGCAGCACGGTTTCCTCGATCTCGACGGTGGCAAACCCAGCCGATTTGCACACTGCTTCCACGTGGCTGCGCTTGTGCGCATATCGGCCGCTAGGTTGCAAAACCATGTCGGGGCCTTGTTCGGGGGCTGACTCGAACGAGAAGACGATCATGCCGCCCGGCGTTAGAACGCGGTGCGCGTTGGGGATGGCTTGCGCCACCTCGCCCGCGTAGATGAACACGTCAAGCGCAGCAATCACCTGATAGAGCGCACCGGGCGTCTCGCGCAGCGCGTCATGCAAATTCACCGTATGGAAGCGGTCGTAGACGTTGTGTCGCGCTGCTTGCTCAATCATCTTCATCGATGGGTCCACACCCACCAGCGCGCCATCCAGGCGACCCAGGCACACCCCCAGCAGCCCCGTACCACAGCCAAGATCGAGGACATTGATCTTTTTGTCAGGGTGTCTCGCCAGGATCTTGTCTCCGACTTGCTTGGGCAATTGGTACTTGAGACCACGCACAACGTGCAAATCGTAAAACTCAGCCATATTGTCAAAAATAGAACGCGTTAGTTCAGGGGGCTGTTCCCCAGGCGTTTTACCGTCGGCAAGCTGTCCGTAGTACTGGTACACCGCGTCAGCCGGTGCCAAGCCCAGCAAAGCGATCGTGTTTTCCCTGGCGTCGGTTGGTTTCCCGGCTGCAATGCACGCCTGTACACGGCCTACCAGCGACTGTGGATCCAAAGGCAGTTCCTGCACCAAGCTGTCCCAGATCGCAAGGGACTCCTCGTGCTTGCCTTGCTCACTCAGGTCACGAGCCAGCAAGCGCCGCAGCGCGATATCACCGGGCACCAGCTCAAGGCCTCGCTGCAGGTGGCGGACAGCCATTTCCAAATGACCGGCACGGTGCGCGATATCGATCACACCTGCAAGCACCTGCAGGTTCTTAGGTTCGAGTGCGGCCACCTTTTCAGCGGTCTCTATAGCTTCTGGGAACTGGTTCTGGCGCGCCAGCAGCAACGCCAACTCCAGCAGTCCAGGGCCCCAGTCGGGAGCCAGGGCCACCGATTTGCGCAGCGCGTCAAAAGCACCTTGAACGTTGCCCGCCTTTTCAGCCAGCAGACCGCCTAGCATGAAAACCCGGGGATCCTGAGGCCATTGTGCGTTGGCTTTGTTGAGCGTGAGTGCGGCTTTCTTGAGATCGCCTTGCGCAATCTGCTCGCGGGCCTGGGTCAGGTGCTGAAGGTTGGGGTCTGTCGCTGTTGCGCTCATGGATACTGGAACTTTGAAAATGGACCGCCGGGCGGTGCGCCGGACACAGGAGGCCCCGTGTCAACAAGAATTGCGAGGGTCGATTATCCAGGATTCCGCCTGTGCAGCTTTCTGGCGACGCGGCTACCCTGGCGCCTCATCTCCCGCTTGGGCTGATGCGTTGCGAGGCCAGCGTCAATGTGAAGCAGGCGCCTTGGCCCTCGCTAGACTGGACGGTGATGTCGCCCCCGTGCAGGCGTGCAATGCGGCGCGCAACCCACAGTCCAAGGCCAAATCCCTTGCTTTGGTCCGTACGGTCGCCTCTCTCAAACTGTTCAAAAATGCGGTTCATCACGTCCAGCGACATTCCAGAGCCTTCGTCGGCCACAGAGATTTCAAGCAGTCCTGTCTCACCTTTTTGCGCCGCAATGAATATTTCTCCAGCGGTCGCATACTTCACAGCGTTGTCCACCAGGTTGGATAGGGCAATGTGCACCAGTGTCGCGTCGCAGACCCATTCCAGAGGCGCTGAGTCGGTAAAAAGCTGCAAGTGGTGGCGCGGCGACCAGTGCACGAGTTGAGCGGCGTGGTGAAGCAAGTCACTGACCTTGACCGGTGATGCCTGCAGCGCGAGGCCGCTGTGATCCAGCCGTTCATTGATCAGACAACTGTCGACCAATGCGGTCAGGCGCCTGCTGGCTCTGCGTATCTGTGCGGCTCGATCTACCTGCGGCTGCAGTTCGGCGGATGGAAAACTCTGCTGCTCTGCTGCAGCGCTATCGATCACGGTCAGAGGTGTTCGGAATTCATGGCTGATCATGTGGAAGAACTGCCGTTGTTCATGTCGCAAGGCTCGCTCGCTTTCAAGCGATGTCGCGAGCGCGACTTGGGCCGCCGAGAGCTCCGTGGTCCGCTGCAGGATGCGTTCCTCCAGCGACTGCTCGGACAGCGCCAGCCGTTCTATGGCCTGGTCCTTGGCACGCTGGGCTTTTCGATACCGGGTCACCATCCCCACGAACACCGCACTGGCCAGCAGGGCGGTGAACACGATGGCCTCAAGTTGCCAGATCAATGTCGCATCGACGTTCCATTGAATCTGACCCGTCATGAGAATGGTGATCGGCACACCGCACACGCAGTGCAGACCGTATGCCAGGAGCAAAAGCACATGCGGACCGAGGCGGTCTCGCCGCTGTAAGGCCAGCCAGCACAGTGATATTCCTACGATGTCGCTGGCCAGCAGAGAGATCAGATTGACCCACGCCACATCAGGGTAGAAACCTAAAGGCCCACTGAATGCTCCCAGCACATTCACAGCGATGAGGAATGTCAGAAATCTGTCGGTCCACCGGTAGGGCGTATTGCGTGTCAGTTGCTCCTTGATCTGCCACGCCAGCGCTGCGGGTAGCAGAAAGGCTCCTATGCTCACCGCGTTGCTGTCCCAGAAGATGAAGTCCGGTGGAGACCAGAGGCTTGAATAACCCCGCACGTTGAAGACATGAATTGCACTGGCGGTCACCAGGACCGCGAGCGAGAAGAGCGCACGGGTACGGAAAATGACGGTAGCGGCCCAGATGCCGACTAGAAGAGCGGCCATGGCGCCGAAGTAGAGCCCCATGAGGCGCTCTGCGGACGCTACGGTGGTTGCGAGTGCATAGGTGTCGAGAATGTCCGCGTGGAACTGCGTCGCACTGGACGTACGAATTCGGATGAGAGCCACTTGGCCAGGCGTCAAACGGAACAGATGTTGCCGAACGCCCGGTTTGCGATCCGTGGGCACCAGATCGCCGCTGTCCTGCTGATACCACGCACCATCGCTGCCCTTCTGGTACAGGGTCACATAGTCAAGATAGGTCGGTTGTGCGAGCAGCCACAGATCCCCCGGTTCATGTTCGGGGGGGAGGGCAGGCACCTTGAAACGCAGCCAAACGGTATGGCGCAGATACCCACCGTTCAAAGGCGCTTTAAGTCGGGATGTCGCTCGTTCCGCTGGAATGGCGCTGATTGCCTCTGGTTCCAGGTTCCCGCTTTCATCATCCAGTCTGTCCATGGGGATGTCCCAACCCAGCTGCCAACTGGTTTGCGATTCCAGCGCTTGTGCCGGTACGCATAGCAGGCTGCACCAAAGCAGAACACAGAGCCAAAGTGCGGTCAGAGGGAAGGACGTTGTTCGTGAGGGCTTTTGATGCATCGATTCTGTGAGTTCTTGAGAGTTCTTGTGCATGGCTGGCAGTTCGATGCGCTGACACAATGTTACGCAAGCTCACTTCCCGATTCGCTCCCATTTTTCTCATGTCTGCTGAACCCATCATTGCTGTCGTAGAAGACGACGAAGACATCCGCAGCAATGTGTGCCGATTTCTGGTGCGTTCTGGCTTTCAGTCTTGGGGCGCGGAGTCCGCAGAGGACTTCTACGTTCGTCTGCTGCAGTCGCGCGTGGATTTGGTGATCATCGACATCGGGTTGCCAGGAGAAGACGGACTCAGCTTGCTCACCCGGTTAGCTTCTCAGGGCGTCCCCACGGTACTCATGACTGCCCGTGCCGATCTCGACAGTCGGATCAGGGGTCTAGATGCCGGTGCATTGCAGTATTTTGTGAAGCCTGTGGACATGCAGGAACTCGTGGCTGGCATCCGTTCCCAGTTACGCAGCAAGCGCTTGCAAGGGGAGATCGACGCGTCGGTTGCTGTGCCCTGGCAACTCGACGCTGCGAACGCGGCCTTGCGCGCGCCCAATCAAATGTTGGTGCCTCTCACCACCCGTGAACTTGAACTCCTGACTTGTCTTTTCAAGACAAAGGGCGTGGTTGTCAGCAAGCAGATCTTGATGCAGGCCGTGGGTGGAAGAGGGTTGGAGGACGACTTCCACCGTATCGAGTCGGCGCTCAACCGGTTGCGCCGCAAAACCCTGGAAATCACTGGCACGCCCTTGCCGGTGCGTGCAGTGTTCGGCAAGGGGCTCGTCTTCGTGACATAGCCCTGCCCAAGGGCTTCGGCTGCTGTACTGGCGCAGCACCGCCCACCCATCCCATCAGATACCGAATCTCTTTCGATGGCTTGAATGCCAACGAGGGGAGAGGCTTGTCTGCACGCCAGTCGTTGGATGCGAATTTTTCGTGTGAGTCAGCCCGCAGCTATCCGTGGAGCTTTGCGGTTTACCAAGAGGGGAAAGTGTTGAAAACGATCGATAACTGGATGGCACTGCGGACCGTAGTTCTGCGCTGCCTGCGTGGAGTGTTCGCACTCTTTGTTGTGGCGCTGTGTTTTGCATCCACCGCACAGGCGGGGGTGGTTAACGGCAATTTCGAAAGTGGAGATTTCACGGGCTGGACGGTGACCAACTACCGCAACAACGGTATTGCTACGTTTCCTCCCACCCAGAAAAGCCATCTGAATTTGCAGCCCCCGGTCACAGCCCCGGTGACGCAGGTGGTGAATACGGCATCCGGTACGCCAGCGAGCGCGCCGGACGCACCAGGACAAGCCCTCGCCATCCCGTTTCAGGGCTCATACAGCGCACGGATCAACGCACGGGGCAACAACAACCGTGCCAGCGGAATCCAGCAGTCCGCCCAGATGTTGCTTGCCGATGTGGACCCTGTGGATGGCAAAGTGCACTTGCGCATGGCTGTCGCACCGGTGATCCAGGACGGCGGCCACAGCCCTGAGCAGCAAGCCTATTTCTACGTCGAAGTGCGTAACGTCACCAAGGGCACGCGCCTGTTCTACACATTCAACTTTGCAGCGCAGCCGGGTGTGCCATGGCAGACCCTGGGCGGCTACCAGTACACCGGCTGGCAGGCAATTGACGTTGCTCCTGGGAATGGACTGTTGGATGTAGGCGATACCGTCGAAGTCGAGGTGATCGCTGCAGGTTGCAGTCAGGGTGGTCACTCGGGGGAGGTCTATGTGGATTCGATCGGTCCCTTCTTTGCAGGTTTGCTGGTCACTGCCACTGGCCCCACCACGGCCCAGCCGAGCGACAACGTGACCTACACCTACACCTATAGCAACAACAGCGGGGTAATGGTTTTCAACAGCATAGTCAGCGCTCAGAGCCCGCAAGTGCGGAACGCTGCCAACACTGCCACCGTCGATGCGGTGTTTCAGTCGGTGACAGCACCTGCCGGCGCGACCTGCACGACACCGGCGGTGGGTTCGGCGGGTGCGGTGACTTGCGACTTCGGCTCGTTGGTCGACCACCAGAGCGGGACTTTCGAGATCGTATGGGGTGTGCCGGCTGGTGCAAGTACTAGCAGTCCGACCAACTCGCTCAACCATGGCACTTACTCCATGTCGGCCACTGGGGCCAGCACGGTACTGGGCCCCTTGGTGCAGACCCGTGTTGTCAGTGGCGCAACGTTGACGGATTTGGTGGTCGGTGTGAGCGATGGTGCATCGGCCACCGCTGTGGGCAGCTCCTCCACATACACCGTGGTGGTGAGCAATAACGGGCCGGTTCCTGTGATTGGATCGACATTGACTCAGCCGACTGTGGCGGGCCTCACGGTGGGCAACTGGACATGTAGCGGCACAGGGGGGGGATCGTGTCAGGGCGGAGCGCCTGCTGCGGGCGCGCTGACCGGAGGCGGCGTCCTGCTGGACATCCCGGTAGGGGGGAGTGTCACGCTCACCTTCGGTGCGACCGTGACTGGGCCAACTTCGGCATCCACGGTCTTCAACATTGGAACTCCCGCAGGCATCACGGATAGCAACACCGCCAACAACACTGCTGGCGACACCAACTCGGTAGCCGCAACGCTGCATAACCTGAGCCTGACCAAGTCGGGTGCGGGCAGTGGCACGGTGGTCAGTGTGCCTGCCGGCATGAACTGCGGTGCCTCATGCACGCTCCCAGTAGCAGACGGTGGCCAGGCCATACTCACCGCCACTGCGGCATCGGGCAGCATTTTCACCGGCTGGTCGGGTGCATGTACGGGCACCGCCAACCCATGTACCGTGCCCGCCATGACTGCGGACGTCGCTGTAGTCGCCAATTTTGCGCTGTCCGCTACCGTCACCATGACGTCTGGAGCCGGAGGAACTGTGACTCCCGCCAGCTCACGCACGGTGCCAGTAGGCGGGACTGTGACCTACACGCTCACCCCCAACGCAGGCAACGTCGCCAGCGCCAGTGGATCCTGCATTGGCGTGCTGACCGGCAACACCTACACCGTCAACCCAGTGACGGCCGATTGCAATGTGGCTTTCAGCTTTGCACCGCTGACCGTGACGGCAACCGCAGGCGCCAATGGCACTGTCACGCCACTGGGGGTGACCAATGTCGCCGCCCCCGGTAACACCGTGGTCTACACAGTAACTCCCGACCCTGGTTTTGTGGCGCGTATCGCAACCAGTGGCGGAGCGTGCGGGGGCACCCTGGTTGGCAATACCTATACGACGAACCCGGTCAACGCGTCTTGTACGGTGAGCGTGACTTTTGTGGCGATCGCCGTTCCAGCATCCATTCCAACTTTGTCTGAATGGGGGCTATTGATATTGTCAGCATTGATGGCTGCGTTCTTCATCTACTTCCACCGCCGACAGGCGCGCTGAGCCTGTCAGGAAGCGTGAAGCTTGGGGCTGGAGTGTTCCGTCAAGCGCGGCCAGCCCCTTTTTACTGGAGATTTTTGATGAGACAGATTGCGCATGTCGCACGCTGGTCGTGCCTTGCTGGCCTGGGCGTGTGGATGGGTGTTGTCGCTATCCAATCTGCAAATGCGCAGCAGATGCCGGCGCGAAAGTCGGGGCTCTGGGAGGTCATCGTTCGCAGTGGCGGCAACCCGACTGCGAGCGAGCAGAAGGTCCTGCAATGCACTGATCGCCAAGCGGAGCCAATCATGTTGCTTGCGATCGTGCCTGGTCAGGAACACTGCCACAATGTGACGGCGAAGAAAAATGCACTGGGCAGTGAGGTTCGCACCGTTTGCTACGTGCACGACAACCGCGTGGATGCCACGGTGCAGCTGTCTGGCGACCTTCAAACCGCCTACCGTGGCGTCTTTGAGGTCACTTATTCCAAACCTGTGCGTTTCGCTCCAGGGCGTACCGAGTTCGAGGGCCGCTGGTTGGGTGCGTGTGGCGCAACGCAGCGGGCAGGGGACATGGTGCTGCCAAATGGAGCGACTGTGAACGTCGTGGAAGACCGCAAGCGCGCGGAAAGCCACGGACATGCAGGGCACTCGCACTGACGAGCCTGTGCCCTCAAATTAATGCGTCGCCTTGAAGCAGGCTACGGAATATCGGCCAACTACTGGCTGACTTCCAGCATGACGACGTGGCCTTGTGCGGCAGGCCATGTTTGCCCCACGACGCGCTCGCCATTGAATTCGGCGGCAATACTGCGCACGCCCCCCGCAGGCTTGACCTTGGCGGATGCCACGCCGGCGCCAGCGGGCACGCCCGCAGGCACCGCACCATCCAGCAGCATCTTGTCGCGTGCCGGGTCCAGGTAGCCGCGCGGGCGGGTCAAGGTCACAACGCTCTCGGCGCCCTTGTCGGCATCGGCCATGCGTTCTGCGCGCAGATGGATGAGGTCACTACTGCGCGGAAAGCCGCTGCGGTAGATGTGGGTGGTGGCATATCCAGGTGCGGTGATTACGAACTCTATGGGTGCGCCGGGTGCAACCACCAACGGACCCCATTGGCCATCTGCACCCACTGTCTTTCGCAGCAGCGGGTTGCCCGTGCGAGCACCAGTGGAGGAGTCGGTGGCGTACACCTCCAGCTGGGCACCCGCCAGGGGCAGGTTGTTGCTGAAGTTGCCGGTCTTGGGGTCGGCAGAGTCCACCCCCAGGCCCGTGACTTTGCCGTTGATCACTACGGATTTCTCCGCAGCGATCTCGGTGCGTGCGGGGGCCTTGCCGGTGATGAAGCGGTAGGTGGCTTCAAACGCAACGGGGGAGTACGAAGTCTCGCGGTGGTCGATGCGCGGAATCACCACGTTGGTGGCACCTTTGAGTTCGGGGCCGGTGGCGGTCACGTTGGTGGGCGTGCCTTTCTGGCCGATCCACAGGCCGTCGGGCTGGGCGAACTTGTCGTTGTTGTCCGAGCGGATAGTCATCCATTTCACGGGGCCGCTCACCTCGTCGCCCGCCGCGTTCTTGGGAGCATTCAGCGCTTTGAGGAAAGGGCCTGTGCCCGAGAACTCGTTGCCTTCTCGGAACCCCGGTATCGCCCACACGCCGTGGTTGGGTGTGCCGCCTAGGATCGCGTGGCTCACCGTCTTGTCGCCGCCACCGTTGTAGATGTAGTTGCGGATGGCATTGCCGCCGCGCGAGTTGCCGACCAGCACGACCTGACGGGCGCCTGTGGCTTTGAGCACCTTGTCCACTTCGGCCTTGAGGTAGGCCATGTGCTCTGCGGCCGAGGTGCGGCCCGGCTGGGGCTTGGCGTCCTCATCGCGCGACAGGGGGTAAGGCACGTCGATGGCGTGCAGTCGCTCGCGGGGCCAGCCGTTGGACTCAAACCGCCAGACGGTGGTCTGCCACAGCGCGGCGGTGTCGCCGTTGCCATGCACAAAGACGATGGGCGGTGCTTCTGCCAGGCTGGGGCTCTGGGTGGCGCAGCCTGCCAGCGCCAGGCCGGCGGCCGCAGCGGCTGCCAGCAAGAGGGATCGGCGTGGCAACAGGAATGCGTGATTCATGGGGGAGTCTCCAAAAAGAAAAAATGCCCGTGGACTGGGTAATCCACGAGCATCGTTTGCGGGTGTTACGCGCCTGCGTCAGTTCACATCAGGCAAACACGCCCGCCGTGTCTTGCATGCGGGCGGACACTTCGCCCAGATGGTGCAGCGTGTCGCCAAAAGTCACTTCCAGCTGCGTGAGCTTCTTGAAGTAGTGGCTCACGATGTATTCGTCCGTCACGCCAATGCCACCATGCAGTTGCACCGCTTGCTGGCCGACAAAGCGCATCGACTGGCCCAGCTGCACCTTGGCGCGGGCCATGGCGGCACGGCGTTCGGCGGCGGGGGCGCCCAGCTTCAGGCTGGCGTAGTAGCTCATCGAGCGGGCCAGCTCCAGCTGCATCTTCATGTCGGCCACGCGGTGGCGCAGCGCCTGGAAGCTGGCAATGAACACGCCAAACTGCTTGCGCTGGTTCATGTATTCGACCGTGATGGCCACGGTCTTGTCCATCACGCCCACGGCTTCGGCGCAGGCGGCGGCAATGCCGGTGTCCACGGCCAGTTCCAGCGCGGCCAGGCCGTCGGTGGTGATGAGCGTGGCGGGCGCGTTGGCCAGCTGCACTTCGGCGGCGCGGCTGCCGTCTTGCGTGACGTAGCCCTGCGTGGTCACGCCGCTGGCCGTGCGCTCGACCAGGAAGAGGGCGATCTTGCCGTCCAGCTGTGCGGGCACGATGAAGGCGTCGGCCTTGTCGCCAGCGGGCACTACGCTTTTGATAGCTGTTACCGCATATCCTGATTGCGCTTTGGCCGCTTTTGCATCGCAAACGTCCAGGCGGTAGCGCGCCTTGCGCTCCTGCTGGGCCAGCACCACCAGGGCTTCGCCGCTGGCCACGCGGGGCAGCCAGGCGCCTTGTACGTCGGCCGGTGCGTAGTGCGACAGCACGCTGCTGGCAATGAAGGCTTGGGCAATCGGCTCCAGCACAATGCCGCGGCCCAGTTCTTCGGCCACGACCATCGCATCAATGGCGCCCTGGCCCATGCCGTCATGCGCTTCGGGCACGGTGAGGGCGGTCAGGCCCAGCTCGGCCAGTTCGCCCCAGGCGGCGCGGTCAAAACCGCCTGCGGCCACGGCAGCGCGGCGGCGCTCGAACGTGTAGCCCTTGTCCACCCACTTGCGCACGGCGTCGCGCAGTTGCTCCTGGTCGTCAGAAAAATCGAAATCCATGTTCTTGTCTCCTTAGCCCAGAACCGTCTGCGCGACGATGTTGCGTTGAACTTCATTGCTGCCACCGTAGATGGTGGTTTTGCGCAGGTTGAAGTAGGTGGACGCCAGCGGCGCGTTGGCGGTGACGCCGCCGGGGAAGTTGCCCTGCCAGCCCGCCTCCATGGCCTCTTCGATGAAGGGCATGGCAAAGGGGCCGGCGGCCAGCATCATCAGCTCGGCGTAGCGTTGCTGGATCTCGCTGCCCTTGATCTTGAGCAGGCCCGCGATGTCGAGCGAGTTCTTGCCCGACTTCTCGGCGGACAGCACGCGCAGCACCAGCATTTCCAGGGCGACGATGTCCACTTCGAGCAGGGCGATCTGGTCCCGGAAGCGCAGGTCGTCCCACACGCCTTCGGTCTTGGCGATGCGCTTCAGGCGTTCCAGTTCGCGCTTGCTGCGGTTCACGTCGGCGATGTTGGTGCGCTCGTGGCTCAGCAGGTGCTTGGCGTAGGTCCAGCCCTTGTTCTCTTCGCCGATCAGGTTCTCGGCAGGCACTTCGACGTTGTCGAAGAACACCTCGTTCACCTCGCACTCGCCGTCCAGCAGCTTGATGGGGCGCACGGTGACGCCCTTGGACTTCATGTCCAGCAGCAGGAAGGAGATGCCGGTCTGGGGCTTGCCCTCGGTGCTGGTGCGCACCAGGTTGAACATCCAGTCGCCATGCTGGCCCAGGGTGGTCCAGGTCTTCTGGCCGTTGACGATGTATTTGTCGCCCACACGCTCGGCGCGGGTCTTGACGCTGGCCAGGTCCGAGCCCGAGCCCGGTTCGCTGTAGCCCTGGCTCCACCAGACTTCGCCGCTGGCGATGCCGGGCAAAAAGCGCTTTTGCTGCTCTGCGTTGCCAAACGCCATGATCACCGGGGCCACCATCACGGGGCCGAAGGGGATGATGCGGGGCGCGCCAGCCAGGGCGCATTCTTCTTCAAACAGGTGCTTTTGCACGGCCGTCCAGCCCGGGCCGCCAAACTCTTTGGGCCAGCCAAAGCCCAGCCAGCCTTTTTTTCCCAGAATCTTGGCCCAGCCCTGCATGTCCTCGCGGGTCAGGCGCAAGGCGTTGTGGACCTTGTGAGAGATTTCTTTGGGCAGATTGGCGTGAACCCAAGCGCGAATCTCTTCGCGAAAGGCCTGCTCTTCGGGGGTGAATGCGAGATCCATGCGGTGCGTCTCCTAGTGATACTGCATTTGTAGCACGGTCGTTCGTTTTATTCCTGTCCGGGTGGCGACATTGGACTGAACTCAGGGGAAATGCCCAGCTCGGCGCACAGGCGCTGCACGGTGTTGCGCAGGCTTGCCACTTCGGCCTCCAGGGCGTCCACACGGGCCTGCAGCGCAGGCGATGGGTTGGCGCCAGCACTGCCTGCGGGCGCATGGCTCGCGGTGGTGTCCACCGGCCCGCACATCAAATGCGCCCAGCGTTGCTCGCGCGCGCCAGGAGCGCGGGGCAGCTGCACGACCAGCGGGCCACCCTTTTCGGCACTGCGCTCCTGCAGCTCGTCCAGAAAGGCTTCGACCGACGAAATGTCCGCAAACCGGTACCAGCGCTCAGCGTTGATGCGCAGCTCACCCGCCGTCTGCGGGCCGCGCAACATCAGCAAGCCCAGCAGCACGGCCGACTGCTCGGGCACGCCCACGCCACGTTGAAAGTTGTGCTCCCAGCGTGTGGTGCGGTTGCCGCTGCTCTCAAACGCCAGCGTCAGCAGTTTGAGTGAATCCAGTGCCTCCTGCGCCTCGGCGTCGCTGAGGTTCATCACCGGGTCGCGGCTGGTTTTCTGGTTGCAGCCGGTGACCAGGCCGTTGAGCGACATGGGGTAGCTGTCGGGCACGGTGCGCGCCTTTTCCATCAGGGTGGCGAGCACGCGGGCTTCGTTGGGGGTAAGGGGGCGGGTCGCAGGATCAAAAGGCATGGCTGGGATAATCCGGGGCAATTTATGAAGAACATCGTCATTCTGATCTCTGGCGGCGGCTCCAACATGGCCACCATCGTCCGCACGGCGCAGCAGGAGCGCTGGGAGCAGCGCTACGGCGCCCGCGTGGCGGCCGTCATCAGCAACAAGCCGGACGCCGCCGGGCTGGTGTTTGCGCGCGAGCAGGGCATCGCTGCCGAGGCGCTGGACCACAAGGCCTTTGCCAGCCGCGAGGCTTTTGATGCCGAGCTGGCTGCCACCATCGACCGCCACCAGCCTGCCCTGGTGGTGCTGGCGGGGTTCATGCGCATCCTGACGCCAGGGTTTGTGGCGCACTACGCCGGGCGGCTCATCAATATCCACCCTTCGCTGTTGCCGGCCTTTACCGGGCTGCACACGCACCAGCGCGCCATCGACGCGGGCTGCAAGTTTGCGGGCGTGACGGTGCACCAGGTGACGGCCGAGCTGGATGTGGGCCCCATCCTGGACCAGGCCGTGGTGCCGGTGCTGCCGGGCGACACCGCCGAGACGCTGGCCGCCCGGGTGCTGACCCAGGAGCATGTGATCTACCCCCGCGCCGTGCGGGCGCTGGTGCGCTCCCTGTAGGGGGGTGAGGTCGGGGCGAGGCAGGCCGGGCGCGTGGGGTGCCCACCGCTCCCACCTTGACAGGGTTGGTGCTACTAAATTTATAGCTATCAAGGCATGATGCACTAGCGCATCTGGCCGATTTGGATCAGATTTCGTGTCCCAGGGCCCATCCACCAGCCCCGGGGCCGGTTTCTGGCTCGCACAGCTCGTCAACTGACGGGCGAATCGCACTGTGCGGCCAGAAATCAGGGGTGCCGGGAGGGCGCCGCCGGGTCGTTCACACCTTGTCAGGCCACCGCGCTCAGACTGCTGGTGTTCGACGCCGTGCCCCAGTCGCTGGCGGCGCGTTCGTACTGCTGCCGCGCAAAGTCGGCCAGCCGCGCCAGGTCGTTGCGGCCGGTGGACTCGGTGCTGGTGGTGGACTGCACCTGGCTGGTCAGCTGGTCGATGAACGCCTTCGACTCGCTGGCGCTGATGCTGGCATCGCCGTCGGTGTCGATGGCGTTGAACAGCGCGGTGATGGCGTCCTGCTCGGCTGTGCTGGTTCCGCCCGCCAGGCGCTCGGCGGCGGAGACCTTGCCATCCTCGTTGGTGTCCAGGGGGTCGTAGCAGGTTGCCGAGCTGCTGTCGGATGCGGCGCCAGCGCCACCTGCACCCCTCGGACCACCCGGAGGTGCTGGCATGCCGCCCATGGCCTGCATGCCATCGGCACCCGCGCCGGGGCCTGAGGGGCGGCCAGCATCGAACTCGGCCTGCGTCAGGCTGCCATCACCATCGGTATCCAGCTGGCTGAACACGTCGTCGCTGCTCACGCCGGTCTGGCTGGCGGTGCCGCCGGACATTGCCTCCAGCAGGGCCTGCAGCTCGGTCTTGCTCACGGCGCCATCGCCATCGCTGTCCACTTTGCCAAACAGGTCGTCGCCCGCCTGGCCGGTGGCGCTGGTGGCAGAACTGCTGCCTTCGCCACCGCGCGACTGGGCAAATGCCATGGTGGAGGGGGGCGGTGGCAGCACGCTTTGCAGAGTCTTGCCCAGCTCGTCGGCGTTCAGGCTGCCGTCGCCGTTGGCGTCGTATTGCTTCACCAGGTCGGCCGCGCTGGTCTGGCTGCTGACGCCGGTTTTCTTCGCCACGTTGTCCAGCAGGCCCTGCAATTCGGTGTCGCTCACGCCGCCGCTACCGTCGGTATCGATCTTGGACAGCAGCCGCTCCGGCGAAGGCCCCGGGCGCGATGCCCGCTGCACGCTCGCACTGGACCAGGCACTGCTGACGCTACTGATGGTCGTCATCGTTGTTCCTTTCGTTCCAAAGGTGGACCGGTGCCGGGCCCTCCACTGCGGAAGCCCTCAGCCATGGCCCGATCCCATTCTTGGGTGCGCGTGTCTCCAGGGTTTGTCCGCTTTGTACCAAGGCCGATACAAAGGGCAGATGCAAGGCATGAACAGGGGGGCAAAGGCCCGCCAGATTGCCCCGAGCAGGGTGCGCAGCCTCCCTAAACTTGGTGCGTTCTTTTGTGCCTGTGCCTGCCCATGCAACACATCCTGGTGGTGGACGACGATGTCGAGATCACCACACTCCTCACCGACTACCTGACCCGCTTTGGCTATGCCGCCCACGCGGCCTGTGACGCGCAGACGATGCGCGCCCAGATGGCCGCCCAGCCCATCGGCCTGGTGGTGCTGGATGTGATGCTGCCCGGCACCGACGGGATCACGCTGGCAAGGGAGCTGCGTGAGCGCTCGCGGGTGCCCATCATCATGCTCACTGCGCGCGCCAACCCGTATGACTGCGTGCTGGGGCTGGAGATGGGCGCCGACGATTACATGGGCAAACCCTTCGAGCCGCGTGAGCTGGTAGCCCGCATCCAGACCGTGCTGCGCCGCACGCGCGGCGCCGAGGCACCTGTGCGGCAAGGGCCTGATGAAGTGGTGCGGTTTGATGGCTGGACGCTGCACAGCCTGGAGCGGCATCTGGTATCGCCCGGGGGCATGGTAGTGCCCTTGTCGAATGCCGAGTTCCGTTTGCTGTGCACCTTTTTGCGCATGCCGCGCCGCGTTTTCAGCCGCGACCAGCTCATGGAGCAGGCCCGCGGCCGGGCCATGGATGCGTTCGAGCGCAGCATCGACCTGCTGGTGTCACGCCTGCGCAGCAAGCTTGCGGACGATCCGCGGTCGCCTTCCATGATCCGCACCGTGCGCGGTGCCGGGTATCTGTTCAACGTGCAGTCGCTGCAAGGGCAGGTAGGGTGGCCCCACTGACGCCCACGCAATCGCAGCTGCGCGCTGCAGTCCAGCGCTGCATGCCTGACACCCTGTTTGGCCGGCTCGCTCTGCTGCTCATCGCCGCCGTCATCGTGAGCCATGTGCTGGCGCTGACGCTGATGTTCGAGCTGCGCCCTGCCCATCCAGGCCACCCGCCCGGCCCGCCGCCGCACGCATTGGCGGCCGATGGGCGCCCATTGCCGCCGCCGGGGCCCGCACCGGGCTTGTGGAACGCACCACCGTCGCTGCAGCTGGGCCTGCTGCTGGACATCAGTGTGCGCCTGGCCGCATTGGTGGCTGCAGCTTGGTGGGCTGCGCGCTGGCTGTCGCGCCCCATGCGCCGGCTGGCCACGGCCGCACAGGAGCTGGGGCGTGACATCCACCGCCCCCCGTTGCCCGAGGACGGCACGCTGGAATGCCGCGACGCCAGCCGTGTGTTCAACCAGATGCAGGCGCGCATCCGCCAGCAACTGGCCGAGCGCGACCGCTTTGTGGCGGCCGTGTCGCACGATTTACGCACGCCCCTGACGCGGCTGCGGCTGCGCACCGAAAGCCTGGGCGACGCCCAGGCGCAGCAGCTGTTTCGGCGCGACATTGCCGAAATGGACGCCATGATTGCCTCCACGCTGGATTACCTGCGCGGCGTGGCGGGTGCGGAGGCTTGGGTGCATCTGGATGTGCAGGCCCTGGTGGACAGCATGGCGGACGACCAGGTGGCGATGGGCCACTCCGTCACCGTGGCGGGACAGGCTGCCCCCTTGCGCGTGCAGGCCGTGGCACTGCGGCGTTGCCTGGACAACCTGGTGGGCAATGCCGTGCGCTACGGCGGCAGCGCCGAGGTCACGCTGCGCGATGCGGCAGACGCCCTGACCATCGAGGTGCGTGACCACGGCCCGGGCCTGTCGCCTGAGGAGCTGGACCGGGTCTTGGAGCCTTTCTACCGTGTGGAGGCCTCGCGCAATCGCCAGAGCGGCGGGGTGGGGCTGGGGCTCACCATCGCCAGCGACATCGTGCGGCGCCACGGTGGCCAACTGGCCCTTCGCAATGCACCGGGCGGTGGGCTGGTGGTGGCCGCGGTGTTTCCGCGCGCTGTCGCCGGATATCAGTAGGGCTCAGGCGGCGGGAGCTTCTCCCTCCCATTTTTCAAACCGGGGGCGCAGCACGCCATCGATGAGCACTTGCTCCTCAAACATGGCGGCCGGCCGCACCCACAGGCCGCGCTGGCCATACAGCGCGCGGTACAGCGTCATGGGCTCCAGCGTCTCGCTGTGGCGCACGGTGTCGATCACTTCATAGAGCATGCCCTTGTAGTGGCGGTACAGGCCGGGTGGCGTGCGGATGAGCTCGGGCAGGTCGTCGTCGGTCATGGTGTTGCGGTGGCGTGAATGGTTAGGATGGCGGCTGAAAAAAATCAACCAGAGTGAGGGACGCCCGTGGATCAGGCAGATTTTGTGCACATGGTGCGCATGAGCGAGCATGCCAGCGCCGAGAACAGTCGCGCCTACCGCCGCAGTGTGGCTGCGTTTGCCGCCCTGGGTTATGCATGGGTGCTGGGGTGTATGGCACTGGCCGTGGGTATTTTGCTGTGGGTGGTGCCCCAGTTGCTGCAGGGGCGCTTTCGTTTCGCGATGCTGTGGGCCCTGCTGGGTGCCGGAGGTCTGCTGTGGGTGAGCCTGCGTGCGCTGTGGGTGCGGTTTGATGAGCCCCAGGGCGTGGAGATCACAGCACTGGATGCCCCCGACCTGTTTGAAGCGCTGGCGCGCATCCGCCGCAAGATCAAGGGCCCCCCCATCCACAAGGTCACGCTGACCGACGATTTCAATGCCAGCATCCAGCAACTGCCGCGTTTTGGGCTGCTGGGCGGCGCCGTCAATCACCTGAGCATTGGCCTGCCCCTGTTGATGGCACTTGACCGGCCGCGGTTCCTGGCGGTGCTGGCGCACGAGTATGGCCACCTGCGGGGCGACCATGGCCGCTTTGCGGCCTGGATCTACCGCACGCGCCTGTCGTGGATGCGCCTGAACCACAGCCTGGCCGACGATGAAGGCCCGGTCGCTGCCGCCACCCAGCTGTTCATGCGCTGGTACTTTCCGCGCTTCTCTGCCAAGACCTTTGCGCTGGCCCGCCAGGATGAATACGAAGCCGACCGGATCGCTGGCAAGCTGCTGGGTCGCGACGTGACCGCTGCGGCCCTCGCCGAGATCGAGATCCGGGGCGCATGGCTGCAGGCAGAGTTCTGGGGCAGCCACTGGTGTGCAGCGGCGGGCAATCCGTTGCCGGTGGGCCCCTATCGCAGCATGCGCCGTGCCCTGGCCAAAGCCCCCGATGCAGCCTTTGCCAACGACGCCTTGCGCCAGGCGCTCAAGCGCCTGAGCAATCTGGACGACACCCACCCCGGCCTGCGCGACCGCATCGAGGCACTGGATGCCACGCCCACGCTGCCCGACTGGTCGCGCGGCAACGCTTTGGCCCTGTTGGGGCCGGATACCAAGCGCTGGGTGGCGCATTTCGACAAGCAATGGTGCCGCGACAATGCCAGCGAATGGAAGCAGCACCACGCCTGGCTGGGGCGCGTGCGCGCACGTGCCGAGGCCCTGGGTGCATCGACGGCACAGAGCAGTGCGGCCGACCTGGTGGAACTGGCCCGCCTCAAGCGCCACCTGGACCCGCATGCCGATGTGCGCGCCTTGTACGAGCTGGCCCTGCAGCGCAGCCCCGAATACCCCGCTGCGCTGCGTGGACTGGTGCCTTGCCTGGCGGACGATGATCGGGAGGGCAAGCTCCAGCTGCTGCACCGGTTGTGGGAAACAGGCAGCAGCGACCGCTACTGGGCCGCGCGCACGGCATTGGCCGAGCTGGAGACCCCACGCCTGGGGCTGGACCACGATGCAGCCGCCTTCAAGCAGTGGCGCAAGCGGCTGGAACGCGCGCAAGAATCCGAAGAGCGGGCCTGGGAAGAGCTGTCGGGCACCTCGTTCTTCAGCCAGATCGTGAGGCACGACCTCAGTTCCTTCGAGCTGGCCGAACTGCAAGCCGAACTGGCCCGCTGCGCTCCTCTGGCCCGCTGCTGGCTGGTGCGCAAGAACCTGCGCGAGTACCCCCAGCGCAGGGCCTACCTGGTGTTTGTCGAGCTGCCGGGCATGGACGATGAAAGCCGCTATCACCTGTGCCGCGCGCTGGAGCGCAACCTGAGCCTGCCCGGCCCCGCACTGGTGCTGTGGGCGGGCGAGTCACCAACGCTGCAGCAGATCGAGCGCTCGGCGTTCGAGCCGATCTATACCCGCTGACGGCCAGACCGTGCATGGAGCGACTTGGCCGTTGAGGTTTGGCTCCCGCATTGGGCGGGTGGGGGCGAGGTCGCC
This sequence comes from Acidovorax sp. 22279, assembly GCF_052045435.1. Taxonomy (NCBI): domain Bacteria; kingdom Pseudomonadati; phylum Pseudomonadota; class Betaproteobacteria; order Burkholderiales; family Comamonadaceae; genus Acidovorax; species Acidovorax sp. 22279. Next base: position 52,746 of record NZ_JBQEOV010000003.1, read on the forward strand.
AGGTTGGCCGGGAATGGGACAATCGCAGGATGCATCCCAAAGTTCTTCTCGACGCCTGCACCGAACTGGTCAGGCTCACCCTCACGTTTGAACACCCCGCCGACGCGGTGGTGTCGCGTTTCTTCCGCGACAACCGGGGCCTGGGGCCGCGCGAGCGCGCCACGCTGGCTGAAACGGTTTACACCGTTCTGCGCAAGAAGCTCCTGTTTGACCACATGGCCCCGTCAGGCTCGGGTCCCAAGGAGCGCCGCCTGGCCATCCTGGGTTTCTATGGCCCGCGCGATTTCCTCAAGAGTGCGTTGACCGACCAGGAGAAAAACTGGCTGGACCAGTGCGATGCGGTCACGGTCGATGACCTGATGGAGCGCCATCGCCACAACCTGCCCGAATGGATGGTCAAGCCCCTGAAGGACCAGCTGGGCGATGGCTTCTGGCCGCTGGTGGAAAGTCTGGCCCAGAGCGCCCCCCTGGATTTGCGCGTCAATGCCCTCAAGGACAAGCGCGCCGATGTGCAAAAGGAGCTGGCCAAAGCTGGCATCAAGGCGCATCCCACACCGTATTCACCCTGGGGCCTGCGCATTGACGACAAGCCCGCGCTGACCAAGCTCGATGCCTTTACGCGGGGCGCCATCGAGGTACAGGACGAGGGCTCACAGCTGCTGGCCCTGCTGCTCGACGCCAAGCGTGGCGAGATGGTGGTGGACTTCTGCGCTGGCGCTGGGGGCAAGACGCTGGCCATTGGCGCGAGCATGCGCAGCACTGGGCGGCTGTACGCCTTTGACGTGTCAGCTCACCGCCTGGATGCGCTCAAACCGCGCCTGGCCCGCAGCGGCCTGTCGAACGTGCACCCCGCCGCCATCGCCCACGAGCGCGACGACCGCGTCAAGCGCCTGGCGGGCAAGATCGACCGCGTCCTCGTGGACGCGCCTTGCTCGGGCCTGGGCACCCTGCGGCGCAACCCCGACCTCAAATGGCGCCAGTCGCCCAAGGCCATCGAGGAGCTGGTGACCAAGCAGACGGCCATCCTGGACAGCGCAGCCCGCCTGCTCAAGCCGGGCGGCCGTCTGGTGTATGCCACCTGCAGCATCCTGCCGCAAGAAAACGAGGCCATTGCCGAGGCCTTCAGCGCAACACACCCCGACTTCCAGCTGCTGGATGCTGGTGAACTGCTGGAGCAGCTTAAGGTCGAGGGGGCCAAGGGTTTGTGCAGCGGGGGGGCATCGGGCAGTGGTTATTTGCGCTTATGGCCCCATCTGCATCAGACCGACGGGTTTTTTGCCGCCATCTGGGCTAAAAAGGACTGAAACGCTGGAGGCAGGGCTCTAAACACCCTAAACCAGCGTAAATACTGTGGATTCCCCTGATCCGTTCAGAAACGGGCCCTCTAAAATTAATGACCTGTTTCGTTGGTGAGCGGGTTCTCTGTAGTAAGGTTTTTGTGAATATGCTGTTACCCGACTGGGCTGTACTGAACGCCGCCATTGACTGGCTGGGAAATGGGTTGTGGAACCTGTCCTGGTGGCAGATCGTGTTGTACACCCTTGCCACGACCCACATCACAATTGCGGCGGTCACGATCTTCCTGCACCGCGCGCAGGCACACCGCGCGCTGGATCTGCATGCCATCCCCTCGCATTTCTTCCGCTTCTGGCTGTGGATTGGTACCGGCATGGTGACCAAGGAATGGGTGGCCATCCACCGCAAGCACCACGCCAAGTGTGAAACTGTGGATGATCCCCACAGCCCGCAGACCCGCGGGCTGGACACGGTGATGTGGCGCGGCGCCGAGCTGTATCGCGCCGAGTCCAAGAACATGGAAACGATCAAGAAGTTCGGCCACGGCACGCCCGATGACTGGATGGAGCGCAATGTGTACACCCGCTACGGCTGGCAAGGCGTGGGCCTCATGCTCATCCTGAATCTGGCCCTGTTCGGCGCCCTGGGAGCCGCGGTGTGGGCGGTGCAGATGCTCTGGATTCCGTTCTGGGCAGCAGGGGTGGTCAATGGTGTGGGCCACTACTGGGGCTACCGCAACTTTGAGGCGCAGGACGCCAGCACCAACCTGTCGCCCTGGGGCATCATCATTGGCGGCGAAGAGCTGCACAACAACCACCACACCTACCCCACGTCGGCCAAGTTCTCGGTCAAGCCGTATGAATTTGACATTGGCTGGGTGTACATCAGCCTCATGAAGAAAATCGGCTGGGCCACTGTGAAGAAGGTGCCACCCAAGTTGCAACTGGGCGATGTCAAGCCGGTGGCTGATGAAAAGACGCTGGAGGCCTTGATCGCCAACCGCTATGAAGTGATGGCGGGCTATGCGCGCGGTGTGCGCAAGGCGTGCAAGGATGAGATTGCCGCGCTGCAGGCCCGTCAGGCCGATGTATCGGTGCTTAAGGCCGCCAAGCGCTGGCTGCATCGCGATGCCGAGAAGGTGCCGGCGGGGGCCTTGCCCCAGCTGGCTCAGGCCCGCGCTGCGCATCCGGCCCTGGACAAGATGGTGACCATGCGCGAAGAACTGCGTCAGCTGTGGCTCAATACATCGCAATCCCGTGAGCAACTCACTGCCGACTTGCAGGCCTGGTGCCGTCGTGCCGAGGAGAGCGGTATTGCCACTCTGCGCGAGTTCTCCATCAGTCTGCGCGCTGCACGGGCCTGATGTAATGCCTTGGTGGGGCTGTCGGTCGGACCACTGACCCCGGCGCACCTCCCCATAAACCGCTGCAGGGCTTTGTGCCTTCAGCGGTTTTTTTGTTGGCTGTGGAGCTGCTGGCGCTCGCAGTTGGTGGGGAACAAGTCTTCGATGGCGGGAGGCGGTGCTGTAGTCATCGGGCTGCGTGGATTGCAGCCATGAAAAAAGCCGCCGGGCTGAATGCCGGGCGGCCTTTGGGATGACAAGAAAGAGACTGAATTACTTCAGCTTCATTTCCTTGTATTCCACATGCTTGCGAGCCTTGGGATCAAATTTCATGATCAGCATCTTCTCGGGCATGGTCTTCTTGTTCTTGGTCGTGGTGTAGAAGTGACCGGTACCCGCAGTGGATTCCAGTTTGATCTTGTCGCGTCCGCCTTTGCTTGCCATGGTGCTACTCCTTAAGCCTGGCCACGGGCACGCAGGTCTGCGAGCACCGAGTCGATACCGTTCTTGTCGATCAAACGCAGGGCAGCGCTCGAAACACGCAGGCGCACCCAACGGTTTTCGGTCTCGACCCAGAAACGGCGGTATTGCAGGTTCGGCAGGAACCGGCGCTTGGTTTTGTTGTTGGCGTGGGAAACATTGTTCCCCGTCATGGGCTTCTTGCCCGTTACGTCGCAGACGCGTGCCATGAGGACACTCCGATACTGATTAACGGCCGTTCGCTGAGCCCTGGGCTGTGTGCCCAGGTTGGCTTGCGGCCTCACCTCGCCAGAATGGGTGGCGGTAACCCGATTTGCCTGTTTCGGAGGACCGCAAAAACGGGCCGAATTCAGCAAAGCCGCAGATTATAACCTGCGGCTCATTTTTTCATCAAGACTCTTGTTCGAGGAAGCGCTGGGCATCCAGCGCGGCCATGCAGCCGGTGCCCGCGCTGGTGATGGCCTGACGGTACACATGGTCCTGCACATCGCCTGCGGCAAACACGCCGGGCACGCTGGTCTGTGTGGCAAAACCCTTGAGCCCACCCTGGGTGATGATGTAGCCGTTTTCCATCTCCAGCTGGCCCTGGAAGATCTCGGTGTTGGGCGCGTGGCCTATGGCGATGAAGCAACCTTGCAGCTTGATGTCTTCCGTGCTGCCGTCCTTCGTGCTCTTGATGCGGATACCGGTCACGCCCGTGTTGTCGCCCAGCACCTCGTCCAGAGTGTGGAACAGCTTGAGCTCGATCTTGCCCGCTGCCACTTTCTCGTTGAGCTTGTCCACCAGAATGGGTTCGGCCTTGAACTTGTCGCGGCGGTGCACCAGGGTGACCTTGCGGGCGATGTTCGACAGGTACAGCGCTTCCTCCACCGCCGTATTGCCGCCACCGACCACGCAGACATCCTGCTCGCGGTAGAAGAAGCCGTCACAGGTCGCGCAGCCGGACACGCCCTTGCCCATGAAGGCTTCTTCCGAAGGCAGGCCCAGGTATTTGGCCGATGCGCCAGTGGCCAGAATCAATGCGTCGCAGGTGTAGGTACCGCTGTCGCCGGTGAGTGTGAAGGGCCGCTTGCTGAAATCGACCTTGTTGATGTGGTCGAAGATGATCTGGGTCTTGAAGCGCTCTGCGTGCTCCAGAAAACGCTGCATCAGCTCCGGTCCCTGCACGCCGTGCACGTCGGCAGGCCAGTTGTCCACCTCGGTGGTGGTCATCAGCTGGCCACCCTGGGCCATGCCGGTGATCAGCACCGGGTTCAGGTTGGCACGGGCGGCATAAACCGCTGCCGTGTAGCCCGCAGGGCCCGAGCCGAGGATCAGAACTTTCGCGTGTTGGGTGGTGGACATGGTAAAAGCCTGTGTTTTGCGCCCGCTACATGGGGCGCTGTTGGGAAAGCTGGGGGTTGAAGCGCCGAGTATCAACCGGCGTCCGCTCGCGAGAGTGGCCCCGTTTTCAATCACGGTGATTGTAAGAACCCATTGATAACCCGTTGCGGCTCCGGTTGGGTCGCACCCCTGAAAGGAGATGTTTGCATGTCCACGATGTTGTCCAACCTCGACCTGCTGCGCCGGGTACCTTTGTTTTCGCTGCTGACGGTGGCGCAGGCCGAGGTGATCAGCGGCGCAGTGATTAAACGCCGCTTCAAGCGGGGCGAGGCGCTGGTGGAGCAGGGGCAAAAGTCCAATGCCCTGTACATCCTGCTCACAGGGCGCGCCCGGGTCATGACCTCGGACAGCCGGGGGCGTGAGGTGATTCTGGCCACCCTCGCCCAGGGCGACTACCTGGGCGAGATGAGCATCATCGACAACGAACCCCACTCGGCCACGGTGCGTGCCGAGGTGCAGACCGACGTGCTGATGCTGGGGCGTGCGGAGTTTGCACGTTGCCTCACCGAGAACGCGTCCATGTCGCTGGTGGTGATGCGCGGGCTGGTCAAGCGCCTGCGCCATGCTGATCGCAAGATTGAGTCACTCGCGTTACTGGATGTGTACGGCCGTGTTGCCCATGCCTTGCTGGACTTTGCGGTGCCCGATGCGCAGGGGCAGCTGCTGATCAAGGACAAAATCTCCCGCCAGGACCTGGCCAAGATGGTGGGAGCTTCCCGCGAAATGGTCAGCCGCGTGATGAAAGACCTGGAGGAGCGCGGCTTCATCGAGGCGCTGCCCAGCGGGGCTACCCTGCTCAAGGACCGGCTGAACGCGCTGGGCTGAAATCCGGGGGGCAGACCCTGCGCCGGGTGGTGCGCCCAGCGCAACGCATGGGGTAAGCTCACCCCGCACGTTTATGACCTATTCCCTCAATACCCTGAATGCATCGGCGGCGGCCAAGTCGCCGCCCCGCACGGGCGCCGCCCGTTTTGGCCACGAAATTGCCCTGGTGGTGGGCTTGCTGGCCCTGGTTTTCTGGCTGCTGGCGCTGGTCAGCTATTCGGCCCAGGATGCGGCCTGGTCCACCTCGGGTGCCCGCGACGCGCGCTCCGTTGCCAACTGGGCGGGGCGCTTTGGCGCCTGGCTGGCCGATGGCAGCTACTTTGCGCTGGGGTTTTCAGTGTGGTGGTGCGTGGCGGCTGGCGTGCGGGCCTGGCTGTCGTCGCTGGCGCGCTGGATGCGCGGAGGCGAAGTGGTGGCAGGCGCCGCCAGCCCTCTGGTGCGCCGGGCCACGTTCTGGGGTGGACTGGTGGTGCTGATGTGTTCCAGCACGGCGCTGGAATGGTCGCGTTTGTACCGGTTTGAATCGTTCCTGCCTGGGCATGCGGGTGGCGTGCTGGGGTACCTGGTGGGGCCAGCTGGCGTGAAGTGGCTGGGATTTACGGGCTCCGGCTTGTTGGCGATCGTGCTGGCGGTGGCGGGGGCGGCGCTGGTGTTCCGCTTCTCGTGGGGCCATGTGGCGGAGTTTCTCGGAGGGCGCCTTGATGCGCTGGTACAGGCGCGCCTGGCAAAACGCGAGGTGGCCAAGGACGTCGCCGTGGGCCGCAAGGCGGCTCGCGAGCGCGAAGTGGTGGTGTTGGAGGAGCGCACCGAAAGCGAGGTGCAACACCCCGAGCCCGTGCAAATCATCGAGCCGATTCTGGTGGATGTGCCACAGAGCACCCGTGTGGTGAAAGAGCGGCAGAAACCCCTGTTCACCGAGATGCCGGACAGCAAGCTGCCGCTGGTGGACCTGCTGGACGGCCCTCTGCAGCGCCAGGAAACCGTGGCCCCCGAGACGCTGGAGATGACCAGCCGGCTCATCGAGAAAAAGCTGAAGGACTTTGGCGTGGAAGTGCGCGTGGTCGCGGCCATGCCCGGCCCGGTGATCACGCGCTACGAAATCGAGCCCGCCACGGGCGTGAAGGGTTCGCAGATCGTGGGACTGGCCAAGGACTTGGCGCGCTCGCTCAGCCTCGTGTCGATCCGCGTGGTGGAGACCATTCCCGGCAAGAACTACATGGCGCTGGAACTGCCCAACGCCAAGCGGCAGTCCATCCGCCTGTCCGAAATCCTGGGATCGCAGGTCTATCACGAGGCAAAGAGCATGCTCACCATGGGCCTAGGCAAGGACATCGTGGGCAACCCGGTGGTGGCCGACCTGGCCAAGATGCCGCACGTGCTGGTGGCGGGTACCACGGGCTCGGGCAAGTCGGTGGGGATCAACGCGATGATCCTCTCGCTGCTGTACAAGGCCGAGGCGCGCGACGTGCGTCTGTTGATGATCGACCCCAAGATGCTGGAAATGTCGGTCTACGAAGGCATTCCGCACCTGCTGGCGCCCGTGGTCACCGACATGAAGCAGGCGGCCCATGGCCTGAACTGGTGCGTGGCCGAGATGGAGCGGCGCTACAAGCTGATGTCCAAACTGGGCGTTCGCAACCTGGCGGGCTACAACACCAAGATCGACGAGGCCAAGGCCAAGGAAGAGTTCATCTACAACCCCTTCAGCCTCACGCCCGAAGAGCCCGAGCCGCTGCAGCGCCTGCCGCACATCGTGGTCATCATCGACGAGCTGGCCGACCTGATGATGGTCGTGGGCAAGAAGATCGAAGAACTGATCGCCCGCCTGGCGCAAAAGGCGCGCGCGGCTGGCATCCACCTGATCCTGGCCACCCAGCGCCCCAGCGTGGATGTGATCACCGGCCTGATCAAGGCCAACATCCCCACCCGCATCGCGTTCTCTGTGGGCTCCAAGATCGACAGCCGCACCATCCTCGACCAGATGGGTGCCGAGGCGTTGCTGGGCATGGGCGACATGCTCTACATGGCCAGCGGCACGGGCCTGCCGATCCGGGTGCATGGCGCCTTCGTGTCGGACGAAGAAGTACACCGTGTCGTCAGTTACCTCAAGGAACAAGGGGAGCCGGACTACATAGAAGGCGTGCTCGAAGGTGGAACTGTGGATGGCGAGGGTGATCTGTCAGGGGAGGGCGGTGGTGGCGAAGGGGGGGAGAAGGACCCCATGTACGACCAAGCCGTCGAAGTGGTGCTCAAAGACCGCAAGGCCAGCATCTCTTACGTGCAGCGCAAGCTGCGCATTGGCTACAACCGCTCGGCGCGGCTGCTGGAAGACATGGAAAAGGCCGGACTCGTCAGTGGCCTGACCACCAGCGGCCAGCGTGAAGTGCTGGTACCCAACCGCAGCGAATGATCGGCCGGACCGCAAGGCCGGACCCTACCCCACAGGAGTTTCTGTTGAAAAAGATCGCTACTGCAATTTTGATAGCTGCTGCGGCAAGCATGGCTAGCGCTGACGGGCTGAAAAGCCTGGAATCCTTCATGAAGGGCACGCAGACGGGCAAGGCCGACTTCACCCAGACTGTGACCTCGCCCCCCAAGGATGGCCAGACCGCGCGCACCAAGACATCGAGCGGCAGCTTTGAGTTCCAGCGCCCCGGGCGCTTCAAGTTCGTCTACAAAAAACCTTTTGAGCAGACCATCGTGGCCGACGGCCAGACTTTGTGGCTGTACGACGTGGACCTGAATCAGGTCACGCAGCGCTCGCAGTCCCAGGCGCTGGGCAGCACGCCCGCTGCGCTGCTGGCGTCCGCGCCGGACCTGTCGGCGCTGAAGGCCGAGTTCACGCTGGAGGCCTCGCCGGATGCGGATGGCCTGCAATGGGTGCTGGCCAGCCCCAGGACCAAGGACGGCCAGCTCAAGAGCGTGCGTGTGGGCTTTGCGGGCGAGCAGCTGGCGGCCCTGGACATTCTGGACAGCTTTGGCCAGCGCTCGTTGATTCGCTTTACCGGTATGCAGGCCAATGCGGCGCTGCCTGCCAGCACGTTCCAGTTCAAGCCTCCGGCAGGGGCTGATGTGGTGAAGCAGTAGTTTCTGCTCTTGAAACAATAGCTGCCAACGCATGATTTTTGGGCGCTAGAAGCCAATTTGGCTTGAAAATCGGCGTACTGTAGACAGGATACGAACATGGCAGCACGCGGTGCCTCCGCCCCTTCTCCGGCACACCCCTCCACCCACCAGCCCCTGGCTGAACGCCTGCGGCCCCGCACGCTGGGCGAGGTGATCGGGCAGCAGCATGTGCTGGGCCCGGGCATGCCGCTGCGCCTGGCCTTCGAGTCAGGCCGGCCGCACAGCTGCATCCTGTGGGGCCCACCTGGAGTGGGCAAGACCACCATTGCGCGCCTGATGGCTGATGCGTTCGATGCGCAGTTCATCAGCATCAGCGCCGTGTTGGGCGGGGTCAAGGACATTCGCGAGGCGGTGGAGCAGGCCCAGGCCGCGCGCGATGGGTTGATGCAGCAGCGCACCATCGTGTTTGTGGACGAGGTGCACCGCTTCAACAAGAGTCAGCAAGACGCGTTCTTGCCACACGTTGAATCAGGCCTGTTCACCTTCATCGGCGCCACCACCGAGAACCCTTCGTTTGAGGTGAATTCCGCGCTGCTGTCGCGAGCGGCGGTCTACGTGCTGCAGCCGCTGTCTGTGCAAGATTTGAAGCAGATTGTGGCCCTGGCGCAGGAGGAAGATGCGCTGCCTGCTATCGAAGGTGTAGCAATCGACCGCCTGGTGGCCTATGCCGATGGCGACGCGCGCCGCCTGCTCAACACGCTCGAAACCCTGGCCATGGCGGCTGCGCAGGAGAAGCTTTCCGAGATCACCGATGCCTGGCTGCTCAAGGTGCTTGGCGAGCGCATGCGCCGCTACGACAAGGGCGGCGAGCAGTTCTACGACACCATCAGCGCGTTGCACAAATCGGTGCGGGGCTCTGACCCCGACGCTGCGTTGTACTGGCTGGTGCGCATGCTCGACGGCGGTGCTGACCCCCGCTACATGGCGCGCCGGCTGGTGCGCATGGCAGCCGAGGACGTGGGCCTGGCCGACCCGCGCGCATTGCGCCTGGCACTGGACGCGAGCGAGGTGTACGAGCGCCTGGGCAGCCCTGAGGGCGAGCTGGCGCTGGCCGAATGCGTGGTGTACCTGGCGGTGGCGCCCAAGTCCAACGCGGTCTACAAGGCCTACAACGCGGCGCGGGCCTGGGTCAAACAGGATGGCACACGCCCGGTGCCCATGCACCTGCGCAATGCGCCCACCAAGTTGATGAAAGAGCTCGACTACGGCAAGGGCTACCGCTACGCCCACGACGAAGAGGGTGGCTTTGCGGCGGGGGAGAACTACCTGCCCGAAGGCATGCCAGAGCCCGGCTTCTACCAGCCCGTGGAGCGGGGTCTCGAAATCAAGATTGCCCTGAAGCTGCGTGAGCTGCGCGAACGCAATGCCGCAGCAGCCACGCCAGGCCTCCAGGATTCAGACATCGTCTCCTGATCCGAGACCTGGTCGGTGGGGCGAGGTGGCCGCGCATGTCCTGCGGCAGTCCCAAGGTGCAGCGCAGCCTGCTTTATGCCGATTCTGCATGATCAAGGTAATAAGTTTGCACATCAATTATCTTGCGTGCATCAAAATTCCTTATGCAGTGCGTGGCGCGCTGATGTGACCAAAACCCGAGGGAAAACCCCGCCCGGCTTGGATTGGGGCGGTTGTGACTACTCGCTACAATCCCGTCCACAAACCCGCACAGCTGCATTCCTGGCGGGTTTTTTGCTAGATGGCAGTCGGGCCCACAAGGCTGTACCGATTCCGGTGCCAAAGCGGTGGGTACGTCACAAACGAAGGACTTCTCTTATGGACATTTTGCTGCAACAGATCATCAACGGTCTGGTACTCGGCAGCATGTACGCCTTGATAGCCTTGGGCTACACGATGGTGTACGGCATTATTCAACTCATCAATTTCGCCCATGGCGAGGTGCTCATGATCGGCGCCCTCACCAGCTGGAGCTGTATTGGAATGATGCAGGCTGCCATGCCCGGCGCGCCGGGTTGGGTCATCCTGCTGCTGGCCACGCTCATCGCCTGCGTGGTCGCTGCCACGCTCAACTTCGTGATCGAAAAGGTGGCCTACAAGCCACTGCGCACCAGCCCCCGTCTTGCCCCCCTGATCACTGCCATCGGCATGTCGATCCTGCTGCAGACGCTAGCCATGATCATCTGGAAGCCCAACTACAAGCCCTATCCCACGCTGCTGCCCAGCACGCCGTTCCAGTTGGGTGGTGCCTACATCACTCCCACCCAGATCCTGATCCTGGGGGTGACGGCGGTGGCCCTGGCTTCCCTGGTCTATCTGGTCAACCACACCAACCTGGGCCGCGCCATGCGCGCCACGGCGGAGAACCCCCGCGTGGCCTCCCTGATGGGCGTGAAGCCCGACATGGTGATCTCGGCCACCTTCATCATCGGCGCCATCCTGGCGGCCATCGCCGGCATCATGTATGCCTCCAACTACGGCACGGCGCAGCACACCATGGGCTTCCTGCCGGGGCTCAAGGCCTTCACGGCGGCGGTGTTCGGCGGTATCGGTAACCTGGCCGGTGCGGTGGTGGGCGGCATCCTGCTGGGCCTCATCGAAGCCATCGGCTCCGGCTACATCGGCACGCTCACGGGCGGTTTGCTGGGCAGCCACTACACCGACATCTTTGCGTTCATCGTGCTCATCATCATCCTGACGCTGCGCCCCTCGGGCCTGCTGGGTGAGCGTGTGGCCGATCGCGCCTGAGGAGCCTCACACCATGAAGAACACCAAAACCAACTGGATCATCGGCGCCGTCGCGCTGCTGGTGCTGCCGCTGATCCTGCAATCCTTCGGCAACGCCTGGGTGCGTATCGCCGACCTGGCCCTGCTGTACGTGCTGCTGGCCCTGGGCCTGAACATCGTGGTGGGCTACGCCGGCCTGCTGGACCTGGGCTACGTGGCGTTCTACGCCGTGGGCGCCTACCTGTTTGCCTTGATGGCTTCGCCGCACCTGGCGGACAACTTTGCGGCGTTTGCCGCCATGTTCCCAAACGGGCTGCACACCTCGCTGTGGATCGTGATACCGGTGGCGGCGTTGTTAGCGGCGTTCTTTGGCGCCATGCTGGGGGCGCCCACGCTGAAGCTGCGCGGTGACTACCTGGCCATCGTGACGCTGGGCTTCGGCGAAATCATCCGCATCTTCCTGAACAACCTGGACCACCCGGTCAACCTGACCAACGGCCCCAAGGGCCTGGGCCAGATCGACTCGGTCAAGATCTTTGGCCTGGACCTGGGCAAGCGACTGGAAGTGTTCGGTTTCGATATCAATTCAGTCACCCTGTACTACTACCTGTTCCTGACCCTGGTGGTGGTGTCCATCATCATCTGCTACCGCCTGCAGGACTCGCGCATTGGCCGCGCCTGGATGGCCATCCGTGAAGATGAAATCGCTGCCAAGGCGATGGGCATCAACACCCGCAACATGAAGCTGCTGGCCTTCGGCATGGGGGCTTCGTTCGGCGGCGTGTCGGGTGCGATGTTCGGTGCGTTCCAGGGCTTTGTGTCGCCCGAGTCGTTCAGCCTGATGGAGTCGGTCATGATCGTCGCCATGGTGGTGCTGGGCGGTATCGGCCACATTCCTGGTGTGATCCTGGGTGCCGTGCTGCTGTCGGCCCTGCCCGAAGTGCTGCGCTACGTGGCAGGCCCTCTGCAGGCCATGACGGACGGACGCCTGGACTCCGCCATCCTGCGCCAGCTGCTGATCGCGCTGGCCATGATCATCATCATGCTGATGCGTCCCCGTGGTCTGTGGCCTGCGCCCGACCATGGCAAGAGCCTCACGCAGAAGACCTGAACACCGCAGAAAGTTAGAACATGGCAGAGAACATTCAGAAATCAGCCAGCGACGTGGTGCTGCGGGTTGCCGGCATTTCCAAGCGCTTCGGCGGCCTGCAAGCCCTCTCCGACGTGGGCATCACCATTGAGCGAGGCCAGGTGTATGGCCTGATCGGCCCCAACGGCGCAGGCAAGACCACGTTCTTCAACGTGATCACCGGCCTGTACACCCCCGACAGCGGTACCTTTGAACTGGCTGGCAAGCCTTACGAGCCCACGGCCGTGCACGAAGTGGCCAAGGCAGGCATTGCGCGCACCTTCCAGAACATCCGCCTGTTTGCAGAAATGACGGCACTGGAAAACGTGATGGTGGGCCGCCACATCCGTACCAAGTCCGGCCTGCTGGGCGCTGTGCTGCGTACCAAGGGCTTCAAGGAAGAAGAGCTGGCCATCGCCAAGCGCGCACAGGAACTGCTCGACTACGTGGGCATTGGCAAGTTTGCCGACTACAAGGCGCGCACCCTGAGCTATGGCGACCAGCGCCGCCTGGAGATCGCCCGGGCCCTGGCCACCGATCCGCAACTGATTGCGCTGGACGAGCCCGCCGCCGGCATGAACGCCACCGAGAAGGTGCTGCTGCGCGAGCTGATCGACCGCATCCGCAAAGACAACCGCACCATCTTGCTCATCGAGCACGACGTGAAGCTGGTGATGGGCCTGTGCGACCGTGTGACGGTGCTCGACTATGGCAAGCAGATCGCCGAAGGCAACCCTGCCGAAGTGCAGAAGAACGAAAAAGTGATTGAGGCCTATCTGGGCACCGGAGGACATTGAGAATGGCCGAAAAATCCAACAAGGTACTGCTGCAGGTCAAGGGCCTGAAAGTGGCCTACGGCGGTATCCAGGCCGTGAAGGGCGTGGACTTCGAAGTGCGTGAAGGTGAGCTGGTCTCGCTGATCGGCTCCAACGGTGCGGGCAAGACCACCACCATGAAGGCCATCACTGGTACCCTGGCCATGAACGACGGCGACATCGAGTACCTGGGCGAAAGCATCAAGGGCAAGGGCGCCTGGGACCTGGTGAAGAAGGGCCTGGTGATGGTGCCGGAAGGCCGTGGCGTGTTTGCGCGCATGACCATCACTGAAAACCTGCAAATGGGCGCCTACACGCGCTCCGACAAGGCCGGCATCCTGGCTGACATCGAGAAGATGTTCACCATTTTCCCGCGCCTGCGCGAGCGCAAGGACCAGCTGGCCGGCACCATGTCGGGCGGTGAGCAGCAGATGCTGGCGATGGGCCGAGCGCTGATGAGCCAACCCAAGGTGCTGCTGCTGGACGAGCCTTCCATGGGCCTGTCCCCCATCATGGTGGACAAGATATTTGAAGTGGTGCGCGACGTGTACGCGCTGGGCGTGACCATCGTGCTGGTGGAGCAGAACGCCAGCCGCGCGCTGGCGATTGCCGACCGCGGCTACGTGATGGAGTCCGGCCTGATCACCATGTCGGGCCCTGGCCAGCAGTTGCTCAACGACCCCAAGGTGCGCGCTGCCTACCTGGGCGAATAAGCGACCGAAAGCCTGCGCACCGCTGGTGTGGTGCGGCGGCTGTCCAGCAAGGCACTCCCTCGGGAGTGCCTTTTTTTATGTCTGTTGGTGGGGGTGGTGTTGCAGTAAATTGCTATTAAAAATATAGCTGACAAGGTATGTAACACCAGCACAATCGATCGGTTTTGTTCATAATCGGCCGCTTCGTTCACTTCCCCAGCCTGCCGCTCCACCATGAACGCGCTCCAATCCCTGCCTATTTCTTTGCAAACGGTATTGCTGCTCACTGCCAGCAATATCTTCATGACCTTTGCGTGGTACGGCCACCTGAAGAACCTGGCGTCTTCGCCGTGGTATGTCGCGGCCCTCGTCAGCTGGGGTATCGCACTGTTTGAATACCTGTTGCAGGTGCCGGCCAACCGCATTGGCTTCACCCAGTTCAACGTGGGGCAGCTCAAGATCATGCAAGAGGTCATCACGCTGGGTGTGTTTGTGCCCTTCGCCGTGTTCTACATGGGGCAACCCCTGAAGTGGGACTACCTCTGGGCGGGGTTGTGCCTGGTGGGCGCGGTGTACTTCATCTTCCGCAGCGCCTGAGCCGCGCGCGCCAGGGCTTGCCCCGGCGCATGCCCGCATGCTGCGCAGGCATCGGCCCGTCGGGGGTGGACGGTTAAACTCCCCGGGTCACGAAAAAGTCATGGTTCTGTCATGGCTTTGCCAATTTTCAAAATTCGATCCCGTTCCAGGAGCCTCTCCCATGCTGTTTGCCAAGCTGTTGCCACGCGAAGGCAATTTTTTCGAAATGTTCAACCAGCATGCGGACCGCATCGTCGAGGCGGCACGGGCCTTTTCGCAGCTGGTGGCCAATTACAGTGATCCGCACCTGCGCGACAAGTACAACCAGGATGTGGACAACGCCGAGCGTGCCGCCGACCGAGTGACGCACGAGGTGAACAAGGCCATCCACAAGACCTTCATCACCCCCATCGACCGTGAGCAGATCCACACGCTGATCAACACCATGGACGATGTGGCCGACCTGATCCAGGACTCGGCTGAAACCATGGCGCTGTACGACGTGCGGCACATGACGGAAGAAATCACCCGTCTCACGGACCTGAGCCTCAAGTGCTGCGAGCGCCTGCGCGATGCCGTCAAGCTGCTCGACAAGATCGCCGACCCGGCTGTGGCCGAGGCCGCGCTCAAGACCTGCGAGGAGATCGACAAGCTCGAATCCGACGCCGACCGCGTGATGCGCAGCGCCATGAGCAAGCTGTTCCGCGAGGAGCCCGATGTCCGCGAGGTGATCAAGCTCAAGGCCATCTACGAACTGCTGGAGACGATCACCGACAAGTGCGAGGACGTGGCCAACTGCATCGAGGGCATCGTCCTCGAGAACTCCTGATCCGCGCAGGCTGACCAGTATGGAAACCGTACAGACGGCCCTCTGGGTTGTGGTTCTGCTTGTGGCCCTGGCAATCCTGTTCGACTTCATGAACGGGTTCCACGACGCGGCCAATTCGATCGCCACGGTGGTCTCCACCGGCGTGCTCAAGCCCGCGCAGGCGGTGCTGTTTGCCGCCTTCTTCAACTTTGTGGCGATTTTTGTCTTTCACCTGAGCGTGGCAGCGACGGTGGGCAAGGGCATCGTGCAGCCCGGCATTGTGGACACGCACGTGGTGTTTGGCGCCCTGGTGGGCGCGATCACCTGGAACGTGATCACCTGGTACTACGGCATCCCCAGCAGCTCCTCGCACGCCCTCATCGGCGGCATTGTGGGCGCTGTGATTGCCAAGGCCGGTGCGGGGGCGCTGATCTCGGCAGGCATCCTCAAGACCGTGGCGTTCATCTTTGTGTCCCCACTGCTGGGTTTTGCGCTGGGTTCGCTCATGATGGTGGCGGTGGCCTGGATCTTCCGGCGCACGCGCCCCAGCAAGGTGGACAAGTGGTTCCGCCGGTTGCAGCTGTTGTCTGCGGGCGCCTACAGCCTGGGCCACGGCGGCAATGATGCGCAAAAGACCATCGGCATCATCTGGCTGCTGCTGATTGCCACCGGGTATGCGTCGGCGTCTGACGCCTCGCCACCCACCTGGGCCATCATCAGCTGCTACGTGGCTATCGGCCTGGGCACCATGTTTGGTGGCTGGCGCATCGTCAAAACCATGGGCCAGAAGATCACCAAGCTCAAGCCGGTTGGCGGCTTCTGCGCCGAAACGGGTGGGGCGCTGACCTTGTTCCTGGCTACCACACTGGGCATTCCGGTGTCCACCACGCACACCATCACGGGCGCCATCGTCGGTGTGGGCTCCACCCAGCGCGCCAGCGCCGTGCGCTGGGGCGTTGCCGGCAACATCATCTGGGCGTGGATTCTGACCATCCCGGCGAGCGCCTTTGTGGCCGCCGTCGCCTACTGGATCAGCCTGCAGCTGTTCTGATGGCGGGGTTATCGCGAATGCTATTGAATAGATAGCATTCAAGGCAATCAACACTGGCGCATACGCCCCACTGAGTGTGAATTCGATGGGGCGTTTGCATTGGCGCCTGCCAGCGGATCACTGCGAGATCTTGCGCGCTTCCTCGATCTGGTACTCAAAGTACCGCTGGAAACTGAACGCCAGGCTGGCCATCAGTACCGTGGTCCCGATCAGCAGGGACACCACGATGGCGCCCACGGTGATCCATTGCGTCCTGCCCGGCGCGGCGTCTGGTGCGGCGCTGGGGTTGTAGCGCGCATTCCATGCCTCGGGCGTCATCAGCGCGTACAGGATGGCACGCAGCGCACAGGCGGCAATCGTGAAGCCCAGCAGCGGTATCAGCGCCCAGCTGTAGTGGTCGTCCTGGCCGAGTTGTTGCACCCGCTGAATGCCATAGATGCCCAGCGCCGTGGGGATGGGCAACAACCAGCCGAGCATGTCGGACAGGCCATGAAGGTAAAAGCGGTGCAGGCCCAGAGGTCCGCCGACAAAGGCGAGCCAGGCGGCTACGGTTTTGTTTTTCATGGGGGCCGCGCTATTCGGGAGAAGTGGTGTCGCCCGCGCCCAGGGTCTTTTCCATGAGCACGATGTCGCGCCAGGCGCCGAACTTCCAGCCCACCGAGCGCATGATGCCCACATCGGTGAAGCCCAGGGCCCGGTGCACGCCGATCGAGCCTGCGTTGGCAGAGTCTCCAATCACCGCCAGCAGCTTGCGCACGCCAGCCGCTTCGGCCTGTACCGCCAGCTCGGCCAGCAGCTTGCGGCCCAGGCCCATGCCGCGGGCCTGATCGGCCACGTAGATCGAGTCTTCGGCCGAGAAACGGTAGGCAGGGCGTGGCTTGAACCAGTTGGCATAGGCAAAGCCCAGCACTTGACCGTCTTTCTCCGCAACCAGCCAGGGCAGGCCACGCGCCAGCACGTCAGCGCGGCGGCTTGCCATGTCGGCTTCGGAGGGGGGATCTATCTCGAAGGTGCCCGTGCCGTGGAGCACATGGTGTTGGTAAATGGCCGTGATGGCAGGAATATCGCTGTCAGTGCTGGGGCGGATAGAGGGCATTTTGGGGAAATGGATATAATCGCAGGCTTTGCAGCGTGTCGCTGGCCGGGTGGCCATGTCGCGTGTCTCAAGCGTTGCGAATATGGTTGCGAACACTGTGGCTTACGGCAAATGTTGCCGGAGTTCACCACCCGAAGGATAAATCATGGTCGTCATTCGACTCTCCCGCGGCGGCTCCAAGGGCCGTCCTTTCTTCAACATCGTCGTTGCTGACAAGCGCGTGCGCCGTGATGGCCGCTTCATCGAGCGCATCGGCTTCTACAACCCCACCGCCAAGGAATCTGAAGAAGGCCTGCGCATCGTGCAAGACCGTCTGGCTTACTGGGTGGGCGTTGGCGCCCAGTCCTCCCCCACGGTGGACCGCCTGATCAAGCAAGCCGCCAAGAAGGCTGCTTAAAGCTCCCTGAAAAGGGCGGGTTCCGTCGGCTGGTCTGGCGGAACCCGCCCTTTTCTCATTCTGGATTCACTGCCATGGCCACCACACCGTTGACCCTCGAACCCGCAGAACTGCCTGCCGACGCCGTTGAAGTGGGGCGCATCGCAGATGCCTGGGGCATCAAGGGCTGGTTCAAGGTGCTGTCGCACAGCAGCAATCCCGAGGCGCTTTTTTCGTCCAAACGCTGGTATTTGCAGCCCTCCGAGCGTGGTGCCAAGACCTTCAGCGGCACCGTGCTTCTGCCCATCCGCCAGGCCAAGGATCATTCGGACTCCGTGGTGGCCTGGGCGCAGGGCATTGATGACCGCAATGGTGCAGAGGCGTTGCGCGGTGCGCGGATTTTTGTGCCGCGATCCAGTTTTCCATCCACCTCCGAAGACGAGTACTACTGGGTCGATCTGATCGGTCTGTCGGTCTTCAACCGTGAAGGTGTGGCGCTGGGCGAGGTGCGCGAGTTGATGTCCACCGGTCCCCAGACCGTGCTGGTGCTGGCCTATGAGCAGGACGGCAAGGCACAGGAGCGCATGATTCCGTTTGTCTCGGCTTTCGTGGACAAGGTGGATCTGGCTGAAAAACGCATCACTGTGGACTGGCAGCCCGACTACTGACCGCGCCGTCACGAGCCGCGCCCTATGCGCTTTGACATCATCACCCTCTTTCCCGAGCTGTTCGCGCCCTTCCTGGCGAGCGGTGTGACCCGGCGCGCCTATGCCAGTGGCCAGGTCGATGTGCGCCTGTGGAACCCGCGCGACTACGCCGACGGCAACTACCGCCGGGTGGATGACCGCCCGTTTGGCGGTGGCCCGGGCATGGTGATGATGGCCGAGCCCCTGGCGCGGTGCCTTGCGGCCATCCGGGCAGAGCGTGGTGAGCCCGAGGGCGGCGAGGCGCCGCTGGTTCTTTTTTCCCCCATTGGCGAGTCGCTGAACCACGCCGCCGTGGAGCGCTGGTCTGCCAGCGAGGGGGCCGTGTTGCTGTGTGGACGCTATGAAGGCATAGACCAGCGGTTCATTGACACCCATGTGAATGTTCAGATGAGCCTGGGCGACTTCGTGCTCTCGGGCGGCGAGATTGCTGCCATGGCGCTGCTGGACGCTGTGGCGCGCCTGCAGCCCGGGGTGCTCAACGATGAGGGCAGCCACCAGCTCGACAGCTTCAATCCCGCGCTCGATGGCTTGCTGGACTGCCCGCATTACACGCGGCCCGAAGAGTGGGCAGGGCAGCAGGTGCCAGCGGCCCTCATGTCGGGTCACCATGCGCAGATCGAGCGCTGGCGGCGTGATCAGCGCCTGGCCACCACGGCCCGCCACCGGCCTGATCTCATTGATGCCGCGCGCAAAGCGGGGCGTTTGGCACCCGCCGATGAAGCCGTATTGGCCAAGCTCGGCTGAATTGCTATAATCAAAGGCTTTTCGATCCTCTGGCCGGCCGTTTTGACTGGGAGTTCTCCCGCAAAACACTGAGACGTCAATCCCGACGCAGCCATTTTTGGCGCGGACAAGATCACTAGGAAACTCACATGAACCTGATCCAGACCCTGGAAGCGGAAGAAATTGCCCGCTTGAACAAGACCATCCCCGAATTCGCCCCTGGTGACACCGTCATCGTGAGCGTGAACGTGGTGGAAGGTACCCGCAAGCGCGTGCAGGCTTACGAAGGCGTGGTGATTGCCAAGCGCAATCGTGGCCTGAACAGCGGCTTCACCGTGCGCAAGATCTCCAGCGGCGAAGGCGTGGAGCGTACGTTCCAGACCTACAGCCCGCTGATTGCCAGCATCGAAGTCAAGCGCCGCGGTGATGTGCGCCGTGCCAAGCTGTATTACCTGCGTGACCGCAGCGGCAAGTCGGCGCGTATCAAGGAAAAGCTGCCTTCGCGCGTCAAGGCTGCTGCTACCGCCGCTTAATTCAAGCAAGGCGAGGGCCTGTCCTGACAAGCCGCTACAGCATCTGCCTGTAGCGGCTTTTTTTTTGTCCGTGGAACCTGCTTTTTGTGAACCCTTCTTCTCCTCCTGCTGTCTCATCGGTCATTGCGCCTCTGTCGAGCCTGCCCGACTTTGACCCTCGCACGGTGCCGGTGGTCGGGGTGGATGCGCACCTGCCCGCCGTGCCCCTGGCTGTGCAGACGCCCGATGCGCTGCGTGCGCGTTTTGCACAGCCACCCCGGTGGGAGCCGGAGGTGGTGCTGGAAAAGAAGTTCATGAACCGCGAGCCAGCCCACGCGTCCGTGTTGCTGGCGATCGTGTTGCGCGAGCAACCCATGGTGCTGTTGACGGAGCGCACCGCACATCTGTCCACCCATTCCGGGCAGGTGGCCTTCCCGGGCGGGCGGGCTGATCCGGAAGACGCCAGTGCTGCTGAAACCGCCTTGCGCGAAGCGCAGGAGGAGGTGGGCCTGGACCGTGAATTTGTCGAGGTACTGGGGACCTTGCCCACCTACGTGACCGGCTCGTCATTCATCATCACCCCGGTGGTCGCCCTTGTGCAGCCGGACTGTGTGCTTCGGCCCAACCCGTATGAGGTGGCCGACCTGTTTGAGGTACCGCTGGCCTTTTTGCTCGACCCAGCTCACCATCGCCGCCATGTGTTTGACCGTGATGGCGTGCACCGCGAATGGTTCTCCATGCCCTACCAGCAAGGCGACAAGACCCATTTCATCTGGGGCGCCACGGCTGGCATGCTGCGCAATTTCTACCGGTTCATGATGGCTGAATGAAGCACCCCTGAGGCGCTTCGCGCGGACGCACCCGGTGTGTGGCAGCGCGACCCCTCACGTGGGGCTCTGGCTTCGGCCATGTGGGCTTTGAGGGCTGCGGGTGGGGTCCCCGCTTCATTGGAGGATGTGTTGCTGAGGTTCGGCGGAATCACGTGCTCCCGTGGCTTGGCGCCAGTATCATTGCCCCCCATGAGTTTCTTTGCCATCCTGTTCGCTCTGCTGATCGAGCAGGCACGCCCTCTGGCTCGCAGCAATCCCATCCACGCGGGGCTGCGTGCATGGGCCTTGTCCGTGAGCCGCAATTTCGACGCGGGCAAATCGCACCACGGGTGGGTGGCGTGGAGCCTCGCGGTACTCGTTCCCGCACTGGTCACACTGGGCATCCACTGGCTGCTGCTGTGGGGTCTCGGCTGGCCGTTTGCGGTGCTCTGGAGCGTGGCGGTGCTATATGTCACGCTGGGTTTTCGGCAGTTCAGCCACCACTTCACCGGCATCCGCGATGCGCTGGAAGAGGGTGACGAAGACGCGGCGCGCGAGCGCCTCGCGCACTGGCAACAGGTGGATGTGGGCGCGCTGCCGCGCAGCGAGATCGTGCGCCATGTGATCGAGTATTCGGTGCTGGCTGCGCACCGGCATGTATTTGGGGTGTTGGCGTGGTTCTCGGTGCTGGCTGCGCTGGGTCTGGGGCCGACGGGGGCGGTGTTGTATCGCCTGGCTGAATTTGTCTCTCGCTACTGGCATTACAAGCAGCGCACGGGCGCATTGCCCGCCAGCGAGTCCTTGCAGCAGGCGTCCGCCCAGGCCTGGACTGCCATCGACTGGTTGCCTGCGCGGCTCACGGCTCTGAGCTTTGCGGTTGTCGGCAGTTTTGAAGAAGCGATTGAAGGCTGGCGTTTTCATGCGCAGCGGTTTCCCAACGACAACGATGGTGTGGTTCTTGCCGCCACTGCAGGGGCCATCAATGTGCGCCTGGGCGGTGAGGCGTTGAAGGCGCGCACCGAGCTGCATGCGCCACAGGGTCTGGAGATTGATGCCGACATGGGTGACAGCGACTCCACCCCCGGCCGAGAGCCTGAAGTAGGCCACCTTCGTAGCGTGGTGGGCCTGGTGTGGCGCTCGGTGGTGGTCTGGATGCTGCTGCTGGCGCTGCTGACGCTGGCCCGGTTGCTCGGCTAGCCCGTTCACCTGTCGCGCCATCTCGCGTGGCGCCGCTGGCATACGCCGGTCAATACCGGGTGTGACTCAGCTCTTCAAATAAATCGCTATATATTTTGTAGCGATAAGGGCTTATTCCTCCAGCGCTTTGGCCCTTTTTGACTGCATCCAGCACACCGCACCCCGGCTCATGCAGGTGGGTGCAGTTGTAGAACTTGCAGGCCGTTGCATGCTCGGCGATGTCGGGCATACAGGCCGCCAGCTGCATGGGGGCGATATGGTGCAGCCCGAATTCCTGGAACCCTGGCGAGTCGATCAGTGCCGTGGTGCGCGCCGCATCCATCCAGTACCAGTGGGTGCTGGTGGTGGTGTGTTTGCCTGAATTCAGGGCCTGCGAGATTTCTCCGGTGAGCACCGAGGCGCCCGGCACCAGCAGGTTGATCAGCGTGCTCTTGCCGGACCCCGACGGGCCCAGCACCAGCGTGGTCTTGCCCTGCAAGTGTTCCATGAGCAGGGCGCGGTCCACATCGCTGGACAGCGCCAGAGATAGCGGCAGCACGCCATAGTGTTTGCCTGCGCCCATGTGCCGGTACGGCAGCAGTCGCTCCCATGCGCGGGCGAAGGGTTCGACCAGATCACTCTTGTTGAGTGCAATGACGGGTTTGATGCCCTCCGCCTCTGCAGCAATCAGTGCCCGTGATAGCTGGCTTTCGGAGAACACCGGTTCCGCCGCAATCAGGATGAGCACCTGATCGAGGTTGGCGGCGAAAGATTTGGTGCGAATCTCGTCCTGTCGGTAGAACAGGTTGCGCCGTTGCTTGACCTTTTCGATGGTGCCTTCTTCGCCTTGCCCGGGCGGCGGTGCCTGCCATAGCACATGATCGCCAACGACGGCCTGGCTTTTTTTACCGCGGGGGTGGCAGATGCGGCGCTCCCCATCCGGGGTCTCGACCATGCAGTGGCGCCCATGGCTGGCCACCACGGTACCTTCCATGAGGGCGCTGCGTTCAGCCATGGTGGGCCTGCCTCACAGTGAGACCAGTGCGTCGAACTGGGTGGCGCACTCGAAGTCGGTGCTGGAGATGCCATGCACGTCGTGCGTGTTCAGTCGCACCACGCAGCGGTTGTAGTGCACAGACAGATCGGGGTGGTGGTCTTGCGCATTGGCGATGAACGCCAATGCGTTCACGAACGAGATCGTCTCGTAGTAGTTGGCGAAGTGGTAGGTCTTCTCGATGGCGACGTTGGCGCCGTCGCCACTGAGGCTCCAGCCCTCCAGTTTGGCCAGGTTTGCTACTATTTCTGTAGCTGTCAGGGCTCGGCGGGTCAGCGTGGACCAGTCTTTTTTCTTCAACATGGTAGTCATGGGTGAGCAAGGGTTTGCATGCGCGCCAGCCGTTCTGTGGCGGGTGGATGCGAGTAGTAAAACTTCACGTAGACCGGGTCGGGAGTGAGCGTGGAGGCGTTGTCTTCGTACAGCTTGAGCAAGGCCGACGACAGGTCTGCGCCGCTGGCCTGGGCCGCGGCATACGCGTCCGCCTGGAACTCATGGCGACGCGATTGTTGCGAAAACAGCGGCGAGATGAAGAAGGTAAATACCGGAACGACCAGCATGAAAAGCAGCAGTGCCAGCGCATCATTGGGTGCGGCGGCCATGGCCGGGTCCAGCGAGATGTTGGGCCGCACACCCAGACCGGTGTAGAACCAGACCTGTGTGGAAAGCCAGCCCAGCAGCGCAAAGCCCGCCAGGCTGAGCGCAAACATCATCACGATGCGCTGGATGATGTGGCGGTGCTTGAAGTGGCCCAGCTCATGGGCCAGCACAGCTTCGACCTCGCCAGGTGCCAGCTGGCGCAGCAGGGTGTCGTAGAACACCACGCGCTTGGCGGCACCAAAGCCTGTGAAATAGGCATTGGCGTGTGCGCTGCGGCGGCTCCCGTCCATCACGAACAGGCCCTTGGCCGAGAAGCCGCAACGCTGCATCAGCGCAGTCACGCGGGCTTTGAGCGACTCGTCTTCAAGCGGCTGGAATTTGTTGAACAACGGTGCGATGAAGGTGGGGTAAATCACCATCAGCAGCAGGTTGAAACCCATCCAGAAGCACCAGGCCCACAGCCACCACAGCGGGCCTGCAGCGCCCATCAGCCAGAGGATCAGCGCGGCAATGGGCAGCCCGATGATGGCGCCTACCAGCAGGCCTTTGAGGGCGTCCGCCAGCCACAGGCGCCAGGTCATCTTGTTGAACCCAAACCGTTCTTCCACAACAAACGTCTGGTACAGCGACAGGGGCAGGTCGATCAGGCCGCTGATGGCGGCAAAGGCGACGAGTAATGCCATCTGTTGCCACATGCCGCCGCCCAGCACGCCAAGCAGCGCCTGGTTCAGTGCGTCCAGGCCGCCCAGCAAGGTCCAGCCCAGCAGCACGGCCGCGCCCAACGCCATCTCCAGCATGCCCAGCCAGGCCTTGGTGATGGTGTAGTCGGCCGCCTTCTGGTGCGCCGCCAGGGCGATGCGCTCGGCAAACGGTGCCGGTACCGCAGCGCGATGGCGTGCAACATGCCGGACCTGGCGCGTCGCCAGCCAGAACTTGAGGGCCAGGCCCAGCAGCAGCGCGGCTGCAAAGGCCAGGGTGAACAGCAAAGAGGGGGAAATGTCGTCGGAGGTGGGCATGTGCGGCGAGTTTAGGCCATCGGCGACAATGCGCGCCATGTCAGAAGCCAACAACCCCACCCCTGCCACGCTTGCCAAATCCGACCAGAACCTGGTCTGGCTGGACTGTGAAATGACCGGCCTGGAGCCCGACACCGACCGCCTGCTGGAAATCGCCGTGGTCGTGACCGGTCCGAGCCTGGAACCCCGCGTCGAAGGCCCCGTGTTTGCCATTCACCAGCCGGATGAATTGCTGAACAAGATGGATGCCTGGAACAAAGGCACGCATGGCCGCAGCGGCCTGATCGACAAGGTGAAGGCGTCCACGGTGACGGAGGAGGAAGCGGAACAGAAGATCCTTGCTTTCCTGGCCCAGTACGTTCCCAAGGGCACCGCGCCCATGTGCGGCAACAGCATCGGTCAGGACCGGCGTTTTCTGGTGCGTTACATGCCCAAGCTCGAGCGGTTCTTTCACTACCGCAATGTGGATGTGAGCACGCTCAAGGAGCTGGCCAAGCGCTGGAAGCCCGAGGCATACACCAGCTTCAAGAAAGCGCAAAAACACACGGCCCTGGCCGATGTCCACGAGTCCATCGACGAGCTGGCGCATTACCGTCAGCACCTGTTGGCCGTGGATGTGAAAACGTCTTAAGACACTGCTTCTCATCCCTTTTGTTAGGGGCGGGGGAGCCCTTGTGAGATCCGTGCTCCTGGGGCGCGTGTTTTACGACGCGGGACTGGATTCCTGGCGGTGAAGGCATTGCCACCGGCGAAAAGCGAAGGAGGGTATTGCGGGCAAACCCTTAATCGTGCAATAATCGCTGGCTGCGCAGGAATCCCTCGCAGATTGTGCATCTCCCCTCACACACCGGGCTTGCCAGCCGACTGTCAATCGACAGTGCAGGACTGGCGAATAACGCCCACCCGCTCCGGCCTTCTCTGAGCCAGCGCAGGTTTCGTTTGATGGTTGATGTTTTTTAACCATTTGACGAAGCCAATCGTGGGCTGCGCCCGCGACCGTCTTCGTGAGAGAAAAATCATGACCGACACCTCTTTGGTGCAGGGCGAATTCGCGCCTGCAGACACTTCCTTTGCTGCCGACATTTCCGTGCAGTCTTCTCCCCTGGACGCCGTGGTATCTGCCGTCGAAGCCGATGCTGCTGTGACCGCGGAGCCCAATGGCTTCATCGAGCTGGGCCTGGCCCCTGAACTCGTGCAAGCCGTGGCTGATCTGGGTTACACCCAGCCCACCAGCGTGCAGCTCAAGGCAATCCCTCTGGCGATGGGCGGTGGCAATGACTCCACCAGGTTCATCGACCTCATGGTCTCCAGCCAGACGGGCAGCGGCAAGACCGCCGCCTTCCTGCTGCCCGTGCTGCACACACTGATCAACCAGCAAGCTGCTGCCGAAGCCGAAGAGCGCGCCGCTTTTGAACGCGCCGTGGCCGAAGCCGCTGCCCGTGGCGAACCTGCTCCCAAGCGCGCCAAACGCAAGGACCCTACCAGTTCGCGCAACTTCAAGGCTGCCACCCCTGGTGCCCTGATCCTGTGCCCGACCCGTGAACTGGCGCAGCAAGTCGCGCACGATGCCATCGACTTGGTCAAGCATTGCCGTGGCCTGCGTGTGGCCAACGTGGTGGGTGGCATGCCTTACCAGTTGCAGATCGCCAAACTGCAAAACGCTGACCTCGTGGTGGCGACCCCTGGCCGCCTGCTGGACCTGCAGCGCTCGATGCAAATCAAGCTCGACAAGGTGCAGTTCCTGGTCGTTGACGAAGCGGACCGTATGCTCGACCTGGGCTTCTCGGATGACCTGGCTGAACTGAACCAGCTGACCGCGCAGCGCAAGCAGACCATGATGTTCAGCGCCACATTTGCGCCCCGCATCCAGCAACTGGCCATGCGCGTGATGCACGACGGTGGTTCGTCTGTGCAGAAGGTGACCATCGATTCTCCGCAAGAGAAGCACGCCAACATCAAGCAAGTTCTGTACTGGGCCGACAATGCCCAGCACAAGCGCAAGATGCTGGACCACTGGCTGCGTGACACCACGATCAACCAAGCCATTGTCTTTGCCAGCACCCAGGTGGAGTGCGACGGTTTGGCCAACGACCTGCAGCAAGAAGGCTTCTCGGCTGTCGCGTTGCATGGCGCCCTGAGCCAGGGCCTGCGCAACCGCCGTTTGATGGCGCTGCGCGCTGGTCAGGTGCAGATTCTGGTGGCTACTGACGTGGCCGCACGGGGCATCGACGTGCCTACCATCACCCACGTGTTCAACTTCGGCCTGCCCATGAAGGCTGAGGATTACACCCACCGCATCGGTCGTACCGGCCGTGCGGGCCGCGATGGCCTGGCCATCACGTTTGCCGAGTTCCGCGATCGCCGCAAGATCTACGACATTGAGTCGTACAGCCGCCAGCAGTTCAAGGCCGAAGTGATTCCGGGCATGGAGCCTTCACAGCGCGCTCCGCAGGCACCTCGCGGTGGCGATTTTGGTGGTGGCCGTGGCACCCCGGGCCGTTCGTATGACAACCGTGATAACCAGTCGCGCGGTCGCTTCGGTGGTCCCGCACGTGGTGGCAATGATCGTGGTGGATTCGGTGGTGGCTTTGGCGGCGGCTTTGCTGGTCGTGACAACCGTGGCGCCCCTGCCCGTGGTGAAGGCGGCGGCGGTTTCGCTGGCCGTGATGACCGTGGCGGCGACCGTGGTTTTGCGCCGCGTCGTGACGGTGACGGTTATGGCCGCAAGCCTGGTTTTGGTGATACAGGCCGTGGTGGCTTTGCTCCCCGTGGCGATGCGGGTGCACCGCGCGGCGATTTCGCTCCTCGCAAGCCTGCATTTGCCAAGCCTGCCGGTGGTGGTGGCAAGCCCTTTGTGGCCC
This sequence comes from Acidovorax sp. 22279, assembly GCF_052045435.1. Lineage (NCBI taxonomy): Bacteria > Pseudomonadati > Pseudomonadota > Betaproteobacteria > Burkholderiales > Comamonadaceae > Acidovorax > Acidovorax sp. 22279. The sequence continues at coordinate 79,878 of NZ_JBQEOV010000003.1, forward strand.
ACGACGCCCGCAAGCGTCCTGCACGCCCCGCGCGCTGATTGTTGTGTGGCGCTAGCGCCGCCCTTTGTGCAAAGGCCAGTACCGTAAGGTGCTGGCCTTTTTTCATTGGGGAGGCCATTTCAGCTGCGGATGCCAACGGCGCCTCGTCAATAATGGCCGCCGGAGGAATCTGCTGTGTCGTCTTCTTTATCTTCGGGTGCGGACTTTGAGCACATGTTTGGGCTGGCGCCAGTGTCGCTCTGGTTGGAGGACTACAGTGCGCTCAAGCAGCTTTTTGAGCAGTGGCGCGCCGAAGGCGTGACCGACATCCGCCAGTTCCTGGCAGAGGACCCGGCCCGCCTGCGGGCCTGCAGTGCAGCCCTCAAGGTGCTCAAGGTGAATCAGCGCACGCTGGATCTGTTTGCCGCCGAGAGCCAGCAGGTACTGGAAGCCAATCTGGATAAGGTCTTCAGGGACGACATGCACGACGCAGTGGCGCATGAACTGTCACAGTTGTGGGACGGTCAGCTGGAATTTTCTAACCAGACAGTCAACTACGCGCTCGACGGACGCCGGCTGGATGTGCAGATCCGTGCGCGCATCCTGCCCGGTTACGAGGACAACTGGAGCCGTGTGCTGGTGTCGCTGGAGGATGTTACGGCCACTGTGCGTGCAGGTGCCGAGCTGCGCCGCAGCGAACGGTACGCACGCGATTTGTTCGAACATTCACCCGTGTCCTTGTGGGTGGAGGACTTCAGTGCGGTCAAGAGCCTGCTCGATGGTGTGCGTGCGCAGGGTATTGATGATTTCAAGACATTCATCCGGGTGCATCCCGAGTTCGTGACACGCTGCATGCACGAAATCCGGGTGATCGATGTGAACCAGCAGACCCTGCGGATGTTCGGCGCAGAGAGCAAGGAAATGCTGCTGAACAACATTGGTCGGGTGTTTCGCGGTGAGATGCACGAGTCCTTTGCGGAGCAATTGCTGGACCTGTGGGAGGGCAAGACCTTTCAACAGCGCGAAGTGGTTAACTACGCACTGTCCGGGGATGCCGTGCATATCCACATGCAGTTCTCGGTGCTTGCCGATCACATGAGCGACTGGGGCCTGGTGCTCCTGTCATTGGTGGATATCACGGCACGCAAGAAGGCCGAGGCTTACCTAGAGTACCTGGGCAAGCACGATGTGCTCACGCAATTGCGCAACCGAGCCTTTTATGCAGAGGAGCTCAACCGCCTGACCCGCAAGGGCCCTTGGCCGCTGTCCATCATCGCCATCGACCTGAATGGTCTCAAGGTGGTGAACGATGAGCAAGGCCATGCGGCGGGGGACTCCATGCTGCGCCGCGTTGGCGAGGTCTTGGCCAAGGCCGTGGATGCTCCGGCCTGCGCAGCCCGCATTGGTGGTGACGAGTTCACGGTGTTGTTGCCAGGCACGGATGAGCGCGGAGCCATGGCTTTGCAGGAACGCATTTTGTCGATGCTCGAACTCAACAACCAGTTCTACCCTGGCCAGCATCTGAGCCTGGCCATGGGGATTGCCTGTTGCCAGTCTGGAGATGCGGTAGAAGCCGCGATCCATCGCGCAGACCAGGCGATGTATGCGGAGAAGAACCGCTATTACCAGCAAAAAAACGTGGACCGGCGGCAGCCCAGTCCTTGATCAGTCGGGTATTGCTCAGAGGTGGACCGGCGTACGCCCGATCTCGGGCCAGCGATGGTGCAGACAGATCCACGACAGCATGCCAATGCACAACATCAGGAGTGATGACAGCGCCAGCAAAACGGTAGAGTGCATCACCAGCGGAGCGATGACGCCTGCCACCAGGCCATTGGCCGAAGAGCCGACAAACGCCTGCATGGATGAGGCCATGCCTCGGCGCTCCGGGTAGAGGTCCAGCACCAGCAGCGTCACCACCGGCACCATCAGTGCCCAGCCAAAAGAGAAGACCGCAATGGGCGCCAGAGCCCACCAGGCGTGGGGTGTGAACAGCAAATTGGCGACCAGGTTCAACACAGCCACCGAAAACATGATGACAAATCCGTGGCGGATCTGGCGCTTGGGCGGGATACGCCCTGCCAGCCGTCCACTGAGCCACGCACCGCCCATGATCCCCGAGATGGTCAGGACAAAAAACCAGAAAAACTGCGTAGGCGCCAGCGACAGGTGCTCGCCCAGAAACGCCGGGGCCGACAGCACGTACAGGAACATGCCATTGAAGGGCACGCCACTGGCCAGCGCCAGCAGCACAAAGCGCGCACTGGTGCCCAACTGCACGTAGCCGCGCATTAGATGGCGCACATGAAAGGGCTGGCGCTGCTCCACATGCAAGGTCTCTGGCAGCAGCCTGAAGTTGGCGGTCCAAAGGGCCACTCCCACGAAGGTCAGGAACCAGAAAATGCTGTGCCACCCGGTGTGGACAAACAGCCAGCCTCCGATGATGGGAGCAATCGCTGGAGCCACTCCAAAGTAGATGGTCACCTGGCTCATAACCTTCTGCGCTTGTGCTGGAGGGAACATGTCGCGGATCACCGCGCGGGAGACCACGATCCCTGCTCCCGTGGACAGGCCTTGCAGTGCCCGGAAAAAGACCAGTTGCCCGATCGTTTGCGACAGCGCACACCCTGCGGAAGCGAGCGTGAACACGGCGATGCCCCACAAGATCACGGGCCTGCGCCCAAAGCTGTCTGCCAGCGCGCCGTGGAACAGGCTCATGAACGCAAAGCCGAACAGGTAGGCGGACAGCGTCTGCTGCATTTCCACCGGTGTGGCTCCCAGCGCCGCGGCGATGCCTGAGAACGCGGGGATGTAGGTGTCGATGGAGAAAGGCCCGAGCATGCCCAGCACAGCCAACAGGATCGCGAGCGCCCAGCGGGGTGCTTTCCAGAGCAGATGGGCTTGTGGGTTCATGAGTGGTGGCAGATGGGGGTTGCGGGCACGCGAAGGACATCGCACGGCCGTGGCATCGCGGGATGGCGCGGCAGTGCGGATGGATTATGCGGGACGCATGCGGCAGGGTGCGGAGAAGGGGGCTGTCGCGCAACCCCTCGTCACGCCCCGTTCGGGCTTCAAGCCAACGTAGTCAATAGTTGTAGGGAACCCATTCACCGTTCCCCGAGCGCATCACGTACTTGCCTTCCATGTTGCGCATCACGATCACATCGGCGTTCTCTGACACAAAGGGGGTAGTGACCGGGGCTGCGAGCCGCTCCGCCAACGGGCGCGCGGAGTCGACGTAAGGGTTGTCGCGAATCAGATCGCCTAGCAAGATGTACAAGCCCAGGTAGCTCATCGGCTGGTTCACAACCACGGGCGCTGCTGGGGCGGATGCCTCAGATGGCTTCATGCCCACCAGCTTCACCGCAGCGGGGACCAGGGTGATGCGGGGGCCAGGAATCTCCCGCATACCCGACATCTGGATTTTGTCTCCGCGCAGCGATGCGCCGTGCTCAGGGACCAGCATCACGACCACAGGGCGGCCTGCTGCCTCCAGTTCGGAGATGAACTTGTCGAAGTCGGCGAGCAGCTGTACCAAGCGGGGCTTGAATGTCTCCAGGCTGTTGCGCGAAGCCATGCCTGGCACGCGATTTCCGTCGTGCAGGGAGATGGTGTTGTAGTACAGCGCCACGGGCCCGGTGCTGCGGTCAGTGCTGCGCTTCTTCCACCATTGCGCCAACAAGGCGTGGTCGTTATAGATGGGCGAGCCGTCAAAATTCTGCATGTGCACGGGCGCGCCCTGATTGGACTGCAGCTTGCCAGCAAGGCCTCCGCGCTGTTCCAGCGCATGGGCAAACTCTTCGTACACCCCGTCGTGGTTGAGCAGTGCAGCGGTCTGGTAGCCCACTTTTTCCAGGTTGGGAAACACGTAGCACTGCGGATCAATGCCCTCGTACAGCTTGTTGTGTGGTGTTTGGCCACAGGTGCCGTGCAATACCCGCAGAGAGGCTGGTCCGCTGTAGCTGGCAGCGCTGTTGAAGTTGGTGAACAACACATCAAAACGCTTGAGGAATGGGTTGTCCCGCTGTCCTACAAAGTCCATGTCATCCCACGACAAGGAGCACACATGCAGCAGGATGATGTCGAATGCCGGGGGCGTATTGGGCGCGGTGAACTGGACGCGCCTTTGGCTTTCGCTCGCGTAAAAGCGTTGCAGCAGAGCGTCTGGCGACGTGTCCTGATTGTCGTTGGGCGCGGCGGCCGAGTTCAATCCGCTTGCTGCGGCCATGGTGGCCTGGGGCGTAGCCGCCTGCTCCTGCAGGGCCGCTACCACCGGTACGCTCAACAACGCCAGCAATGCAAACGTCCCCGCACGCACCCGCCGGGCCAGTGCTGCATAAAGCACGATGCCGACCAGTCCCACCAGCAGCATTTCAGGGTTGAACACCCGCTGGGCAAGTTCCAGCCAGTAGTCCGCGCTGAAGCCACTCAGCGCTTTGAGCTGCGACAGCACGCGTCCTGGGCTGGGAAGGTAAGAGTCGGCATACAGCAGTGCGATGGCAGCCGCTACAGCGACTGCAGCGCGTACACGGCGCCACCCCTTGTGCGCAATGGGGGGCAGCATGGACGCCCACAACAGCAGGTTCAGCCACCAGTTCAAGCCGATATAGCCACCAAAGTACAGGCCCACCTTGGCAAGGAAAATCAAATGCCAGAAGCTCATGTCGGCAGCCTTTCTTGCCCGCGCTGCTTGCGAAGGGGCCATCGGCTGCGTGCCGACTCCACCAGCGAAGTCCAGAACTTGCGGTAGCCCAGCACGCCCAGCTGCGCGATTTCCTGCAGGCCATGCAAAGGTCGGTCGGTATCGTGGCTGTCGTTCCATTGCCTCCAGGTGTCGGGGCGGGCAAAGGTGCACTGCACCAGGTCGATTTGTTGTTCGCGCGTCATGGGGTCAAACTGAAAACCGGTGGCGCTCTGGCCTCTGTGCAACATCACCGTGGCTGGAAAGGTGCATTCCATATCGTTGCGCCACAGTCCCACCTGCACCTTGTCTCCCACGGCCAGTGGAGTGCCTTCAGGCAATTGCAGGCCTACACCAGTCATGGAAAAGTCGATGCAAAGGGCCTGAAGCACGGTTCCGTCGTCCTGGTACAAGGTTGCGGGCAATTGCGTGGCCACGCGGTGCATTCGCCGCACCTGGCGTGCTTCGGATGCCACACCCAACGCAGCACCCAGCATGAGGATGCTGTAGACCGTCCATAGCAGATTGAGGAGTACGGTGGCGGTTTCCTCGGTATTCCAAAAGAACAGGCGCAGCAGCCCCATGCCGAAGGCTGCGAAGTTAAGCAGGACCAGCACGGTGTAGGGGCGGGAGATCACCCAGTCGAAGTACGGCTCGTCCACCAGCCCGCCCTTGGCTGTCACGTTGAACTTGCCAAGGCGCGGATTGATCAGAGCCACCGTGGTGGGCAGGGCCACGTACCAGGCCAACACCGTTTCGTAGACCTCAGCCCAGAACGTGTGCCGGTGCTCGCCTTGCACGTGCGCATTGGCGATGTTGGACTGCAGGATGTATGGCAGCACATACAGCGCGATCATGATGGCGCCCGCGTTGATGATGTGCCATTCAAAAAACAAGAAGGCCATGGGCGCGGTGAGGAACACCAGCCGCGGCAGCCCGAAGAAGAAGTGCACCATGGCGTTGGCATAGCAGATGCGCTGCCACAGCGTGAGGCCCTTGCCCAGGAAGGGGTTGTCCACGCGGAAGATCTGCGCCATGCCTCGCGCCCAGCGGATGCGTTGGCCCACATGGGCCGACAGGCTCTCGGTGGCCAGGCCGGCGGCCTGCGTCTCATTGATGTAAGCCGTGGTGTAGCCGCGCCGGTGCAGCTTGAGGGCGGTGTGCGCATCCTCGGTCACGGTTTCCACTGCAATGCCGCCCACTTCTAGCAAAGGGCCGCGCCGTATCACCGCGCAGGAACCGCAGAAGAACGTGGCGTTCCAGAAATCATTGCCATCCTGGATCAGACCGTAGAACAGGGCACCTTCGTTGGGCACACGGCGGAAGGTGCCCAGGTTGCGCTCAAACGGGTCAGGTGAGAAGAAGTGGTGCGGCGTTTGCAGCATGGCGCACTTCGGGTCGCGCTGGAACCAGCCCACGGCCGTGGTCAGGAAGGAGCGTGTGGGAATGTGGTCGCAGTCGAAGATGGCGATCAGCTCACCATCGGTCTTGCCCAGCGCATGGTTCAGGTTGCCAGCCTTGGCGTGGTTGTTGTCGGGCCGCACGATATAGCCCACGCCCATGGATTCGGCAAAGGCACGGAATTCCTCGCGCCGCCCATCGTCCAGGATGAAGACCTTGACCTTGTCTTTGGGCCAGTCCAGTGCCATCGACGCCAGCACCGTGGTGCGCACCACACTCAGCGGCTCGTTATAGGTGGGGATGTACACATCCACCGTGGGCCAGGACGCGGGTGCGCCTTGCAGCTCCGCCGGACTGCGGTGCAGGGGCCAGGCAGTCTGTATGAAGCCCAGCACCACCACCAACCAGGTGTAGGCCTCTGCCGCCAGCAGGCCGTAGCCCAGGAAGGACTCGATGACCGAGTCGAATTCAATCGATGAAGTCAGGCGCCACCAGGCGTAACGCCCCATCGCCAGCAGGCTGATCGCTGCAAGCGCCAGCGAAGGATAGCGGCCTGGCAGGCGCCGGAGCACCAGGGACAGTCCCCAGCAGAGCAGCATGAACAACAGTTGCCCGAACCAGTTGAATGGGGTGGTCATGACGACCAGACCGGTGACCGCCCCCACCGCCAGGATCACCCAGCGCAGGCCAGGAATCTCCAGGGCCGGTGTGAGCCACTGGTCTGCCAGTCGCATGCCCTTGCCCACGTTGACGTGGGTGGCCAGGCGGTCCATGGCACGCAGGAAAAGCCGGATGGGCCAGAAAACCAGTGTCAGCGCCAGTGCCAGGACTCGCCAGAGCCAGCGCATGGCCCAGCCGAGGCCTGCCCAAAGCCCGCGCACTGGGCGTAGCAACCAGGGGCGCAATGCGCGCTGTGGCGAGGGTGGCAGAACGAAACAGCGCCACAACCACATCCACCAGGGAGCCTCATGCCCGACCTCAAGCTGGCGCCCGAGCCACATCAGTGCCTTGCGAGTGGGCACCAGTGCGTCCGCTTGTTCGGTGGCCGGTGTGGGTGTGGTGGTGCCCGAGGGCGCCTGGTCTGTCATGGTGCAACCACTCCAGCTGCGGGCGCAGGCAGCGGCGCCAACGGAGGCACTGCCGACAGCCAGTGGAAGATGCCCTGGAGATCGTGCGCGGACTGTGCATGCGGTGCCATGCCGTTCACGCATTGCGATGCGGCCAGTGCACGTGAGAGGTTCTCGTCTTCATGCACGGTATAGGGCAGCAATTGGCTTCCCCACTGCTGGCGCAATGTGCTGAGCGCCTCCCGTTGCGATACGCGGCGCGGGTCAAAACGCGTGACTGCGATGCCCTGCACGTTGGGCGTTGCTGGCGACGCCTGCAGCATGGCGCGTACGGCGTCCGTGCTGGCACATCCGCGCGCAGACGCTTCCATGACCACCAACACCGCATCTGCGCAGCGCAGCGCTGCCTGGGCCAGCGGCGAAGGCCATTGCGGTGTGTCCAGCAGTATCGTGCAATCCTCTGGTACGTCGAGCAGTTCCACATGGTCTTGCAGCCACTGTGGGTTGGCAGCGAGCAACTGGTGGAGCGTCGTGATGGTTTCTGGTGCCGCTGGGCCAAAGGGCAGAACGCAGACGCCGTCCGTGTTGTCGAAGCTGCCGTCTGCCCACCAAGAGCCTGTGGCGGCAAGTGCTGCCCATCCCTGACTGGCGGGGTGGGGCATGCCCAGGTGTATGCCCAGCAGATTCTGGGCACAGAGTTCTACGGCCAAGGTGTGTTGGCCTTGACGGGCGCCAATGGACGCCAGGTGGGCGACCATGGTGGTACGCCCGGACCCGCCGAGCGGCGAAACGACAGCAATCACGCGCATGCAAACTCTTTGTTCATGGGGCTTTGGTCATCCCACCTTTTTGGGTAATGGGCGACTCGCTTTGCGGAAGGTTTGGCCGATAGGGCTGCACGCAGCGTAACGGCTGGCGCCCCTTCAGCACGCGGCGCAGCAGCCAACCACACGGCCAAGCCAGCAAGACGCCCAGCAGCACGTAAACAAGCATCCATGCCGTCATGCAGACGTCCTTCCAAGGGGGCGTGGCGCGGCGCGCTGTCCGATAGGGCGTGGTCGCATTTGCGGTCTTGTCACAACGAGCGGCGAGGCCGCGGACTGTTGGCTCTCTACGTTGGTGTGCTTTGGCAGTGCCAGCGCATCCTCTCTTAACTGCGCCAAGGGCGTGGCAGGAGGAGCCTCCAGGGCGGCAGGTGTGGGGGCGCTGACTGCTGCCAAGATGGCACTGTAGTCAGGTAAGCCCTTGCGCAGGGATTCTTGCAACTGTTCAGTCATCGCGCGTATGCCCGGCGCTGAGCAGTCCGTAGCTTGCGAAGTGAAAAGCTGGGTCAGCGGCAGCGCGAATACCCGTTGCAGTGCCAGCTCTACATCGGGCTCCCGGCAGGCGAACAGGAACACGTAGATCGCTTCGTGGTCGGCCGTGAACAAGTCGCCATCGCGCGAGGTGTGGCAGGCGCGCAAAGCATCGAGGTGCGGCATCCGGTCCAGCATGTTGAGCCGTACCAGACTGTGCGACAGGCCAATGTCATGGGTGCGGTCGAGCATGCCGCGTACCAACGTACAGAATCGTCCCGGGGCCTGGTAGCCCCGCTCGCGGGGGGGCATGAAGCTGTCGAGCGCCTGAGCGTAGTCGGGGTGGACTTTGCGGGTGTGGCTCTGAGCGTTGATGTCCTGCAGCAGTTGCAGCAGTCGCGAGAAACCCACCTCTTTGTAGACCACCGCGCTGGCGCCCAGTTGCAGCAGTGCCTGTTCGCTGTGGGTGCGCAACTTGCCGAGGTTCTCGCGCACCACAATCTTGAGCGTTGGGGGGCGCGAGAGACGCAGGTGGTGCACCAGGCGTGCGCGGGATTCAAAATCCCCCGCAGAGCCCGCGTCGATCAGCACCGTGGAGGCCACGCAGGTCGCAGCAGCCACTTCGATGTCCTCCAGCCCATCGACGATGCGCCAGTGGCCAGGGATACCGCGTTGCCCCTCCACCGATGCCCGGGTTGCCAGCACGCCCCATTGGTCGGCTGCAGTGACCAGTTCGGGGGTAGCGCCTTGGGTGCGCGTGCCGTCGGCAGTCAGTCGGTGTGTGCTGGCGTCTTGCACCAGGCCAAAGCCGGTCTGAAACAGCGCCCCGGTGTCCGAACCCCAGCGGTCCAGGCTCAGGCGCCAGCGGTCAGCGTCAGCATGCAAGGTGGCGATGTGCATGGACATCTGGCACAGGTTGCGCAGCGTTGGCAAAAGGGCAGTGGCATCCAGCGGCGGGGTGAACCCCAGTACCACCGGGCGCTGCCGTTGGCGGCACAGGGCGCTGAGCTGGTCGCTGACATGTGCGAGTTGGGCAATGTTCAGTCCGGACAGCAGGTTCTGTGTGTCGCACAGATACAGCGCGTGCTGTGGCAGCAGACCGGTCCGCTCAAGCTCCTGCACGAGTGGACTGAGTCCATGGCGCTGTACTTGCGCCTGCAACCCAGGCGATAGCGCCCAGAGCTTGAGCCGACCAGCGCGGTAAGCCGCTCGTAGCTCGGGGTACTCCAGCAACTCGTCCAGCCACTGCGTGCTGGACGCCACCAGCCCCAAGGGGCCAGCGGCCAAAGCGTCTTCGATCAGCGCGGGAAACCATGCCGCAGCGCTTCTGCTGTCGGCGGCAACCAAAGAGACGGGCACATGGGATGGCAACTGGCCAATGCCGTCTGGCAGGCCTGCGATGCCGATGCTTGTCGGTCGCTGGATGGCGCTGGCTGTACCCAAAGAGGGCCAAAGGCGCTGGGCGAGCGAGTGCAGCACACTGGTTGCAGGTGGGCTCTTGCGTGAGGATGAAGCGGCAGAGGACATGTCAGAAGCTGGAATAGGTCTGCACCGGCCGTGGGCGGTTGTCCAGTGGAGCGTTCCCGGGCTCAAAGCGGTAGCGGCCATACACCATGAAATTGGTGGGCGCGTAGTAGGCCGAGCGATCCAGCTCCAGCTGTGCACCCAGTGCGAGATGGGGTGTGACCTGGTATTCCAGTGCCCCCCGGAACGAACGCCCGAAACCCGAGCCCGAACTGCCCGCGTACACCGGAACGCCACCGTCGGCCGCCAGCCGCGCACGTGCCAGTGCCTGCAGGAGTGCGCTCTGCGGAAAATAGTCGCTGTCGCCACTGCTACTGCGCGATACAGAGACGGACCCGCGTGCCAGCCAGGTCAGTGCGCCGCGGCGTCCACTCCATTCCAGTGGCAGGGCGACGGATACGTAGTTGCGTGGGCTGTAATAGCCGCCGTGGCCGAAGCTGAATTCGGACAGGTCTTTGCCATAGTGCCAAGCTGAGACGGCAACACCGAGGTTGACCACGCTATCGTTGTGGCGCCATACATCGCGGTCCAGTGCCCACCGCAGCTGGGCGCGGGTGTTGGTTGCCACATTTTTGCCGGTGAGGGCGGCCAGGCTCAGGCTCAGCGAGGTGCTGTAGGGCCCAATGTCGGTAGAAAGACGGCCTGCAGCGCCCGTTGCTACCACGCCGCCCCATACCTGGCCTGTGATGGGATCGCGTGCCCCCGCGTACGACAGCAGGCTGCCAGTGATGGGGCGCCGATACGCTTCGAGTTTGTAGCTGTAGCGGCCCAGATCGCCGGTTTTGGACAGGCCCCCTACGACATTGGTCACCGGAAATCCAACCCCAGTGGTTCCGATGTCCCACTGGACATCGTCTCCCACATAGCCGAAACCCAGGTTGGTGCCCTGGCCCCGTTGGCGTCGCTCGGTGGCAAAGGAGGACCCCGGTGGTAGTGCCGCCACCTGCCCGTAAGTGAGCAGGTCTGGACCATCGGCGGGGAGATCGCCCGCATCCAGCTGCACCCGATCCACGTGCAAGAAATAGTGCCCGTCGTAGGCACGCGGCATCCACGCCACCACAGGACGTTCCCAGCCGCGCAGGCTGGAGATTCCGTCCGTGGAGCGCTTGCTCAGCGCCTGGTGTCCCGCTTCGATCCGAGGCTGACGCCGTGCCTCGATGGCATCGATCTCGCCCTGGATCTTGGCAACGACGGCCGGGTCGGCGGGGACGGACAGTGTGTAACTCTGCTGGAGAGCCAGTGGTCGGTCGGAATCAATCGGCACCGGGGCCTGGCTTTCTGGGGCCGTTGCAGCAGGGGGGGCGATCTTTCCGCGCGTCTCCAGCATGAGCGCACTGCGGAAGAACACCATGGCCTGTGCGTAGTTGCGGTTGGCCCGCTCCAGGCGCGCTGCATGCAGCAGCACGTCACTGTCTTGCGGAAAACCGTCCAACAGACGGGTCGCCAATGCACGCGCTTCGTCCATGCGGCCAATACGTTGCCAGATGCGTAGCAGTGCCAGTTGCTGCCCCACATCGCTCGGAGGGATGCGGTCTTTCAACCAGTCGGCCTCATTGGCCGCAGCCCGCCGGTCTCCGGTGTCCTGCAGTCGTGACAGGGTGTCCGCCAGCGCCATGCGAACAGACAGATCATCCGGTTGTGCGGATGCCAAAGGCTTGAGCAACTGGGCGGCATCGGCATATTCGGCTGCAGCCATGAGCAACCGTGCCTGGGCTAGGCTGCGTTGGCGTGGTGTGGAGAGTGTGTCCGGCAGGGGTGTCGCCTGGCGTGCCAGGCGCGAGGCTTCGTTGGTACGTCCGGCCTGCCGCTGCTTCTCGATGAGCCGCTCTTGGTGCGCTGCATACAGCGCTACCAGCCGGTCTTCCTGCTCCGCGCTCCAGCCCTTGGCTTGCAGCAGACGAGGCAATTGCTCGGCGAGGCCGGCATCGTCCTCCGCCCGGTTGAGCAGCTGTGCGTAGTCCAGCTGCGTGTCTGGCGCCAGCGTGGGGACACGCGCTGCCAGGCGATGGAAGACTGCCACGCCCCGCGCGGGCTGTGCGCGGCGAAACCAGGCATTGGCAACGCTGTAGAGCAGGTCTGCTTCATTGCCCGCTTCTTGTTCCGCTTGTTGTAGCAGTGCCTTGACCTCTGCGGCAGGCAGGGGTTTCAGGGCCTGAGTGACGAGCGACTTGACCTGAGAGCGCCGCACCAGCGAGCGCATGGCGTCTGTCTGATCGGCGGAGCGTATCCGCTGCATGTCCGCGAGGGCAGCGCTGTCTTCGTCCAGGGCAGAACGTATCAGGGCGCGGGCATACAACATCTCGGCACCGACGGCGCCGGACGGAATACGCGCCACACCCTCATCCATGGCGTGCAGTGCTTCTTGGGGGCGGCCCAGGCGTATGTAAATACGTGCGAGGCGGTGTCTTATCCAAGCATCGTCGGGGGTCAGTACCACTGCCGACTCCAAGGCACGCAGTGCGGGGCCCAGGCGCTGGGCCTGCAGGTCGTCCTCCGCCTGGGCCACCAGCACGTCGGCCTGGGCACTGGCGAGTTTTTCTGAGAGTGTGGTGTCACGTGCGGCAGCCTCGGCCAGCAGGGACAGCGCTTTGGTCACCCGCCCGGTGCGGGCATAGAGACTTGCCAGGCCTTTGATGGCGGAGGTGCTGTTGGGCTCCTGTTGGATGGCTTGTTGGTAGAAATTCTCTGCCAGCGCATGGTCCCCTTGCAGGTCGCGAATGCTCGCCAGGGTGGTCAATGCGTCAGCACTTTGGGGTTGCATCTGCAGCGCGCGTTCGGCCAGGCTGGCTGCCGTGACCAGTTCGTTCTGTTCGACGGCTCTGTCGGCCTGTCGCAGCAGTCCCCAGAATCTGGCAGTGGCCTGCAAGTCCTTCCAGCGGCTCTGGCGTGTGAGCGCATAGGCCTGGCTGAAGAGGTCCTGCGCTTGCGCATGCTGGCCCTGGCGCAGGCGTATCAACCCCAGGTTTCCCAGGCTTTCTCCGTCCTGGGGGCGCAAAGCCAGCGTCGCCTGGATCTGCTCTTCCGCCAACTCCATATCGCCTTGGTCAAGGGCCGTGCGCGCTGCCTGGCGGGCGATGTTGGCGGGGTCGCGGGCCGCGCGCTCTGCGCGCTCGACCGCCTGTTGCATGGCGGCCAATCGTTCCACCATGGCGCTATCAGCCGGGTAGCGCTGCAGAAATGCGCGCACGCGGGGCAGGTTCGCTGGGGTGTTGGCCAGCCGGTCCAGGGCGCGACGCCAAAGGTCTTGCAGCTGTGGGGCGTTCGTATCGGGCTGCTTTGCCAGGGCCTCGATCTCCTGCACCACGGCCGTCGGGTTGCCCCCCTGGTACATGCGCAGCTCCAGCTGTGCCAGCCGGTAGCGGGACTCCCCGGTCTGCTGGTACAGCCTGGCCAGCTGGCGCTGGGATTCGGTGCTCTGCTTGGCGGTGGAGCCCATGATCTGGTGGTATTCCAGCGCCAGTCCGCCGAGCGTGGGCGGGCCTTGCGGGAACAGCTCGCGCGCCAAGTCGGCGGCCTCGGCCTTGCGGCCTGCGCGCGCCATCAAGCGCATCTGGGCCAGTTTTTCGCGGTCGGGGCCATACACGCGTACCAGGGTTTCCAGTTCCTGGGTCAGCACATGGCCGGGGTGGCGTGCGCGCAAGGTGGCCAGCACGCGCTGGGCCTCGTCGCTTTTCTTTTCGCGCAGCGCTAAGTCTCCCAGCGTCGCCAGCCCTTCGGGAGAGTTCGGGTCCATGGCCAGCAGCTTGTCCACCAGCTGGCGGGCCATATCCGGCCGGTTTTTGCTGGCCCACAGGCGGGCGCCGCTGAGCAGCTCAGCTTCGATGGCGGGTGGGGTGCTGGCGTGCACGCCGTGCTGCCCGGGCAGGCAGGCGGCGGCGAGCAAGGTCAGGGAGGGGAGCCAGCGGTGTGCGCGGCGTTTCACGGTTTCCATCGCACAGTGAGTTGGCCGTTTGCAGTGAAGCGATATTGCCCCTCCATGGCGCCCAGCCCAAACAAGCCGAGCACCTGCTCGTAGTAGGCCGTGGGACGCAAGGGGCGGGCCTCCAGGCGCATGCGCTGCGATTGCAGGGTGCGGTCGTCGCCCACTGCCCGCAAAAATGGCAGGACTGCAGCCGAGAACCCGGAGGGGGCGGGGCCAGAGGCTTGGGCTGTCAGGATGTCGATGGACTCAGGCGGGTATCCCTGTTCGCGCACGAAGCGTGCCATAGGCTGCAGGGTATCCAGCAAGGCCTTGCGACCGGGAGCGTTGGCGTGCAACGTGCCCGCCCAAAGATAGACGCGGATAGCGTTGTAGCTGCCCTGGCCTTTTTCCTTGCCCTTGTCATCCACCAGAAAGCCCTGCTTAGGGTCGTACACGGTCCAGTCGGGCGTGAGGCCCTTGGGTGAAGCGCCCTGGATGACCTTGAGCGAGCTGTCCACCAGTTGCTTCCATTCGGGCTGTGGGTCCACTGCTGCCAGCCAGTGCATGAGGTGCATGGGCATGTAGCTGGGGTTCAGGCGCCAGCGTCCGTCCTTTTGTGCAAAGCCCTGGGGCGCTGGCAGAAGGGTCAGTCCCAGGCCGGGCAGTTGCGCGGTTTCTTCACGCAGGATGCGGGCCGCTAGCAAGGCAGAGAGTGCGCGGTAGGTGCGCACATTCCACAGGCGGCCTGCCTCGCCCAGCGCGTAGGCCATCCAGAGGTCGGCGTCCGAGGCGGCGTTGCTGTCGATGACATCCCAAGTGCCATCGGGGCGTTTACCCCATAGCCAGGCCGGGAGGCGGGCGGTCATATCGCCGTCGCACAGGTTGTTTTCCGTCCAGCGCAGCAGCTTGTCGAAGGTGGTTCGGTCATTGGCCACCAAGGCAAAGAACAAGGCGTATGCCTGGCCTTCGGAGTAGGTCTGTCCTCCTCCCGCATCATCCGAGATGACGCGGCCGCCTTCGTTGATGAACTGCGCCTTGAACGCTTCCCAGGCGGGCCACCCGGGGCGTTCTGCCGTGGATTGGGGTTGCGCGCGAAGGTCTGGCAGCCAGGACAGCAGTGCAGCACCGCCGCCAGCCTGCAGGGCCGTGCGTCGACGAAGGGACTCAGTCATGCTGGGATGCCAGTCGGCGGCGCGCCATGGTGCGCAAGGCGCCATAAACGATAAAGGTCAGCAGAAGGCCGGTGGCGATGCCCGCCAAGGCCAGCAGCAAGGGGTGGCTGTGCAGGTGGAACCACAGGCGTTGCCACCACGGCAGGTCGCCCACGTAGTACACAGGCTTGATGCGGAAGCTTTCGATGGCGTCGCCGCGCATCAAGCCCAGATCTCCGCGCAGGCTCTTGATCTTGCCCGCATCGTTCAGGCTCTGGCTCAGCAGCCCCATGGCTTCCTTGTCGGTGGCGGTGAGCGCCACCACGCTGCGCCCACTGTGCAAGGGCGATTCAAAACCGGTGACGGCAGCCAGCGGCCCTGTGCCTTGCAGCACGGCTTGCCCGCCGGACGCGGAGAGGCGGTGTTCGGACTCCAGGTTGAACAGCTCAATGAATGATCCCAGGGCCCGCTCCAGGGGCTGGACGGACCGTGCGCCAGCGGCCAGCAGCGCCGGCAGATGGTTCTTCCACTGCTCCAGCAAACCATCGGCGTCGGCCTGCGACACGATCAGGATGTCCGTGTCACCCGCCTTGTTGGCGTCCGCAGCACGCAGCAGCTGAAAGCGGGTGCCTGGATAGCCGGTGGAAGCGCTCATGCGGCCTACGGAGGTCAGGAAGACCTCGATGTCTGCGGTGCTTGGCTGGTTGGGCAAGATGATGGAGGTCTGGGCCAGGTCTGGCACCCGGGTGAACGGAAAGCCGCTGTTGGCATAGGCCGCCAGATTGGGCATGGCCAGGTAGTGGCGAAAACCCGTGAGGTCGATGGTGGACTGCGGATCAATGGCCGCAAACAGTTCGGTGGGTGGCGCGGACTTGCAACGGCCCAGGTCGTTGGGCGGGATCTGGAATGCGAACTGCAGCTGGTTGTCGCCGCCAATCATGAAGGCAGGAATCTTCAGGTCCGAACGGTTCTGGGCGTTCCCGTCATCGAACAGGGGCAACATCACCGTGTTCTTGCCGCTGGTGCGCTCGTCTCGCGACTGCAGTGGATAGGACTGGATGAACTGGTTGTTGATAGAGATGTTCAGACTGCCATGGTCTGAAACGCTGCTGGGGGTGTAGCGATAGGCCAGGTCCAGCGGCACGCCTTTGGCGTTCCAGGTGAACAGGTCCGGGGCCATGCGGGTGTAGATGTTCACCGTGTCGTTGAGCACCGTGCCACGCAGTTGCAGGTCCGAAGGACTGCCCACCAGCTCGGCCAGTTTCACGGGCCTCTGGGTGGTGATCCAGCGAGGGGCGTCATAGGGCTTGGTCAGCGCGGGATAGTCCAGCGATTTGACAGCAATGGTTTGCCCGGACAAAACCGCTTTCCCCAGCGCCAGGGCATCTGCCGCCATCTGCAGCTGAGCATCGTCTTTGCCCAGTACCAGCAGCAGTTTGGCGCCTGGCACTTCGGGGTGGTTGACCATCGAGATCGTGGGCTCGGTCACAGGTGCCATGTCCTGCAGGAACGCGGGACGGTGGCTGTTGGTGGCCAGCACCACGGCGTGCGAGCGGGGCAGCTGGTTTTCCAGCACCGGGAACTGGTTGCCTCGGTAGCCTGCCAGCATGCCAATCCAGCTGGCGATGGAGCCTGACGCCTTGAGCGTACCGGTGCTGGGTTGATTGCCGAACACAAACGGCAGCTTGACGGGGCGGTTGTCCCGGGGGTCGAAAAACGGCGCAGGCAGCAGCGCGAGGTCATTGCGCAGAGGGATCTGCCGCAACGAAAGCTCCAGCTGGCTGTCGTTACTGATGGTGGCCCACAGGCTGGAGTGGGTGGGCGTCTCACATTCCATCGTGTAGTGGCCGATGAACTGGAAGCGGAACCGGTTGTAATCCGTGAAGTAGCGCGGGTCGATGTTGAGCTCGACCGTCTGCGGGGTGCCCAGGCGCTCCTTGTCCAGCACCACGGTCTGCAGGGTTTCGTCATTGAGCATCAGCTTGAGATGCGAGAGTGACGGGATCAGCGCAGGTGACAGTGTGAAGGTCAGGCGCAGCTTGGCGGCTTCGACGATCTCGTCGCGCCGCACCCCCACACCCACACTGGCCTCACTCTCCACGCCTCGCAAAGAAACAGGGCGCCCCACGCCCAGTTCCTTGAGGCTGACTTTCCATTGCCGTGCGGGCAGCGTAGGAGTGTCCGATGGGCTGGCTCCGATCGCGCTGTCGTTGGCCTGCACTGCCCGGGCTGACTCGCGCTCCTGGCGGGTCAGAGCCTTTTCTTTGGCCGCAGCGCTACGGGCCTTGCTGGTCTGGGCATTGGCTTGCGGGGCGGGGGCTGAGATCAGCCCGGCAGTGATCAGCGCGACAAAAAGAGGGAGCGCGCGGGTTGCAGAAGTGGATTTCACAGTGTTCTTTTTTGCTGGCTCGTACCTGAAGGATGGGGCGCATCGGACCCATGCCTGGGTGGTGTCACTTGTATGACAAAGTGTATCGATGGGGCCGGGTTGTGCCGCTTCGCAGGACATTTGTTTGCAATTGCTTTGCCAGCAGTGTTGTTGCCCGACTGCAGCAGGTACGTGAAGAGTAATTGCCTGGATTCATGGTTCGAAAAAACGGTGCGCGTCTGTAGCTCTGGCTGGTCACCATGGCATGGCGGATGGCATGCTCCCTGGCGGGCTGACGGCGGACAGAACACGCGGTGGTTCTTGCAAAGACACATCCGTTGCCACCCGTGGAAGGTGGACACCGGGGCCGTGGGCCCCAGGCGGCCAGACGATGGTGCTGCCGGCAGACGACTCCGGGCCATGGGGCCGGGTTGCCGCGAGCGGAGAAACAATCGGTCTGGAAACAAAAAAGCCTGCTACTTATGGGTAGCAGGCTTTTTGTGCCTTGCGGCTTGATTTGGTGGGTCCTGAGTGACTCGAACACTCGACCTACGGATTAAGAGTCCGCTGCTCTACCAACTGAGCTAAGAACCCAAATCTTTAAATTTTGTCTGCATCGCTGCAGAGCCTCGAATTATGCACTAGTTTTTGGATACTCTGCAAGTCGCGCCCAAAAATTATTGCATTGCGTTGCGGCTGGCCAGCTCGACGAAGAGGCCGCTGTGGTCCAGTTCGCCCAGGCCGTGGTCCACACCCTCGGCATACAAGGCCTCAAACAGGGCAGTGATGGGGGCGTCGAAACCTGTTTCCCGGGCGGTGGCCAACGCATTGCGCATGTCCTTCAGTTGGACCGCCATGCGGCCCCTGGGTGCAAAGTCGCGTTCAACCATCCGCTGGCCATGCAGCTGCAGGATGCGGCTGTCAGCAAAACCGCCACTAAT
The DNA here is from genome assembly GCF_052045435.1 of Acidovorax sp. 22279. Taxonomy (NCBI): domain Bacteria; kingdom Pseudomonadati; phylum Pseudomonadota; class Betaproteobacteria; order Burkholderiales; family Comamonadaceae; genus Acidovorax; species Acidovorax sp. 22279. The sequence continues at coordinate 98,186 of NZ_JBQEOV010000003.1, forward strand.
GGCCTCGCGGACCTTGGCCATGTCGGCACCACCCTTGGCGGCAAACAGCAGCGCTTCGGCCACGGCGCCAATCGTGATGCCCACGATCATCTGGTTGGCCAGTTTGGCCAGCTGCCCGGCACCGTGTGGTCCCACGTGCGTGGCGTGCCCCAGGCAGGCAAACACGGGCTGGGCGCGGGCATAGTCCTCGGGCCTTCCGCCGGCCATGATGGCCAGAGTGCCGGCTTCGGCGCCAACGGTGCCCCCAGATACCGGTGCATCCAGGTGGGTCAGGCCCAGCTCACCCAGGCGGGCTGCGTGGTCACGGGCCTCGCTGGGCTGAATGGAGGCCATGTCAATGAAAAGAGCGCCCGGGCGCATTGCCCGCGCGGCGCCCTGTTCAAAGAGAACTTGGCCCACGACAGGACCGTTTTCGAGCAGGCTGATGACAATGTCCGCGTCCTTGACGGCATCGGCGGGGCTGCCGTGCACGGTGACACCCCATTGCGCCAGCGGTTCTGCTTTGGCGCGGGTGCGGTTCCATGCGTGCACCCTGTGGCCTGCTTCGCTGAGCCGCCTGGCCATGGGCAACCCCATCATGCCAATGCCAAGAACGGCGATGCGAAGCGGTGTGGTGGTCATGGCGTTGTTCTGCTGCAAAGAGGGATACAAGGGTGTCTCTGTTGTCATCATGTGCCTTTTTGGCGCTCCAGTCTGTCACGGAGCTTGCAGCGTACAGCGATTGGCCAGATGATTCTGCAGCGCCAGCGCCGTTCCTGCGTCTGCCGAGCCTGTTGGCCGGGCTGCGGTATGGCACCGAAGGCAGCCCACATAAATCGGAGACCCTTGCCCATGACCTTGCCCCTGTACGACCCTGCCTGGCTGGAGCGCATGTACAACAATCGCGCCCTGGTCCCTGACCACATGGACTACTTCCAGCGTTGGGCTCAAGACTCTGCCCAGGTGCGAGCCACTGTCCCCTGTGCGCTGGATGTGGCCTATGGCACGGGTGCCGGGGAAACCCTGGACGTGTTTCCGTCCGCCCGTGCCGGGGGGGGGGCGGTGCCGGTGCTGGTGTTCATCCACGGCGGTTACTGGCGGTCACTCGACAAATCGGATCACTCGTTCATCGCACCGCCTTTCACCCAGGCCGGGTTTTGTGTGGTGGTGGTGAACTACGCGCTGTGCCCGGGCACCCCCGATGCGCCGGTGACCATTCCCCACATCGCGCGGCAGATGGAAAAGGCGCTGGGCTGGGTGTGGCACCAGATCGCCGCCCATGGTGGCGACCCCCGGCGGATCACGGTAGCAGGGCATTCTGCCGGCGGGCAACTGGCGGCGCTGCTGCTGACCAGCGTGTGGCCGCTCATCGGAAAGGGTTTGCCAGATGGCCTGGTGCGCAATGCGCTGTCGATCTCGGGGGTGCACGACCTGGAGCCCATCATGCACACGCCCATGTACCAGTCGGTGTTGCACCTGACCGAACAGCAGGTGCTGCAATGCAGCCCCGCGCGCTTGCTGGAGCCGCCCACCGGCACGCTGTATTGCGCCGTCGGGGCGGATGAAAGCCCCGAGTTCCTGCGCCAGAACCAGCTCATGCAGGATGCCTGGGGCAGCCATTTTGTACCCCGCAGCGTGGCCTTGCCGGGGTTGAACCACTTCAGCATCGTCGATGCCCTGGCCAAGCCCGGGCATGACCTGCACCACATGGCGCAGAACCTGCTGCGGGCCTGAGAACAGGTTCTCCTAACCGGGCGGCGGCTCGCGCCCGGGGGGTTACATCAGCAGGTGCTCGCCTGCGTTGTCGCCGCCCAGGATCACATAGTTCACCTTGCGCACGTCCATCAGCTTGGTGCCGCCCGCGTAGCTGATGGAGCTTTGCACGTCCTGCTCCATCTCGATGAGCGTTTCGGCCAGTTTGCCCTTGATGGGCTCCAGGATGCGCTTGCCTTCGACATGCTTGTATTCGCCCTTGTTGAAGTCACTGGCCGAGCCGTAGTACTCCTTGAACAGCGCGCCGTCCACTTCCACCGTCTTGCCGGGTGATTCCTCGTGGCCCGCAAACAGCGAGCCGATCATCACCATGCTGGCGCCAAAGCGGATGCTCTTGGCAATGTCACCGTGGCTGCGGATGCCGCCGTCGGCAATGATGGGCTTGGTGGCCACGCGGGCACACCACTTGAGGGCCGACAGCTGCCAGCCGCCCGTGCCAAAACCGGTCTTGAGCTTGGTGATGCACACCTTGCCCGGGCCCACGCCCACCTTGGTGGCGTCGGCGCCCCAGTTTTCCAGGTCGATGATGGCTTCGGGCGTGGCCACGTTGCCAGCAATCACAAACGACTGCGGCAGGTGCTTTTTCAGGTAGCCGATCATGTTCTTCACGCTGTCGGCATGGCCATGGGCAATGTCGATAGTGATGTACTCGGGCGTGATGCCCTGTGCCACCAGCTGGTCCACGGTGGCGTAGTCGGGTTGCTTCACACCGAGCGAGATCGATGCATAGCAGCCCTTGGCATGCATGTCTTTGACGAACTGGATGTTGTCCAGGTCAAAGCGGTGCATGACGTAGAAGTAACCGTTCTGCGCCATCCAGGTGCAGATGGTTTCGTCCACCACGGTCTTCATGTTGGCGGGCACCACCGGCAGGCGAAAGCGGCGACCGCCCAGCTCCACACTGGCGTCGCATTCCGAGCGGCTTTCCACGCGGCACTTGCGGGGCAGCAGCAGGATGTTGTCGTAGTCGAAGATTTCCATGAGATTCCAAGCTCCATAAAGGGACGCCGCCAAACGATTTCGACGGCGGTGGGCGCTTGGCTGTCAGACCGGCTTTGCGGGAGTGGACGTGACAGTCACTCCGAACCCTGCTGAGCGCAGGCACAAAAAACCGGGCGTCAAGAAACTTGGGCCCGGTGATTGATTCTACCCGCCTGCCAAAGGGCCGTCATAACGGCACCGGTATTACCTGCATACGGATTGGGCGGCCGCCACGATGCTGCCCGAGGCATCCTGCACCCAGCCAACCAGATGCAGCCTGTCGGCCTGTGCGCCATCGGGGATACGCATGGAGCGGGTTTCCATCCATGCCCACGGCTTGCCCTTGCTGCGTGCGGGCCGCTGGGCCAGGGGCCAGGTGCCCTCGAACTGACTGCGTACGATGTAACGGGGCACAACGGTGCCGTCAGTACCTGCGGGTATGGCCTCTACCAGCAACAGGTAAAAGGCGAGGGGCGTGGCAGCCGTAGTGCGCTGTGGCGCCGCGGGGGAGGGGGTGAAGGCGATGCCGGTGCCCACATAGTCATTGAACGCCACCCCATGGGCCACACGCAACCGGCCACGCGCTGCTAAATCGACCGGGGTGACGTACACATCGGTGGAGATGGGGGGCTTGCGCCCCAGGGCTTGCAGGCGGGGCAGCGCGTCGGTCGAGGCCGCAGCCGACAGGGGGGCGTCGTCGCCCGCCTTGCCCGGCACGATCCAGTCCAGCACCACGGCACCTGCCTTGGTTGACGGTGCCGGGGTGGCCGCATCGCCCCAGCAGGACTCGCAGTCGGCGCTGATGAAGCGCTCGAACACGGCCACAGGCCTGGGGGTGCCGTCGCTGCTGCAACTGGCCTGGGCCATCGCCTGGGGGGCGTGCGCCAGGGCCAGCCACAGGCTGGCCAGGGTGAAGGCAATGTTTTTCATGGTGCGAGGCGGCGTGGGGCAGGGTGCTTTCTACAATGGCTGGATGTTCCCACAAGACCCGTTTTCGGGTGCGCCAGATGCCCTGGTGCCCCCACACTCCGGTGCGCCCTCGGCCGCATCCCCCCTTCTGGCCCACCTGAACGATGAACAACTGGCTGCGGTGACCTTGCCCGCAGGCCATGCGCTCATCCTGGCGGGGGCGGGGTCGGGCAAGACCCGGGTGCTGACCACCCGGATTGCCTGGCTGCTGCAAAACGGCTACGCCACGCCCGGCGGCATTCTGGCCGTCACATTCACCAACAAGGCTGCCAAGGAGATGGTGGCCCGCCTGTCGGCCATGCTGCCGGTCAACGTGCGTGGCATGTGGATTGGCACCTTCCACGGCCTGTGCAACCGGCTGCTGCGCGCGCACCACAAGGCAGCGGGGCTGCCGCAGTCGTTCCAGATCCTGGATACGCAAGACCAGCTCTCGGCCATCAAGCGCCTGTGCAAGCAGCACAACGTGGACGAGGAGCGCTTTCCTCCCAAGCAGCTGTCGTACTTCATCGCCAGCTGCAAGGAAGAAGGCATGCGTCCCGGCGACGTGCCCACGCACGACAGCGACGCCCGCAAGAAGGTCGAGGTCTACCAGCTATACGAAGAGCAATGCCAGCGCGAAGGCGTGGTGGACTTCGGCGAGCTGATGCTGCGGTCTTACGAGCTGCTGCGTGACAACGACCCGATCCGCGAGCACTACCAGCGCCGGTTCCAGCACATCCTGGTGGACGAGTTTCAGGACACCAACAAGCTGCAATACGCCTGGCTTAAGCAACTGGCGGGCAACGACGTGGGCGGACGCTACGAAGCGCGCGGTAGCGTGATCGCCGTGGGCGACGACGACCAGAGCATCTATGCCTTCCGTGGCGCGCGCGTGGGCAACATGACCGACTTTGTGCGCGAATTCGATGTGCAGCGCCAGATCAAGCTGGAGCAGAACTACCGCAGCTACAGCAACATCCTCGAATCGGCCAACCACCTCATCAGCCACAACAGCCGCCGCCTGGGCAAGAACCTGCGCACCACGCAGGGCGCTGGCGAGCCCGTGCGTGTGTACGAGGCCAGCTCTGACTTGGCCGAGGCGCAGTGGATGGTGGATGAGATCAAGCAGCTGGTGCGCAACGACGGCTTTGAGCGCAAGGAAATCGCCGTGCTCTACCGCAGCAACGCGCAAAGCCGGGTGATCGAATCGGCGCTGTTCAATGCCAGCGTGCCCTACCGCGTATACGGCGGCCTGCGCTTTTTTGAGCGTGCCGAAATCAAGCACGCGCTGGCCTACCTGCGCCTCTTGGAGAACCCGCACGACGACACCAGCTTCACGCGCGTCGTCAACTTTCCGCCGCGCGGCATTGGCGCGCGCAGCATCGAGGTGCTGCAGGACGCTGCCCGCGCCGCCGGCTGCTCGCTGCACGATGCGGTGAGCGCCGTGCCTGGTAAGGCAGGCGCCAACCTGGGCGCGTTTGTGGCCATGGTCGATGTGCTGCGCGAGCAGACCCAAGGGCTGAACCTGCGCGGCATCATCGAGCAGATGCTCGAATCCACGGGGCTGGTGGAGCACTTCCGCACCGAGAAGGAAGGCGCCGACCGCATCGAGAACCTGGAAGAACTGGTCAACGCCGCCGAGAGCTTTGTCACGCAAGAGGGCTTTGGCCGCGATGCGGTGGCGCTGCCGCTGGATGAGCACGGCACGCCGCTGACCCAAAGCACGGTCAGCCAAGGGCTGGACCCGAACGCGCCGGTGCTCGACGAGCCTTTGAAACCCGCTGTGCCCGGCATCGTAGACGCCGACACCGGCGAAACCCTCTCGCCCCTGGCCGCCTTCCTGACCCACGCCGCGCTGGAGGCGGGCGACAACCAGGCCCAGGCTGGGCAAGACGCGGTGCAGCTCATGACCGTACACGCCAGCAAGGGGCTGGAGTTTGACTGCGTGTTCATCGGCGGCATGGAAGAGGGCCTGTTCCCCCACGAGAACTCCGCCAGCGACCGTGACGGCCTGGAGGAAGAGCGCCGCCTGATGTACGTGGCCATCACCCGCGCCCGCAAGCGGCTGTACCTCAGCCACTCGCAGACGCGCATGCTGCACGGTCAGACGCGCTACAACATCAAGAGCCGGTTTTTTGACGAGCTGCCCGAAGCGGCCCTCAAGTGGATCACGCCCAAGCAGCAGGGCTTTGGCTCGTATACGCCCAGTTTTGCTACCAATTCAGGAGCTGGTAGTGCATATGGATCTAGCGCTAGAGGCCAATTTGGCTTCAAATCCGAGACATTTGCCAGCCCCCCGGTGCCTGTGCAGAAGGCGGCGCCCTCGCACGGCCTGCGCGCGGGCATTGCCGTGTTCCACACCAAGTTTGGCGAGGGCAAGGTGCTGGCCATTGAAGGCACCGGCGACGACGCACGTGCACAGGTCAACTTTCCGCGCCACGGCACCAAGTGGCTGGCGCTGTCGGTGGCCAAGCTGACGGTGGTCGAATAGCGCGTTTTGAGCCAAATCGCCTGCTGGCGCTAATACCTTATGCCCTGGTAGCTATTGTTTGTATAGCAAGCCGGGGCCGCCAATGACAACGGGGCCCTGAGGCCCCGTTGGTTTTTGAAGCGGGCCGCACCGGGTGCAGCCCTGTTGCCCTTCGCTCAGGCTGGTTTCAGGCTGAGTTCAGGCCTGGTTCAGGCTGGGCTGCTTGGCCGCTGCCGTCAGGTAGCCCACGGCCGCGCCGTTCTTGTTCTTGTAGTTGGCCTTGATCATCGGGTCCAGCGTGTCCTTGACCACGCTGTGGATGGCGCCCCAGTCACCGGCGTGCTGGAAGTTGCTCATGATGTACGTCCAGCCGTTGATCTCGTCCACGGCGTGCAGGCCGGTGGACTCGCCGCCCGAGGGGATCGACATCACGCGCGACAGCTGCTTGGTGTCCACGTTGTAGGCCCACAGGAAGTTGTTGACGTGCTGGCTGCTGTCTTCGCCGATGAACAGGGTGCGCATCTTTTCGGAGAACTTGAGGTTGTCCGGGTTGGCGATGTTGTTGGGGTTGGCGGTGTTGCCCAGGGCGTCGGCGGTGATGTCTTCACCGGCCAGCAGCACCTTGGTGTCCACGGGCATCCATTCGCTGTTGATGGTGCCGCCAGCGGTGTCCTTCTGGCCACCCTTGAGGTTCAGCGCCATCACGGCGCCGGCCACCAGTTGCTTGGGCACCGAGATGCCGTTGCCCGGCACGTTGGCGGCGTTGCCTGCCACCATGGACGACTGGATGTTCTGCAGCGCAGAGTAGGCAATCTTGTCCTTGGCGTTGACCGTGGTGCCTTCCATCTTGGTGAAGCCCAGGCTGGCGCCGAGGTAGGCGGCGTAGCGGTGGGTTTCCAGGAAGGCAGCGGCCTTTTCCATGCCAGGGTTCAGCTTGATCCACTCGGTCTTGCCGTTGGCCACGATCTTGGTGTAGCTGGCATCGGCCGGGTCGGTGGTCTTCACGGTCATGATGTCCGTGGGCTTGAGCGTGTTGGCCAGGTTCTCGATCTCGGCGCTGGTGGCCGAGCCCATCTTGATCCAGGTGAGGGGCGCTGCTGTGCCGACCTTGGGGTCGATGGAGAAGCCGCTGCCCACCTTGGCAACGTACAGCGTGCCGGACGACAGGTCTTTTTCCTTGTCGGCCACGAACACGAAGTAGCCGCTGTTGGTGGCGTCGTCGCCCATCAGCGCCGTGCGGTTGTCAGGCATCACCTGCACCAGCTCGTGCGAGATGCGGCCCATGCAGAAGTGCTTCTTGATGCTGGCGGTGCCATCGGGGTTCACCGTCACTTCGGGCATGTGGCCGTAGTGGTAGGGATTGGCCTTGGTTTCGTCGCCATACAAGTTCTTGCTGTAGGCCTTGAACATGGCGTTGCTGGCGATGCTGAACGCATCGGGTTCGTATTCTTCGCTCGACAGGTGGGTGCCCCAGGGCGACAGGCTCGCGCCGCAGGTGATCCAGAGGCCGTGCACCTTGGAGGTGTCCACGTTGTGGTACTTCACCAGGCTCAGCCTGCCGGTGGTCTGGTCCTGGTCCAGCGTCAGCACGGCGATGGGCGAGGGCAGCTTGCCGTACATGTCGGTCTTGCCGTCTTGTGCCCAGGTGGTGTATTCAAACTGCACCACGGCAAACACGGCCTTGCCCTTGAGGCCGGTCACGGTGGGGTTGGCCACGGTCAGCAGCGAGGTGCCGTCGGGCGAGTCCGAGAAATACTGGCGTTCCTTGCCAGCCACCGTGGCGTCGATGATGGGCTTGTTGTTGATGTCGTAGTAGCCACCCGACAGGATGGTGCCGCCCTTGCCGTCGGACACCATGTCGCCCGTCACGAAGAACGGCTGGTAAGCCAGCTGGTACGAGCGCACCGAGTCGTCGCTGAGCTTGATGTTGAGCGTGGAGCCCACGGTGGTGGTGGCCATGGCAGCGGCATTTGCCAGGGTGGGGGCTGCCATCGACGTGAAGTTGGCCGACACAAAGCTGGGCGCGGCGGAGTCGCTGCCACCACAGGCGGTCAGCAGGGCGGCCGAGGCGCTGGCGCTGAGCGGCAGCATGGGAACGCCGGCCAGCAGTTGCAGGGCCTTGCGGCGGGTGGGCATCGTCGGTTGGGTCATTTTCGGGGTGTTTCCAAGTGGGTATGCGAACGGGCATGCCACGCCCTGATCCGACCGGGAGCCTTGTTGGAAAAGGCGTAGTAGGCGGGTGGCATGGAGTCCAGCCCGCGATCCTAGGAACGCCCCGTGACAGTGGTTTGACGTTTGTGTGACGGTTTGACGCGGTGCCTTGCGCAGCGCGTGACGCCCGCCCAAGGCGCGCCGCGCAGGCATGGCTGCGCGTGCGCTGCGGGACAGGCCCTAGTCCCGTGAACCGGGCGGGCCGTAGGAGTTGCCGGTTCCGTAGTTGTTGGCCGGTGCAGCCGCGCCCCCGCTGCCATCCTTGACGCCCTTGCGGCCCGACACCTGCCACGCGGTGCGCTGGTTGACCAGGCCGGCCAAGAACTCCATCTCTTCGTCCGTGTGGTTGATGGCACCGGCCGGAGTCAGCAGCCGGCCATTGCGGGGCGCGGGCTCGGCCCAGAACGACTGGTGGTAGCTGGACTGGCTCACCAGGCGTTCGCCGCCCGCCGTCAGCTCTACCGTGCCATAACAGTTGCAGAGGTAGCCGCGCTGGTCCTGGTCGGCAAATACCTCGGCATACACCCCTGTGCCGCGGATGCCCGCCGTGGCGGTGGGCAGCGCAATCTGCCGGTCGGGGCCGCGCCCCCACACCGTGGCCACAGCACCGCTGAGCAGGCGCAGCAGCTTGACGGCTGTGGGGGTGTCGCTCTCCATCGCCATGCGTGAGTTCTGCCGCACCATGAAGGCGCTGTCGCCCACCGAGAACACCAGGCTGGCGCCCGGCCCGGTTTCGATGCGGTCGTTGGCGGTGATGGTGTGCTGCGCCGTCAGGGGCTCGCCATTGCGCAGTACATCGCCGCGCACCTCCACGATGTTGCTGCGCGCCTGGGCATGGGCGGCCACCCAGCCACCGCCTGCCACCCACAGCGTGGCAGCCTGCACCACGCTGCGCCGTTGGAACCAGACCAGCTCGTCGTCAGAGCGGCCCTGCAGGTGGTGCGCCAGGGGGGCTGGGGGGTGGGTTGTCATGGGGCGCCTCTTCTTGCTGGGGGGTGTAGGGGGGCTCGAAGCAGTCGCGGAAGGTGAAGACCACCGAGGTGAAGAACATGGCCGCCATCATCATGGCAGCGCCTACCATGATGCCACCGGCCATCGATCCCGCAAGCCCCGCCACGGCCAGCAGGGCCGACACGATGCTGACCACCAGCCCGCCCAGCAAAAACACCCCCAGCCAGCCCAGCCCGTAGACCAGGAACGCGCCAAAGTTGCGCACGCAGGCCACGATGGAGAAGAACAGCGCCTTGACCGGCGGCACGCCATGCCAGTGCACGAGGCCCGGTGCATGCCAGAACAGCAGCGACAGGGGCAGGTACAGCAGCATAGACAGCCACATGGCGCGCTGGAAGTCCGGGTTCTCGGCAATCTCTCGGGTCATGGGCGCGCCACCCAGGTAAACCTGCGCAAACTGGCCGCCGTCCAGCAGGGCCGACAGGCCCATGATGCCGAGAAAAGCCACCGCATACAGCACACCCAGTGTGAGCATGTCGCGCAGCCGCTCGCGCCCGGTGCGAAAGGCCACCAGCAGCACCGTGGGCATCGGAAACCGCCCTTGTGATGCCTGCGCCGCCGCCACCATCATGGCCAGCGTGGCCGACGGTAGCAGTGCGAGGGCAATGGCCGGCCCCACCAGCGGAATCATCGTGGCCAGCGACATGGCCGCCATGGTCATGAAGAACAGCGCAGCCAGCGCCATGGGCTGCCGCCAGAACGCCCGAACGCCGAGCTTGACCCAGGCCATGCCGGTGCGTGCGGGAACGATGTGGAGTTTCATGAATACGTTGGAAAGGAGGAGAGGCCCGCACTGGCAAGTGTGCCCTGGCGCCAACAGGGGGCGCCGAGCAGCATCGGATGTCGGGTGGGCGAATAAGGCCGAATTTACCCCACCGCCCCAAACCGGTGGCTGGGCCAGGGGTTAGAGGCTGCTCGACTGTGGTGGGATCAGCCCGCGTGCACGGGCAGTGCCAGGCGCCCGCGCAGCACGCGCTCGAAGTGTGTGGGGTCGTGGGGCTTGAGCATGGAGGCCTCGCGCGGCAGGTAGAAGTCCCACAGGCGTGAAATCCAGAACCGCAGCGCCCCGGCGCGCAGCATGGCGGGCAGCAGCTCGCGTTCGGCGGCCGTCAGCGGGCGCACGGCCTGGTACGCGTCGAGCATGCGCGTGGCGCGCTCGGCGTCATGCGTGCCGGTGGGCAGGTCGATGCACCAGTCGTTCAGGCACACGGCCAGGTCAAACAGCCAGGTGTCCACCCCTGCAAAGTAGAAGTCGAAGAAGCCTGTCAGCTCTTCACCCTCGAACATCACGTTGTCGCGGAACAGATCGGCATGCACGGGCCCGCGCGGCAGGGCGGCATAGGCGGAGCTGGCGGCCACATGGTTCTGGTAGGCCAGCTCGGACCGCAGCAATGCGGCCTGTGCGTCGTCAATGTGGGGCAGCACGACCGGCACCGTCTCGTTCCACCAGGGCAGCCCGCGCAGGTTGGGCTGGTGGCGGTCAAAGTCGCGGCCCGCCAGGTGCATGCGGGCCAGCATGGTGCCCACGGCGGCGCAGTGCACGCCCTGAGGGGCCAGCTGGCTCTTGCCGCGCAGTTTGTTGACCACGGCGGCGGGTTTGCCACACACGGTGTGCAGGATGTCGCCGTTCTTGTCGGCACGCGGGTCGGGCACGGGCACGCCGCCGTGCGCCAGGTGCTTCATCAGGTACAGGTAGAAAGGCAACTGCTCGGCCGTGAGGCGCTCGAACAGTGTCAGCACGAACTCGCCCTGGTCGCTGGTCAGAAAGTAGTTGGTGTTCTCGATGCCGCCCTCAATGCCGCGCAGCTCCACCAGCTCGCCCAGTTGCAAACGGCGCAGCAACTCGCGCGCCTCGGGATTGGAGACTTCGGTAAAAACGGCCATCGCTCAGGGGGTCGAAGAAAAGAGAAGGGGAAGGGGCGGGACAACGGGCGGGGCTCAACCGGTGGCAACGCAGTGCGTGCGCGCCACCCTGCCACCCATCAGAACTTGAACACGTTCCAGACGCGGGGCGCCGTGGTGGTTTCAGCGCCATTGTTGCCACCGGCGCGGCTGCGCGCGCCATCAGGCGACTGCACTTCGTAGGCGGGCAGGTTGCCGGTCTTGGGCTGCACCGAGATGTTCTGGGTTTGCCCGCCGACCCGCAGCTCGTCCACACGGCTGCCTGCGTCTTCGATCTGGATGCGCTCCGTGCGCTGGTTGGTGCGACCAGACAGGGGCTCGGGATCGGGCAGCGCATCGCGCTGGTTACCAGCGCCTGCGGTGGTGGCAGCAGGGGATGGGGACGGGGTTTGGGCCAGGGCATTGCCGCAGGCCATGCCCAGCAGCAGGAGAAGGTGAACAGCGCGCATCGGGCGATTGTAGAGCGCCGCCCGGCGGGCGCTGCCCGTGCACAATTGCCGGATGAGCAACAAAAAGACCCTGGTGCTGGTGGACGGCTCCAGCTACCTCTACCGCGCCTTCCACGCCATGCCCGACCTGCGGGCCGTGCCGGGCGACCCTACAAGCCCTGCCACCGGTGCCATCCGCGGCATGATCAACATGATGCAGGCCCTGCGCAAAGAGGTGGTGGCCGACTACGCCGTCTGCGTGTTCGACGCCTCGGGCCCCACCTTCCGCGATGCCCTGTACACCGAATACAAGGCCACGCGCTCACCCATGCCCGACGACCTGCGCAGCCAGATCGAGCCCATCCACGAGGTGGTGGACCTGCTGGGCTGGAAGGTGGTGGCCGTGCCCGGCGTGGAGGCCGACGACGTGATCGCCACCTTGGCCCACGTGGCGGCCGCACAGGGCATTGAGGTCATCGTGTCCAGCGGCGACAAGGATTTGAGCCAGCTGGTCAACGAGCACATCACCATCATCGACACCATGAGCGGCAAGCGCCGCGATGTGGCGGGCGTGACGGCAGAGTTTGGCGTGCCACCCACGCTGATGGTGGACTACCAAGCGCTGGTGGGCGACACCGTGGACAACGTGCCCGGCGTTGCCAAGGTGGGCCCCAAGACGGCCGCCAAGTGGCTGGAAGAATATGGCTCGCTCGGCAACCTGATCGCTAACGCCGACGCCATCAAGGGCGTGGCAGGCAACAACCTGCGCGAGGCGATCGCCAGTGGTCAGCTGGCATTGAGCCGCCAGCTGGTCACCATGAAGACCGATTGCGCGCTGGCCGACTACATCCCCGGGTTGCCCGCGTTTGATGACATCACGCTGGACACGCCGGACAACGCCGGCCTGCTGCCGTTTTACGAAAAGTATGGTTTCAAGGGCTTGGCCAGTGCGATCAAGGGTGCTGCAGCCCCGGCCACAGCAGCCCCCACCGTCGCCATGCCCGGCCAAAGCGGCGATCTGTTTGCCGACCACTCGGCCAGCACCGTGGCCGAAGAAGCCCAGCACCGCACCGTGGTGTACGACACCATCCTGAATTGGGCGGACTTTGACCAGTGGCTGGAGCGCCTGCACAAAGCCACACTCGCGGCCATCGACACCGAAACAGACTCCCTCGACGAAATGCGCGCGCAAATCGTCGGCATCAGCTTCAGCGTGCAGCCCGGCGAAGCCGCCTACATCCCGCTGCGCCACGAAGGGCCCGATGCGCCCGCGCAACTGCCGTTGGATGAAGTGCTCGTCCGCCTCAAGCCCTGGCTGGAAGACCCCAAGCACCCCAAGCTGGGCCAGCACATCAAATACGACCGCCATGTGTTCGCCAACCACGGCATCGAGGTGCAGGGCTACGCGCACGACACCATGCTGCAAAGCTACGTGCTCGAAGTGCACAAGCCCCACAACCTCACCAGCCTGGCCGAACGCCACACCGGCCGCAAAGGCATTACCTACGAAGACCTGTGCGGCAAAGGCGCGCACCAGATCCCGTTTGCGCAGGTGCCTGTGGACAAAGCCGCCGCCTACTCGTGCGAAGACTCCGACCAGACCCTGGACGTGCACAACGCCCTGTGGCCCCTGCTGCAGGCGGACGACAAACTGCGCTTCATCTACGAGCTGGAAATCGCCAGCAGCGAAGCCCTGTACCGCATTGAACGCAACGGCGTGCTGATCGACGCGCCCACGCTGGCCGCACAAAGCCACGAGTTGGGCCAGCGCATCCTGCAGCTCGAAACCGAGGCGTACGAGATTGCAGGCCAGCCCTTCAACCTGAGCAGCCCCAAGCAACTGGGCGAAATCTTCTTCGACAAGCTGGGCATGCCGGTTGTGAAGAAGACCGCCACCGGCGCCCGCAGCACCGACGAAGAAGTGCTGGAAAAGCTGGCCGAGGACTACCCCCTGCCCGCCAAGCTGCTGGAGCACCGGGGCCTCGTCAAGCTCAAGGGCACCTACACCGACAAGCTGGCCCAGCTGGCGCTGCCACGCACAGGCCGCGTGCACACGCACTACGCGCAGGCCGTGGCCGTCACAGGCCGCTTGTCCAGCAATGACCCCAACCTGCAGAACATCCCCATCCGCACCCCCGAAGGTCGCCGCGTGCGCGAGGCCTTCGTGGCCCCCGCAGGCCGCGTGATTGCGAGTGCCGACTACTCGCAGATCGAGCTGCGCATCATGGCCCACTTGAGTGGCGACCACTCGCTGCTGCACGCCTTCCACGCCGGACTGGACGTGCACCGCGCCACCGCTGCCGAAGTGTTTGGCGTGGAGGTCGATCAGGTCACCAGCGAGCAACGCCGCTACGCCAAGGTCATCAACTTCGGCCTCATCTACGGCATGAGCAGCTTTGGCCTGGCCAAGAACTTAGGCATTGAGACCAAGGCCGCTGCCGCCTACATCGACAAATACTTCCAGCGTTACCCCGGCGTAAAGCAGTACATGGACGACACCAAGGCCGCCGCCAAGTCCATGGGCTATGTCGAGACCGTGTTTGGCCGTCGCCTGTACCTGCCCGAAATCAACTCCCCCAACGGCCCCCGTCGCGCAGGCGCCGAACGCGCTGCCATCAACGCCCCCATGCAGGGCACGGCGGCCGATCTGATCAAGCTGGCGATGGTGGCGGTTCAGAAGGAGCTGGACGCGCACAAGCCGGGCATCCAAATGATCATGCAGGTGCACGACGAACTGGTGTTCGAGCTGCCCGAGGGCGAGGTGGACTGGCTCAAGACCCACATCCCGCGCTTGATGGCGGACGTGGCGGCGCTGAAGGTGCCATTGCTGGCGGAGGTGGGGGTGGGGGCTAATTGGGATAAGGCGCATTGAGGATCGGCGTTCAGGATTGAGTAAACCGTCTTGCACGACTTCTATTCGTTACCCCACGCTTTAAAGCCGTGGACTTGCTGTGGAGGTGTGGATTGGATTCAGTTCAGTTGAAGGCCCTAGCCGTTGAGATCGCTGGTGCTTTAGGGCTACCTCCTTGGTGGGCTTATCTGCTTATGTTGAGTCTCGTTGGAGGAGCGGCTTTTCTGGGTTCCTACCTGAGCGAGAAAGGTAAAGGTCTGGCGACAAAAGAAGATGTTGAGAAGCTCACTAATAAAGTAGAGGGCATTAAGCGACAGCACCTAGAGATCCTTGAGGATTTAAAGGCTGGGCATCAACTCCGAATGGTTGCTGCTGAAAGACGTTTGCAGGCGCATCAGGACGCATTTGCTTTGATGCGTGAGCAATTCAATGCGATGCACACAAAAGAAGCTGGGGTAGTCGCAGGAAGGTGTCTTCAATGGTGGGAGCGCAACTGCGTGTATCTTGGGCCGAAGAGCGCTCAGGCTTTCTATGACGCCCTCTGGGCTGCGGCACGGCATGAAAGTTTCTTGTCCTCTAGTGCCCCTGCCGAAGCGGTCTCGGAAAACTGGAAAAAGATCACATCAGCGCCTGACGTCATACTGGCTGAAGTTGCTCTTCCTCCGTTGAACATGTCTTCAGAAGAGCGCGAAAAGGTGACTGAGCATGGTCGCCATGACGTACGTAACAGCTAAACAGGCAGCCTGCACAAATGAATCACTGTGCGTGTTCTCAGAGTCAATTCTGAAGGAAGTTTTTGTGGGGATTCGTGTATGCCCAGCCGTAAATTGTCGCCATCGCTAAACTGGCTTGGCAATCGCTAGCGACCTCGCTTGCTCTCATTCATCAGCCTGGAAACCGCATGTCCGACACCCTCTACACCCCCCCCGCCATCTGGCAATGGAACAAGGAAAACGGCGGTCAGTTCGCCAGCATCAACCGGCCCATTGCCGGTGCTACGCATGACAAGGATCTGCCCGTAGGCCGCCACCCGCTGCAGCTGTATTCGCTGGGCACGCCCAATGGCGTGAAAGTCACTGTCATGCTGGAAGAGCTGCTGGCGCTGGGCCACGGCGGGGCGGAGTACGACGCGTGGCTGATCCGCATCAACGAGGGTGAGCAGTTTGGCAGCGGCTTCGTGTCTGTGAACCCCAACTCCAAGATCCCCGCGCTGCTGGACCGCACCGACCCGGCCAACCCGGTGCGGGTGTTCGAGTCCGGCGCCATCCTGATGTACCTGGCCGAGAAGTTCGGTAGCGCCTTCTTGCCCAAAGACGGCGCTGCGCGCGCCGAGTGCCTGTCGTGGCTGTTCTGGCAGATGGGCAGCGCGCCGTTTGTGGGTGGCGGGTTTGGGCATTTTTATGCCTATGCGCCGGTCAAGATCGAGTACGCGATTGACCGCTATGCGATGGAGGCCAAGCGCCAGCTGGATGTGCTGAACCAGCGCCTGGCCGTGACCGAATACGTGGCGGGCGATGAGTACACGGTGGCCGACATTGCGATCTGGCCCTGGTACGGCTTGTTGGTGAAAGGGCAGGCCTACAACGCGGGCGAGTTTTTGCAGGTGCACGAATACACGCATGTGGTGCGCTGGGCCGAGCAGATCGCCAAGCGCCCGGCGGTGCAGCGGGGCCGCAAGGTCAACCGCGTCAACGGCGACCTGGCCAGCCAGTTGCGCGAGCGGCATGACGCCAGCGACTTTGACACCAAGACGCAAGACAAGATTGAGGCTGCAGCAGCAGCTTCTTCACCCACACGCTGAGTGTTTTTGCAAGGCGTCACCATGATCACTTTGTACGACTGCTCCACCGCGCCCAGCCCGCGCCGCGCGCGCATCCTGCTGGCAGAAAAGGGTGTGGCCCACGACACCGTGCAGGTGGACCTGCGCAATGGCGAGCAACTGGGCGATGCCTACCGCCAGATCAACCCGCAGTGCACGGTGCCCGCGCTGCGCACCGAAGAGGGTCTGCTGCTGACCGACAACGCGGCGATCACGGCGTATCTCGAAGCGCGCTACCCGCAGCCTGCACTGCTGGGCGAAACGCCTGCAGAAAAGGCCGAGATTGCGAGCTGGAACTGGCGCATGGAGTTCGAGGGCCTGCAGGCCATTGCCGAAGCGCTGCGCAACAGCGCTCCCGCCATGGTCAACCGGGCATTGCCCGGCGCGGTGGACTACCCGCAAATCCCGGCCCTGGCCGAGCGGGGGCTGGTGCGCGTGGGGCAATTCTTTCAGTTGCTCAACGAGCGCTTGGTGGACCGCGACTTCATTGCCACCGACCGCTTCAGCGTGGCCGACATCACGGCGGTGGTGGCGGTGGACTTTGCGCGTGTGGTCAAGCACAAGCCGGGCGAGCAGCACCCGCACTTGCTGCGCTGGCGCGCTGCCATGGAGGCGCGGCCGTCGATGTCGTTGTAGCGGCATGCAAGCGCTGCAATGGGTGGATGCAAGGATTGCGCATCGGGCCTGTTCCTTGCATTGTTAGGTGATGCGCCTTCGCCACATAGAAGTCTTCAACGCCGTCATGCTCACCGGCAGCGTGAGCGCGGCAGCCCGTCTCATCAACGTCACGCAGCCTGCGGTCAGCCGCATCCTGGCGCATGCCGAACTGCAGCTGGGCTTTCCGCTGTTCCTCCGGCTCAAGGGCAAGCTGGTGCCCACCACCGAGGCACAGACCCTGTACCCGCACATCGAGCGCCTGTTCACCCAGCTCGATGATGTGCAGCGCCTGGCCAACAGCCTCAAGAGCGACCGGCGTGAGGGTGAGTTGCATATCCTGAGCGTGCTGGCGCTGAGCTACGAGGTGCTGCCGCGTGCGTTGCGTTTTTTCAGGAAAAAGCACCCGGATGTGCAGGTGACCATCGACGCGCTGCATTCGCCCCAGATCGTCTCGGCCCTGGTGCTGCAGGAGGCGGATGTGGGCTTTGTGTTCAGCGCCATCGCCCACCCCGCGCTCACGCAGGAGCATCTGGCCGATGGGCGCATGGTGTGTGTAGCGCCCAAGGGCATGCTGGGTGCTGCGCTGGTGGCGGCCGGTGTGGTGCATCTGGCCGACCTGGCAGACACGCCGGTGGTGCGGCTGGATGTGCGCGACCCCATCGGCACGGTGGTCAACCACGCGTGCCGCGAGGCGGGCGTGGGCCTGCAGACGGCGTTCACGGTGCAGACCTACCATGCGGCGCTGGCGCTGGCGCACCATGGTCACGCCGTGGCGCTGGTGGACGCCTGCACGGCGGCATCGGCCGACCGCAGCAAGGTGGATGTGCTGGCGCTGGCGCCGCACATTGCCGTGCCCATCAAGTCGCTACGTACTGTCAACCGCCCCAGCTCACTGCTGGCCAGTGCCATGACGCAATGCATGCGCCAGGCGGTGGCAGAGACGCTGGAAGCGGTGGGCCTGCAGCCCGAGGTGGAGTGAACGCGCCACCTGCCGAGGCGGGTGGTGCCTTGTGCGGCTGCAGAGCGTGGGAGTGCGGGAGAGTCAGGCGGGCGCCAGCAGCTCGGCCACCTGCGCCGCCGTGCCGAACGCTAGCGTGAACCCCAAAGAGCCATGGCCTGTGTTGAGCAGCAAGTTGTCCGGTGCCCCCACCCAACGGCCTACGATCGGCAGTCCGGTGGGCGTGGCGGGGCGCATGCCGGTCCAGGCATGCAGCTCTCCGCCTTGATGGCAGGTTGGGAAAACGGCGCGGGTGGCATCGCGCAGGCTCTGGATGCGCGCGGCAGGTATGCGTGCATCGTGCCCCACCAGTTCGGCCATGCCCGCCACCCGCAGGCGCTGGCCGATGCGCGCAAACACCACCTTGCGTGCAGCATCGGTCACATTGATGCGAGGCGCTGCCGATGGTGTGGGGTTGGTATCCAGCGTGATGCTGTAGCCCTTGAGGGGGTATACCGGCAAGCGCAACCCCAGCGTCTGCGCCGCCGGGTGGCTGCGGCTGCCCAGGGCCAGCACAAGCTGTTGCGCCTCGATGGCTCCTGCACTGGTCTGCACCGCAGCAATGCGGGATCCCTCGCGCACAAAGCCTTGGACCGTGGCGCCCAGCATGAAGCGCACCCCCCGTGCGGCCAGCACGGCCTGCAAGCCTTGGCAGACCTGGAGGCAGTCGGCAGCGCATTCACTGGGGGTGTAGATGGCTCCGGCAATGCGCGGCTGGTAGTGCAGCAGCGCGGGCTCAAGCTCCACGCAACGCTGGGCCGAAACCGCCTGCTGTTCGCTGCCCCACTGGCGCTGCAGGTCCATCTGGCGTTGGGCAGCGGCCAGGCCGGCTGCGGTGTCGTACAGCACCAGCTTGCCGGTGCTGGAGAAATTGCAGTCCAGAGACTCTGCCTGCAGCATGGTTTCCAGATGATGGCGGCTCAGGGCGGCCAGGGCCAGCAGTTGTGCGGTGCTGCGTTCGGAAGTCTGCCGGTTGCAGGCGCGCAGAAACTCGAGCCCCCAGCGCCACTGTTGGGTATCCCACTGCAGGCGCAGCTTGAGTGGGGAGGTGGGCGAGAGCAGCAACCGTGGCAGCTGCCGCCAGATGCTGGCGTCCGCCAGCGGTTGTACATAGCTGTAGCTCAGTTGCGCGCCATTACCACCGCTGGCGCCCGTGCCGGGCTGCGCCTGGTCGATGACCGTGACCTGCAGGCCGCGCTGTCGAAGTTCATACGCCGTGGCCAGGCCGACGATGCCTGCGCCCAATACACATACCTGCATCGGAGAGAGTGAAACGGTTGGAGGAGATGACAACGAATGTAGGCGGCGGCGCACCTGCTGAACAATGCCAAAGCAGTGCCTTGCCATGTCAGGAAGTTATGCACTGGCCAACACCCGGTGTTTTCAGGATGGGCCGGCGGAAGAGGGGGGGCGCCGCGATACAAGGGCCGCAAAGCAGGCAGGACGATCCACGATGGTGCGCGGAGGTGCACCGAAACAGAGCCATAACTTTTCATCATGGTGGACCCGTGCAAATGAATTGTTCAAGACGGCCGCAAATTTTTACAGTGCCCCTGCATCTTGCTTTCTCGTCTGTCCGACTGTCTGTTCACCTGATTTTTTGCAAAGGGATTCCCATGAAGCTCTCCGCTGTCACCGCTGCTGTCCTCGTGGTCGCCGGTGTGCTGGCCAGTACCGTGGCCAGTGCCGACACCCTCAAGAAGATTGCCGACTCCGGCAAGATCACGCTGGCCTACCGCGAGTCGTCGGTGCCCTTCAGCTATCTGGCGGGCCCGGGCAACCCGGTGGGCATGTCGGTGGACATCTCCAACGCCGTGGTCGATGCGGTGAAGAAGCGGTTGAACAACCCTGCCATCAAGGTGGAGCTGCAGGCCGTGACTTCGCAAAACCGCATTCCGCTGTTGACCAACGGCACCGTGGACCTCGAGTGCGGATCGACCACCAACAACACGGCGCGCGGCAAGGACGTGCAATTTGCCATCAACTATTTCTACACCGGCACCCGGCTGCTGACCAAGAAGGCCTCGGGCGTCAAGAACTACGCCGACCTCGCCAAGAAAAAAGTGGCCAGCACCTCAGGCACCACCAACGCGCAGGTGATCCGCAAGTACAACCGCGACAACAACCTGGACATGGACATCGTGCTGGGCAAAGACCACGAGGACTCGCTGCTGCTGGTGGACACCGGCCGTGCAGAGGCCTTCGCCATGGACGACATCCTGCTGTTTGGATTGATGGGCAACACGCGCAACCCGGCCGACTGGGTGGTGGTGGGCGACTCGCTGCAGGTCGAACCCTATGCCTGCATGCTGCGCAAGGACGACCCGCAGTTCCAGACGCTGGTCAACGGCGTGATCGGCGGGATGATGAAGTCGGGCGAGTTCGACAAGCTCTACACCAAGTGGTTCATGTCGCCAGTGCCCCCGCGCGGCCAGAACCTCAACCTGCCCATGAGCAAGGAGCTGCGCGACAACCTGGTGGCCCAGAGCGACAAGCCTGCGCTGTGATGGGTGTGAGCATGTTGCCGTCCACCCCGCACCCTCCGGCCCCGCAGGTGGTGGGCATTCTGGGGGGCATGGGGCCTGCTGCGGGTGCCGACTTTGTGCGCCTGTTTGTGCAGGCCTGCACTGACCGCATGGCGGCGCTGGGCATCCCTGTGCACGACCAGGCTTACCCTGAGCATTGGCTGGCGCAGGTGCCCATTCCCGACCGCACGGCGGCCTTGCACGACACCCGCCCCGGGGCCCACCAGCCTGCAGACCCGATGCTGCAGGCCACGGGCCGCCTGGCGGCCCTGGGCGCGCGCGTGGTGGCCATTGCGTGCAACACGGCGCATGCCTGGCATGGCCTGCTGCAGCAGCGCTTTCCGCAGTTGATGGTGCTGCATGGTGTGCAAGAGGTCGCTGCAGACCTGGCGCTGCACAAGGTGCATGGCGTGGGCCTGCTGGCCACGCAGGGTGCCTACGAGGCGGGCTTGTACCAGCGCGAGCTGGAGCACCGCGACATCGACTGCTTTGTGCCCGAACCCCGTGAGCGCGACCAGCTGATGCAGGGCATCTACGACGGCGTGAAGGCCGGCAACTACGCGCTGGCCCGCCAGCGGTTCGAGTCCGTGTCGCTGGTGCTGCAGCAACGCTATGGGGTCTCCACGCTCATCATGGGCTGCACAGAAATTCCACTCGCACTGTCAGAGCACCCCCGGCTGGAGGGGCTGACGCTAGTCAACCCGTCCATGGTGCTGGCGGCTGCCTTGGCGCGGCATGCGTACGGAAACACGGGCATGGAAGCCCCGCCCCCCACTGGGTCTTCAGCTTCGCGGGCTGCGGTATAGCGCTGTAGAGCCCTGGTGCCGCTGCGCCCCGGTACGCCAGCCAGCGCACAGGCCATTGCCCAGGTGGCATCACGAAAACTTCGAAGAGGCAAGCCATGACATGTGAAGCGAATCCCGCGAGGTTTGGGATGGTGCGTGCGCTGGCTGCTGCCTGCGCTGCGTGTGCGACGGCGGGGGTCATCGCGCAGAACACGGGGACCGCTGCGGGCCTATCGACCTCTGCGAAGACGGAAGTGCCAAGCACCGCCTTGGCGCGCACAGCGGAGCCTCCGGGCCAGACGCTGCAGCGCATCCAGGCCACGGGAAGAGTGGTCATCGGCCACCGCGAATCTTCTCTGCCGATGTCCTATGTGGCCAATGGGGTGCCCGTGGGCTACAGCGTGGACGTGTGCCTGCAGATCGCACAGGCCATCGGTCGCCATCTGCAGCGGCGCGATCTGCGGGTGGACTACCGTCAGGTCACGTCGGGCAACCGCTTTGAGGCCATCGAGCGCGGCGATGTGGACCTGGAATGCGGCTCCACCACCAACACGGCTGCGCGCAGGCAGCGGGTGGCTTTCACCATTGCGCACTTCATTGCGTCATCACGCATCGTGGTGCAAAGCCAGCGCCCCTTCGAGCGTATCGAAGACCTGGACGGCAAGACCGTGGCTTCGACGGTGGGCACCACCAACATCGATTCGCTGGCGCGCGAGGCTGCCAACAAATCAGTGCGCCTGCGCATCGAGCCCGCCCGTGACCATGCCGAGGGCTTTGGCTGGGTGGTGGATGGCAGGGTGGACGGCTTTGCGATGGACGATGTGCTGCTCTATGGCCTGCGTGCCAGCCATGCCCGCCCGCAAGACCTGAAGGTGATTGGCAAGCCCATGACCATCGAGCCCTATGCGGTGGCGTTCGCGCGCAACGACCCTGCGCTCAAGGCCGTGGTCGATGCGGAGCTGCGGCGGCTCATCCAGACGCGGGAGCTGCACCGCCTGTACGACAAGTGGTTCACCCAGCCCATTCCTCCCCATGGCATCAATCTGGGCATGCGCATGTCGCATCTGCTGGTGGATTCGCTGCGGTATCCGTCGGACTTCGTGCCCCAGTGACGAGGGCACAGACGGTGCGCGTCAGCGCCAGGCGGTCGCCACCAGCTGGCTGTAATGCACCGCCTTGCGGCCCAGCAGCTGCTCGAACACGGCGGGGTTGCCCACGTTGTCGCTGCCCAGCATGGTCAGGGTTTCGGTGCACCAGGGCACGCTGGGCACTGAGTCGCCGAGGCGGGCGCTCAGCTGGGTGAGCGGGTCGGGCAGGCGCAGCACATGGGCTTTGCCATGGCCCAGTTGCTGGCGCAGGCAGGCAATGAAGTCGCCCATGGTCAGGGCCTCCGGCCCAGCGCACTCGACGATGCCCTGGGTGGAGATGGCGGGCCCCAGCAGTGCAACGATGGCGGCGGCCAGATCGTGCACCGACACGGGCTGCACCCGCGCCGTGAGCATGGGGCCGGGGAACAGCGCCACTGGCAGGCGCGCCAGGTTCATGAACAGCGCACTGCTGTCGCCGCCTTTGCCAAACACCACACTGGGGCGCAGGATGGCGGGGTGCAATGCACCTTGTTTGGCCAACGCCAGCAGGTGCGTGTCTGCAGCGCGCTTGGTGGTGGCATAGCGGGTGGCACTGCCCTCAATGCCCAGGGCCGAAACATGCACCACGCGCCGCACACCCGCCTGGGCGCAGGCATCAAACAGCGCGACAGGCGTGTGCTGGTGCACTGCGTCGATGGGGCGCGCACGGCTGTCGCGCAGCACCCCCACGGCGTTGACCACGGCATCGATACCCGCTAGGCGCGGCAGCCAGGCCTGGGCCGAGGTGTCGCGCGCAAAGTCCATGGGCACCTGCAAGGCGCCGGGTGACCGGTGCCGGGGTGATACGCCGCCGTGCACCTGGTGTCCTGCACGGGTGAGTGCGGAAGCCACGGTGCGGCCCACAAAACCCGTGGAGCCGGTGAGCAAAATGTTCATCAGCGTTGTCCTGCAAAGAAGGTGAAGCGTGCAAAAACCGGAAGGCCCGGCGCGGACCTGCTCAGGCCGTCGCCACTCCCGCGGGCAACACCGTCACTGCGCAGGTGTGAAGACCTCGAAGCGGTTGCGGCCGCCGTACTTGGCGCGGTACAGAGCCGCATCGGCCGCATGCACGAGTGTGTCAGAACTGGCGCCGGGGCGTGGCACCAGGCTGGCAATGCCCATGCTGAGCGTGATGTAGGGCGCCGTGGGGGAGCGGGGGTGGGCCAGGGCCGCCTCGCGCAGGCTGGCCATGCAGCGCTCTGCCACCGTCACTGCCTCGGGCAGGGGCACATCGGGCAGCAGCAGCACAAACTCCTCGCCGCCGTAGCGTGCGGCCACCTCGTCGGCCCTGCGGATGGTGCCCTGCAGCAGTTGCGCCACGCGGCGCAGGCATTCGTCACCGGCCAGATGGCCGTAGTGGTCGTTGTAGAGCTTGAAGTGGTCGATATCGATCAGGATCACGGCCAGCGGCAGCTGGTGCCGCCCGCAGCGCATCCATTCGGTGGCCAGCCGCTCGTCAAAGCGCCTGCGGTTGCCAATGCCCGTCACACCGTCGGTGGTGGACAGAAGGGCCAGCTTGGCGTTGGCGGCGGCCAGTTCCTGCTCCTTGCGCACCAGTTGGGTCACGTCTGTGCGCACACCGGCGATGCCACCCTGGGGGGTGCGCCGCTCGTCGGCCTGCAGCCAGCGGCCCTCGGGCAGGCGCTGCAGCACGGCATGGTTGGCCGCGCGGTGGTCGGCCATGCGCTGGGCGAGCCAGGCCTCTTCGTTGCCAATGGCGTCGGGGTACTGGCCGCGCTCGGCGCCGTAGCGCGCGATCTGTTCAAACGTGCTGCCGGGCACGATCATGGGGGCCGAGATCGGGTACAGGCGCCGGTACTGGGCGTTGCACACCACCAGCTTGTCTTCTGCATCGAACAGGGCAAAACCTTCTGGCAGGGACTCAACGGCGTCCTGCAGCAGCTGGCGGGCCTGCTGCGCCGCCTGCTGCGCGGCCTCCAGGGCCTGGCGCTGCTCGATGAGGTTGGTGATGTCCAGCCGCACGGCCACGACGTAGTTCTCGGGGGTGCGGGTTTCGTAGATGTTGATCCAGCGGCCATCGCTCAGACGCTGCACCAGGGTGGATGTGCTGCTGCCGTGCTCTGACAGGCGCTCTGCGATCCATGCCTCCTCGCGCCCCTTGGCCGAAGGGATCAGGCCGCGCGAGACCGAATAGCGCAGGATGTCCACAAAACCCTTGCCCAGGTGGTCCGCATAGTTGATGTACGGATACATGCGGGACAGCTGCTGGTTGTAGAGCACCAGCCGGTCCTGCTCGTCGAAGATCTCGATGCCCACGGGCAGGGCCTCCACCGCGCGCTCCAGCAGCTGGCGCATGCGCTGGCTTTCCTGTCGGGCGGTCTCGACCTTCTGGCGCTGTTCGATCAGGTCGCTGATGTCCAGGCGCACGCACACCGTCATGCCGGACGGGGTGCGGCATTCGTGCATGTGCATCCACGTGCCGTTGGGGTAGTGGCGCACTTCGGGGCCGGGCCGATGGCCCCGGATGGCCAGCTCATGCGCAAGCCAGAGCTCTTCCTGGTCCTTGGCCTCCTCGGGGATGCCGTAGCGCAGGCCCTCGCGCAGCAGTTCCTCATACGTCTTGCCCAGGGACTCAGCCACGGGCAGGTGCGGACGCAGGCGCGCCATCTGGTCATTGCACAGCACCAGCCGGTCTTGCTCGTCATAGATGTCCAGCCCGGCGGGCATCGCATTGACGGCCTCGCGCAGGCTGCGTTCGGCACGTTCGGCGTCGTGCAGGGCCTGCTTGAGTGCGCGTTCCTTGTGCACTGCGTCCGTGATGTCGGCGCGCAGCACCACCATGCCGCCCCCCTCTTGCAGTCGCTCGGTGATGAGCATCCAGCGGTCGCCCTCGACCTCCTGCACCTCGGGCTGGCCGGGCGAGCGATGGCGGGCCATGCGGTCGGCCAGCCAGGCATTGGTGTCCTGCCGCGCAGCCACGATGTGGCCGGATTCGGCAGCGCGGCGCAGCACGTCTTCAAAGCGGGTGCCGTAATCGACGGCCATGGTGGTGCCGGGGCTGACTTCCCGGTAGCGGGGATTGCACAGCACCAAGCGGTCGTCAGCGTCGTAGATGGCCAACCCGTCGGGCAGGATGTCCAGCGTGGCGCACAGCTGGTTGGTGGCCCGCTGCGCAGCATCCTGCGCGGCCCTGGCGGTGGCATGCATCGCCAGTAACCGGAGGCTCAGCCACCAGCACAGCACCGCACTGGCCACCAGCGCCAGCCCGGCACCCGCACTGGCCAGTCGCATGGCCGGGTCCATGCTTTGGCGGGCCAGCGCCCAGGTCAGCAACCCCAAGCCCCCCGCGCCGCAAATCCCGACCACCAGTCGGACCAGCAGCTGTCCGCGCAGGGGGAGTGGTGTGGGATGAGGGGGCATGCGCTCGGGCCGGTGCGGGTGGTCTGCGGGAGGTGGGCGGGTGGATGAAGAAAGAAAAAGGCAAATGTGGGCGGGCGAGCAGGCGTTTGCGCGGTGGCGGGTTGGTGACGCATGCCCACGGCGACGGTGCTCGCGGAAAGTCTAGCAGTGCTCCCCGTTTTTCGGTATCCGAAAATGCGGAGGCGGTGCAAACCCCATAGACTCCGGGGCTGGCAGTTTCCACCCCGTGGCCCATCCCCCCTTTTTTTGGAGAAAACCGATGTTCAATGACGACCTCCATGCCGACGCCCAGGCGCTGTTGCCGGGCCGCACCACCGAAGCGGGCGCCACGCGCCGCACTGCGCTGCAGGCAGCGCTGGGCCTGGGTTATGCGGCGGCGGCCACCCCCATCATGGCGCAGACGGCCATTGCCACGCCGGCAGACGGCCTGACGGTGGGGGAAGTGAGCTTCACGGTCAATGGCTTCAAGGTGCCGGCCTACCGCGCAGCACCGGCTGGCAAGACCGGCCTGCCCGTGGTGCTGGTGATCCAAGAAATTTTTGGCGTGCACGAATACATCGCCGACACCTGCCGCCGCTTTGCCAAGGCGGGTTACCTGGCCATTGCCCCACAGCTGTACGCGCGCCAGGGCGATGCCACCACCTATACCGACATTGCCAAGCTGATGGCTGAAGTGGTGTCCAAGGTGCCCGACGCCCAGGTGATGGCCGACCTGGACGGCGCTGTGGCATGGGCCGCAGCCAACGGGGGCGATGGCGCCCGGGTGGGGATCACCGGCTTTTGCTGGGGTGGCCGCATCACCTGGCTGTATGCCGCACACGGCCCCGTCAAGGCCGGCGTGGCATGGTACGGGCGGCTGGTGGGGCAAGCGAGCGAGCTCACCCCCAAGCACCCTGTGGACCTGGCGCCCATCCTCAAGGCGCCGGTGCTGGGCCTGTATGGCGAAAAAGACACCGGTATCCCCCTTGACACGGTTGATAAGATGAAAGCGGCCTTGTCCAGTGGCTCGCCACAGGCCAAGGCGTCGGAATTTGTGGTGTACCCCGATGCACCGCATGCCTTCCATGCCGACTACCGCGCCAGCTACCGCAAGGAAGCGGCCGAAGACGGCTGGAAGCGTGCGCTGGCCTGGTTCAAGACGCACGGTGTGGTTTGATGCACAAACCCCCGGCCCACCAGGCCACCCGCAGCCGCCCCACACCCGGGGCGGCTTTTTTCATCTTGCATCGGGCGTGCAGAGTTTGAACAAAATGAGCGCAAGAACCTGTTCAAGCTCTTTTCAGGGATCGCATTGGAGTGCAATCGGGATGAGTGGATGCTTCGGGTGCGCCGCATGGGCTCATGCCCATGCAAGCAGCCGGGGCGTCCAATCGCTCGATTTCACTCCAACCCTTCGGGCAAGTGCCTTGCCGGGCGGTCTGCGGCGTTGCGGCGCTTGCCAATAGCACGGGCTATTGGCTGCGCACCGCGCCTTGCATCCCATCCCAGCAAGGTACTTGTGCGACCCTGAGAAGAGCTTGAACAGGTTCTTTGGCTTACAGATAAAGCGCAACAAGCTATGACTTTGGTAGCAATCATTCTGGCCACACTGGCCGCTGGTATCGGCAGCGTGTGGCTGGCCGCCTTGCTCATGCGGCTGGGCCTGGGTGGGCGGAGCGACAGCGTGGGGCCGCAGCACCTGCTCAGCCTGGCCGCGGGTGCCTTGCTGGCCACGGCCTTCATGCACCTGTTGCCCGAGGCGTTCGAGAGCCAGGCGGGCGCCCACGACCTGTTTGCCACCCTGCTGGTGGGTGTGGTGTTCTTCTTTTTGCTGGACAAGGCCGAACTGTGGCACCACGGGCATGAGCACAGCCACGCAGAGACCGCTGCCCATAGCCATGCCCACCATGACCATGGCCACGAAACCGGCCATGACCACGGCCACGCGCACCACCACCACGGCCCGCGCTCGGGAGGCTGGGCGGTGCTCACGGGTGACAGCGTGCATTGTTTTGGCGACGGCATCCTGATTGCCTCGGCCTTCATGGCCGACATTCGCCTGGGGGTGATTGCCGCCGTGTCGGTGCTTGCGCATGAGGTGCCGCACCACATGGGCGACCTGGTGGTGCTGCGCCAGACCAGCCCCAACCGGCGCATGGCGCTGGTGAAGGTGTCGCTGGCGGGGGCCGTGACGGCGCTGGGCGGGGTGGTGGGCTACTTCCTGGTGGGGCAGCTGCAAGACTTCCTGCCGTACTTCCTGGCCGTGGCGTCGAGCAGCTTTGTGTACGTGGCGCTGGCCGACCTGATCCCCCAGCTGCAAAAACGCCTGACCGCGCGCGAAACCGTGTTGCAGATTGCCTGGCTGATTGCCGGCATGGCCGTGGTCACGCTGGTGAGCGGGGCGGCGCACGCGCACTGACGCCCTTGACCTGGCTCAAGGCCGTGCCGCACGGTTCTGCCATGCTGGGCCCATGACTGTCCCACACGCCACCCCCATCTCCCTGGGGCTGCTCGCCCAGCCCACGCGTTTCCTTTTCTTCACGGGCAAGGGCGGGGTGGGCAAGACATCGCTGTCCACGGCTGCGGCCATTGCCCTGGCAGATGCGGGCCGCCAGGTGCTGCTGGTCAGCACCGACGCGGCCTCCAACCTGGATGAAATGCTGGGCGTGCCGCTGTCCAACCAGCCAGTGGCCGTGCCCGGGGTGCCGGGGCTGCACATGCTCAACATCGATCCCGACACGGCCGCCGAGGCCTACCGCCAGCGTGTGCTGGCGCAGCTGGAGGCCACCGCCACCAGCGATGAACGCGCCACGGTGCGCGAGCAACTCTCGGGCGCCTGCACCACTGAGATCGCTGCATTTGACGAATTTGCCGCGCTGCTGGCCAGCGAGGGCAGTGACACCGGCCATGTGTTCGACCATGTGGTGTTCGACACGGCCCCCACCGGCCACACGCTGCGCCTGCTGAGCCTGCCCAAGGCCTGGACCGGATTCCTGGCCGGCAATGACCGGGGTGCCTCGTGCCTGGGGCCGCACTCGGGCCTCAAGATGCAGGAGGCTCGCTTCAACGCCGCCCTGGCCGCGCTGAGCGACCCGGCCCTGACCACCGTGGTGCTGGTCACCCGCCCCGACCCCCGACCCATGCAAGAGGCCGCGCGCACCGCGCTGGAGCTGCGCGCCCTGGGCCTGGCCAACCAGCGCCTGGCCATCAACGGCGTGTTCCATGCCAGCCGACTGGGGCAAGACGCGGTGGCCGACGCCATCGAGGCCCTGGGCCGTCAGGCCATGGACCAGATGCCCGATGCGCTGGCGCATTTGCCGCGCGACGAGGTGCCGCTGCGCGCCTTCGACACCGTGGGCCTGCCTGCGCTGCGGGCCTTGCTGGGTGGCGGCGATGTGACGTTGCGCGCGCCCACTGCCGCAGTGGGTGTGCCGTTGCAGGCGGAGCCCCTCGCCGCCCTTGCCGACGCGCTGGCCGCCAAGGGCCACGGCCTCATCATGGTGATGGGCAAGGGCGGCGTGGGCAAGACCACCATCGCCGCCGCGCTCGCTGTGGGCCTGGTGCAGCGTGGTCACAGCGTGCACCTCACCACCACCGACCCGGCGGCCCATGTACAAAGCCAGCTCGATGGCAGCCTGCCGGGCCTGAAGGTGGGGCGCATCGACCCGCACGCCGAGACCCAGGCCTACATCGACAAGATCATGGCCACACGCGGCAAGGCGCTGGACGACGCGGGCCGCGCCCTGCTGCTGGAAGACCTGCAATCGCCCTGTACCGAAGAGGTAGCCGTGTTCCACGCCTTCAGCCGCGTGGTGAACGAGGCCCGCAGCGCCTTTGTGGTGCTGGACACGGCGCCCACCGGCCACAGCCTGCTGCTGATGGACGCCACCGGCGCCTACCACCGGCAGATGACGCAGCAGTACGAAGGCAACGTGAACGCCAAGCACATCATCACGCCGCTGATGCGCTTGCAAGACGCCGACATGACCCATGTGGTCATCGTCACGCTGCCCGAGGTCACGCCCGTGAGCCAAGCCGCCGCGCTGCAGGACGACCTGCGCCGCGCCCGCATCGAGCCCTGGGCCTGGGTCATCAACAAAAGCGTGGCGGCCACCGGCACCAGCGACCCCTTGCTGCAGGCCCGGCTGGCGGGCGAGCAACAGCAGGCCGCGCGCATCGCCAGCGGTCTGGCGCAGCGTACCTACGTGCTGCCCTGGCTGGCACAGCCGCCTGTGGGCGTGGAGGCGCTGGGGCGGCTGGTGGCCGCACCGCCTGCAGTCACAGGAGATTTGCTATCTCATTGATAGCTGCTCAGGCATATGGAACTAGCACTGGCGGCCAAAATGGCTAAAAAAATATCTGTAGAGGTGTTCCAAGGCCCTCACAGGCCTGCGCAGCCCTCCTGCTAGCGCGCCAGCTCCTCGCGCACGGCCGCCACCTGCCGCCGCGACACCGCCAGCAGCTCGGTCGATCCCTGTAACCGCACCGCCCAGCCTTCGCCCTCCTCTGGGTCGTAGTGCTTTTCCAGCGCGCGCACGGCGCGGCGCGCCACCAGCGCATTGCGGTGGATGCGCAGGAAGCGCGGTGCAAACTTGGCTTCCAGCTCGCTCAGCGAGCCGTCCATGATGTAGCTGCGCGTGGTGGTGCGCACGGTCACGTATTTCTGCTCGGCCTTGAAGTACAGCACCTCGGTCAGCGGCAGGCGTTCGGTGCGGCCCCGGTCCTGGATCAGCAGGGTCTCGCCCTCGGGCAGGCTGGGCACGGCGCTGGGCCCTGCGGGGCGGCTGGTGCGCTGCACTTTGGCCAGGGCCTGCTGCAGGCGCTCACGGCGCACGGGTTTGGTCAGGTAGTCCACGGCATCCAGCTCGAACGCGCTCACTGCGTGGTCGGCGTGGGCCGTCACAAACACCACGGCCGGGGGCTGGGGCAGGGCCTGCAGTGCATGGGCCAGGGCCAGGCCGTCCTGGCCGGGCATGTGGATGTCCAGCAGCACCAGGTCGTACCCACGCCCCCCGGTGGGACCAAGCAGCGCCATGGTCTCGGCGGCGTTGGAGGCCTCTGCCACCGTGCAGCGCTGGATGTCCGAGCAGTCGGACAGCAGGGTGCGCAAGCGGCTGCGCGCCAGGGCTTCGTCGTCAACGATCAGGATGTTCATGGGGTTTGGAGGGGGTAGGTTCGGTCGGGGCCACCGCGCCTCGGCGGTAGCCGCCCCGCAGGTCGCCACGCCCGCGCAAGGGCGTGCGCGGGCGGGCGGCAGGGGTGGGGTCGGCGGCGGGCAGGGTGATGCGCACCTGGTACAGCCCGTCCTGCACGCCAGCGGTGAATTCGCCCTGCACGTCATGCAGCAAGGCCAGCCGCGCGCGCACGTTGGCCAGTGCGATGCCATGGCCCCGCGTGCTGGGCTCGTCGTGTTTGCCGGTTTTGCCCTCTTTGGGGGGCAGGGTGTTGGTGATGCGCACCACCACGCGGGTGCCGCGCAGCTCGGTCAGCACGCGCAGCTTGCCGCCCCGGGCGCTGGGCTCCACGCCATGTTTGACGGCGTTTTCCACCAGCGGCTGCAGCAGCAGCGGCGGCAGGCGCGCGCTGTCGGTGCGTGGGTCCAGGTTCCACTGCACCTGCAGTCGCTTGCCAAAGCGCACCTGCTCAATGCCCAGGTAGCGGCGCGCCAGGGTGATCTCCTCGGCCAGCGTGGTCGATTCGCCCTGCTCGATGAGGGCCACGCGGAACAGGTCCGACAGGTCTTCGAGCAGCGACTCGGCCTTGGCCGGCTCCTCACGCACCAGCGCAATGGCGCTGTTGAGTGTGTTGAACAAAAAATGCGGGCGGATGCGCGACTGCAGCTCGGTCAGGCGCGCCGTGGTGGCTGCCGGGGTGCGGCCGCGGGCGCGCAGCACCAGCGCAGCCACCAGCATGGCCGCCAGCAACGCGCCTGTCGCTGCGCTGGCCAGCCAGGGCGGCGATGCCGACAGGCCCACCAGCGCCAGCATGGCGCAGGCATAGGCACCGGCCACGGCCCCCAGCAGCACCCCGGCGGCATATTGCTGCGCGGTGGACAGGCGCTGCAGCACCGTCTTGAGGCTGCAGGCCGTGATCAGCCACACCAGCGTGGCCGGCAGCGCGCCGCCGGTCAGCAGCGCCAGGCTGGCCAGCCATTCGACGGGGCTGCCGGCGCCATACATGGCACCCACGCCCACCACCACCTCCACAAACAGCACCGCCCGCAGCACCACACCGACCTGGCACGCATCGAACACCAGGGCCCGCCCACGTGGCGGCTGCCCGCCAGGCCCGGCGCCCGCAGCGGCCCGCACGCTGCGCGCAGGCCTGTCTGGCAGGGCGGAATCCGGCGGCGGGGGCTGGGTCGATAAAATTTGGGTGTTTTGCATTGCGGCATCCGGACAGTCCGGGTGTCTGAACCACCGGATTATTGCCCTCCTTATGTCCAAAGCCCAAGCCACCAGCGCCGACTCTGCGCCGTCCCACAACCAGCTCGACACCAAGGCCCAGGCCTGGTCGGCGCTGTTTTCCGAGCCCATGAGCGACCTGGTCAAGCGCTACACCTCCAGCGTTTTCTTCGACAAGCGCCTGTGGCAGGCCGACATTGCAGGCAGCCTGGCGCATGCCGAAATGCTGGCCGCGCAGGGCATCATCAGTGCCGAAGACCACGCCTCCATCCAGCGCGGCATGGCCCAGATCACGTCGGAAATCGAGTCCGGCGCCTTCGAGTGGAAGCTGGACCTGGAAGACGTGCACCTGAACATCGAAGCCCGCCTGACGCAGCTGGTGGGCGACGCTGGCAAGCGACTGCACACCGGCCGCAGCCGCAACGACCAGGTGGCCACCGACGTGCGCCTGTGGCTGCGCGGCGAGATCGACCTGATCGGCGACCTGCTCAAAGAGCTGCAGGTGTCGCTGGTCGATGTGGCCGAGCAGAACGTCGAGGTGATCCTGCCCGGCTTCACCCACCTGCAGGTGGCCCAGCCCGTGAGCTTTGGCCACCACATGCTGGCCTACGTGGAGATGTTCAAGCGCGACGCCGAGCGTATGGCCGACGTGCGCCGCCGCACCAATGTGCTGCCGCTGGGCAGCGCGGCCCTGGCCGGCACCACCTACCCACTGGACCGCGAGCGCGTGGCCAAGACGCTGGGCATGGTGGATGCGAACGGCTCCCCCGTGGTGTGCCAGAACAGCCTGGACGCCGTGAGCGACCGCGACTTCGCCATCGAATTCACCGCTGCCGCCAGCCTGTGCATGGTGCACGTGAGCCGCCTGTCCGAAGAACTCATCATCTGGATGAGCCAGAACTTCGGCTTCATCAAGATTGCGGATCGCTTCACCACTGGCTCGTCGATCATGCCGCAGAAGAAAAACCCCGACGTGCCCGAACTCGCGCGCGGCAAGACGGGCCGCGTGGTCGGTCACCTGATGGGCCTGATCACGCTGATGAAGGGCCAGCCCCTGGCCTACAACAAGGATAACCAGGAAGACAAAGAACCGCTGTTCGACACCGTGGACACGCTCAAGGACACGCTGCGCATCTTCGCCGAGATGGTCGGCGGCCAGTTGAACCCCGCCACGGGCAAGAATGAGGGCGGCATCACCGTCAACGCCCAGGCCATGGAGCAGGCCGCACTCAAGGGCTATGCCACGGCCACCGACCTGGCCGACTACCTGGTCAAGAAGGGCCTGCCCTTCCGCGATGCGCACGAGACGGTGGCCCACGCCGTGAAGGCGGCCACCACCCATGCGTGTGACCTGTCGGAGCTGCCCCTGACCGTGCTGCAGGGCTTTCACCCCGCCATCGAGAAGGATGTGTACGAGTGCCTGAGCCTGCGGGGCTCGCTCAACGCCCGCAACACGCTGGGCGGCACGGCCCCGGCGCAGGTGCGTGCCCAGCTGGCGCGCCACCGCGCCCGCCTGGCCTGATCTTTGCACCGCCTGTTGACCCTCTACCCTGGAGCTTTTTCATGACAACTTCTCGCCGCAGCCTGCTGTCCCGCCTTGTGCGCACGGGTGCTTTTGTGGGGGCCGCGCTGGCCGTGGGCCTGGCGTCTGCCCAGCAGGCCAAGCCCATCCGCCTGCTTGTGGGTTTTCCGCCCGGCGGCGGTACGGACGCCATCGCGCGCACGCTGTCCGAGAAGCTCAAGGATGAGCTGGGCCAGCCTGTGGTGGTCGAAAACCGCCCCGGCGCGGGCGGCCAGATTGCCGCGCAGGCACTCAAGGCCTCGGCGCCCGACGGCACCACGCTGTTCCTCACGCACGACCACACCATCTCCATCCTGCCCCAGGTGGTGAAGAACCCCGGCTACGAACCCGCGCGCGACTTTGTGGCGGTGGGCGGTTTTGCCACGTTTGTGAATGCGTTTGCCGTGTCGGGCGGTACGCCGGCCAAGTCGTTCACCGAATACGTGCAGTGGGTCAAGACGGCCGGTGGCAGCAAGGGCGCGGTGGGCATTCCTGCGCCAGCTTCCACTCCAGAGTTTCTGGTCAAGCTGGTCGGGCAAAAGTACCAGCTGGACCTGGTCTCGGCGCCGTACCGGGGCAGCGCCCCCATGATGGCCGACATGCTGGGCAACCAGATCAGCGCGGGCGTGGCCTCGGTGCAGGACTTCATGGAAAACCACAAGGCCGGCAAGGTGCGCGTGGTGGGCGTGCTGGGCACCAAGCGCCAGGCCTCCATGCCCGACGTGCCCACGTTCGACGAGATGGGCCTCAAGGGCTTTGAAGACCTGCCGTACTACGGCATCTACGCACCCACCGGAACGCCGCAAAAGTTCATCACCGACTTCTCGAACGCGCTGGCCAAGGTGGTGGCCCAGCCCGATGTGCGCGAGCACCTCACCGCCATGGGCCTCACGGTGGGCTACATGTCGCCCCAGCAGCTGGCCACGCGCGAGAAGGCCTACACCGAGGCCTGGACGCGCATCATCAAGACCAGCGGGTTTGTAGCGCAATAAAGGACGGGGAGGGCTGCTGCGAAGCCGCCTGACCCCAGCCCCCCTCCGCATTCGCATCACCGGCGGTGTTTGCTGTGCGTATGGTACGTGCGGTACGTGCCGTGGGGCTGTGGCCACAAGGGGCCGTCTCACCGACCGGCTGGGTGTCTCCAAAGCGGCCGCCGTGCGCAGTCGGTGCTGGCCGGTCTGCACAGACCATGGCACCATCCGGCACCCATCCCGGACCTCATTCATGCCCACCAGCCGCCTCCCTTCGAACTGGATCCATCACCGGTACCTGCCCCTCGTGGTGGGTGTGTGCAGCAGCACACTGGCCGCCTTGCTGGCCTGGGTGGTCATCGATATCTCTCACACCAAGGCGCGGGCCGAGATTGCTGCGCAGGCGCAAAGCCACCTGCTGCAGATCCGCGACCGCCTGGACAGGCAATTGCAAAGCACGCTGTCGGTGCCCGAAACGGTGTCCGCCTTCATTGCCGCACAGGGCAGCATGTCGCCCGACATCTTTGCCACCGTGGTGGGCCGCCTGCTGGAGCACCAGCGCAATATCCGCAACCTGGCTCTGGCGCCCGACAACGTCATCAGCGATGTGTACCCGCGCGTGGGCAATGAGCGAGCGATTGGCCTGCGGTACCTGGACAACCCGCAGCAGCGTGGAGCGGTGGAGCGGGCCATCCAGACCCGCCGCACTGTCGTTGCGGGTCCCATTCCGCTGGTGCAAGGGGGGCTCGGCATCATCAGCCGCACGCCGGTGTTTCTGGCGCATCCGCCGGGGCGTGCACCGGTGGGTGGGCCCCGTTACTGGGGCATCGTGTCGCTCACCGTCAATGCCGACACCCTGTTCGCCGACGTGGGCCTGAACTCGGACCAGATGGGTTTTCAGGTGGCGGCACGTGGACTGGACGCCATGGGCGCGCAGGGCGCGGTGTTCATCGGCCGCCCTCAGTTGTTCGACGAGGAGCCGGCCACGCTCGATGTGCCCTTGCCGGGTGGCGGCAGCTGGATCCTGGGCGCGGTCCCCACGGGCGGGTGGGGGGCTGCAGGCCGTGCACCCGCGCTGGTGGTGATGCTGGCCTATGCGTTCGCGCTGGTGCTGGGGCTGTTGAGCGCTCGGCTGGTGCGCGCCCACCAGCAGGTGCTGGCGCTGGCCAGCCATGACCGCCTGACGGGGCTGCCCAACCGGCGCCTGTTTGAAGACCGCTTGTCGCAGGCGGTGCTGACGGCCTACCGTGACCACCGTGCGGGCGCATTGCTGCTGGTGGACCTGGATGGTTTCAAGGCGGTCAATGACAGTCTGGGGCACGGCAGTGGCGATCAGGTGCTGGTGCGTGTGGCGCAGCGTCTGGCCGGGCTGGCCCGTGCCAATGACACCGCCGCCCGCCTGGGCGGCGACGAATTTGCACTGGTGTTGAACGCTGTGGCGTCCCCGGAGGCCGCCATGGAACTGGCCCACAAGGTGCTGGCAGCGCTGGTGGCGCCCATTGGACTCGACAGTGGCCAACACGTGCTGACCGGCGCAAGCGTTGGGGTCGCTTTGTTCCAGGGCCCTGCTGTGGAATCCATGCCCGCGCTCATGGACCGGGCGGACCGGGCGCTGTACACCAGCAAGCGCAGCGGCAAAGGGCTGGCCACATTGGCCGAAGCCCCCGGCGCTGCAGAGTTGCCGCAGGAGACCCCGCCGCCCTTGGCCTGAGAAGCATGTTTGCATCGGAATCAAGCAAAAATAGCTGCAGGCGCTAGTGCATAAAGCGCTTGCAGCTATATTTTTAGGAGCGTTTGCTGCCACAGGGCCTGTCGTCGTGCAGCCCCGCAACCCGGTCACAGCATGGCCGTGCGCTGCTGCTCGGCGCGCGATGCGCCAATGGCGGTCTCCACGTTCTTGACCTCCTCGGGCGGGGGCAGCACGGCAGGCATGCCCAGGGCCTGAATGGCCAACTCGCGGCACCAGCCTTTGGTGTGGTACAGGTGGTGGTCCTCGTCTTTTTCCACGGCCTTGTGCGCTACCTTGAGGGTGTGGCCCACATCGCCCGTGGCCACCTTGGCGACCTGGCCCAGCAGCTCCCAGTTGGCGTGGTCCTTGGTCTCTGCGTGCACCACACATTCGCAGGCCACCAGCTGTGCAGCGTCGGGGCTGCCAGACTTTTTGGCCAGCTGCATCGCCTGCACCAGGGACGTGCCAATGTGCTTGACCACGGCCCGCGTGGGCGACTGCGTATCGGGGTCCAGGCCCAGCGCATCGCAGATGCCGCGCACCACGTTCTGGTGCGCCAGCGTTTCTTCCAGATAACCTTGCCATTCCTTCTTCAGGTCGGGGTTGATGGCGCATGTGAGGGCGGTGCGGTACACCTGTTCGCCGCCGAGTTCGGTCTCCATCATCTGCAGGACGAGGTCGTCGAGTTGGTGGCTGTCGTAGTGGCTTTTGGGCATGGGGGCTCCTTGGGGTGGTGGGGTGAACGAAAAGGTGGGGCTTCAGGCCAGCGTGCGCACTTTGGGTTCGCGCTCCCACTGGCGGGTCTGGGCAGCGGCGATGAAGCCCTGGGCGTCGGCCGGGTCCACTACGCCTGCATCGGGCTCGATGCCACCTGCCTGCAGGATGGCCCGGGTGCCCTTGCAGGCGGCAATGGCCTTGAGGTGGCCGAACGCGTCGCGGAACCAGTCGACGGCCGCCGCCTCCTTGGCCAGATGTGCGCCCATGTCGGGCGACAGGATGGAGGCCACGGCGTCAAACACCACCGATGGCGTGCCCACCAGCTGGCCATCGGCGGGCAGCAGCGTGCCGTCTTTCAGCACGGCACCGCCCACCTTGGGGGCCACGATCTTCACGGTGGCGCCGACTTTCTCCAGCGCCTTGCGCAGGTTGGTCACCGAGGCGCCGTTGGAGCCGTCGGCCACCAGAATGCCGATGGAGCGGCCCTGCAGCGTGGGCTTCATGCGGTCGATGATGCGCAGGGCGGGCGACAGGGGCAGGTCCTGCACCGGCTCGGTGGTGGCCGGGGCAGGGGGCAGTGCCGGCAGCCCCAGGCCGTCGGCCACGCGCTGGGCCAGGTCTGCGTCCACATGCAGCAGATGGCCCACCACCGCTTCGCGCACATGGGGTGTGCCGACCTTGGACAGCTCGAACACCAGCGCCGAGGCCATGTGGGCCTGCTCCAGCGGGCTCTGGCTGCGGTAGAACATGCGCGCCTGGCTGTAGTGGTCGGCAAAACTCTCGGCCCGCACGCGGCCCTTCACGCCATCGTCGGCCTGCGCGAAGTGGCGAAAGCCTTGCGCGAGCGAGGCGCGGGGCGTGTCAGGCTGCAGGCTGCTGGGTTCGTAGTTGACGCGGCCCTTGGGCACCTGCATCTGCATGTGCCCGTCGCGCTGCATGTTGTGGAACGGGCACTTGGGGGCATTGATGGGGATCTGCGCAAAGTTGGGCCCGCCCAGGCGCGACAGCTGTGTGTCCAGGTACGAGAACAGGCGGCCCTGCAGCAGGGGGTCGTTGCTGAAGTCGATGCCGGGCGGCACGTTGGCGGGGCAGAACGCCACCTGCTCGGTCTCGGCAAAAAAATTGTCGGGCCAGCGGTTGAGCACCATGCGGCCAATGGGCTGCAGGGGCACCAGTTCTTCGGGGATGAGCTTGGTGGGGTCGAGATGGTCAAACGGGAAGCGTTCGGCATCCTGCTCAGTGAACAGCTGCACCGACAGCTCCCACTCGGGAAAGTCGCCCGCCTCGATGGCTTCGAACAGGTCGCGCCGGTGGTAGTCGTTGTCGGCAGATTGCAGCTTGACGGCCTCGTCCCACACGGTGGACTGGATGCCCAGCTTGGGCCGCCAGTGGAACTTCACAAACGTGCTCTCGCCCGCCGCGTTCAGCAGGCGGAAGCTGTGCACGCCAAAACCTTCCATCATGCGCAGGCTGCGGGGAATGGTGCGGTCGCTCATGGCCCACATCACCATGTGCAGGGTTTCGGGCATCAGCGAGACAAAGTCCCAGAAGGTGTCGTGCGCGCTGGCCGCCTGCGGAAAGCCCCGGTCGGGCTCCATCTTCACGGCGTGCACCAGGTCCGGGAACTTCATCGCGTCCTGGATGAAGAACACGGGGATGTTGTTGCCCACCAGGTCCCAGTTGCCTTCTGGCGTGTAGAACTTGACGGCAAAGCCGCGCACGTCGCGCGGCGTGTCCACCGAGCCTGCGCCCCCGGCTACGGTCGAAAAGCGGGTGAATACAGGGGTCTGTACACCGATGTCGGTCAGCACCTTGGCGGTGGTGTACTTCTTGAGCGAGTGCGTGAGTTCAAAGAAACCATGGGCTGCCGTGCCCCGTGCATGCACGATGCGCTCGGGAATGCGTTCATGGTCAAAGTGCGTGATCTTCTCGCGCAGGATGAAGTCTTCGAGTAGCGTGGGGCCGCGCGGCGCAGTGCGCAGCGAGTTCTGGTTGTCGGCAACCGGAATACCCTGCTGCGTGGTCAGCACCGGGTGTTTGCCGCCCGCCTGTTGCTGCAGCTCGCCCGCGTTGCCGCGAAAGTTATCGGACTGGGTGGAAGAAGGCAGGGCAGACGGCGATTTGTGGGCCGCGCTGCGCGAGGTAGGGGGTCGTGCCATGGGCGCTCCTGGGTGGTGCGTGGGGTAAAACGAAGCCACCATCTTTGGGCGCTGAGCGTTCCCAGCGGGTAGGACATGGCCCCATCGGCGCGTCGTCGGGCGCGCGTGATGACGGCTTGCCCGGCCGATACGTAAGTGCTTGCAACACACACCCGGGCGACATGGCACTTTGTTACGCTTGCTGGTTCCTTCGGAGGGGATAGCGTGAACGCAAAAAAATGGATGTTGGCCGCCAGCCTGTCTCTGGTGGCCTGGGGGGCCCAGGCCCTGCAGATCACCAGCTTCTCGCCCCAGGGCGAGGTGGCGCGCGTGCGCCAGGTGGTGGCCAAGTTCGACGCTGCTGCGGTCAATTTTGGGGACCCCAAGGCGGCCACACCCCTGAGCCTGAGCTGCAGCGACGCCAGTGTGACCAAGGGCACGGGCCGCTGGACTGGCGAGCGCGAGTGGGTGTTTGACTTCGAGCGCGACCTGCCGCCAGGCGTGCGTTGCACCGCCAGCGTCAAGCCGGGCTTCAAATCGCCCGCTGGCGCAGAACTGACGGGCGCCAAGAGCTATCAGTTCAATAGCGGCGGGCCATTTGTGCAGAACCTCCGCCCCAGCACCTACGAGCAGATCGACGAAGAGCAGTTCTTTGTGCTGTTCCTCAATGGTCCGGCCACCACGGCCAGCGTGCAGAGCAACGTGTGGTGCACGGCCGAAGGCGTGGGCGAGCGCATCCCCGTGCGTTTGATCGAGGGGGCGCAGCGCGCCGAAATCCTCAAGGGCCTGGGCCTGGAGAAAGACGCAGCACGCGAGCCCCTGTCCTTTGCCACGCTGGCCTGCAACCGCCGGTTCACCTCGGGCTCGCGCATGCAGATCGTGTTCGGCAAGGGGGTGGCCACCCCCAGCGGAGTCGCCAACACGGTGGAAAAACGCTTTGACTTCAAGGTGCGTGAGCCGTTTTCGGCCGAGTTCAGCTGCGAGCGCGAAAACGCCCAGGCAGCCTGCCTGCCGATCCGGCCGATGATGCTGTCGTTCAACGCGCCCGTGCCGCGCAAGCTGGCGGCTGCCATTCGCCTCAAGTCCGCCAAGGAAACCCTCAAGCCCCAGATCGATGGCGGCGCAGAAGGTGCCCAGGCCGATGCCCTGGTCAACAGCCTGCAGTTCAACGCGCCGCTGGCCGAGAACACCGCTTTCACCATCGAGCTGCCCAAGGACTTCAAGGACGCCTCGGGCCGCGCGCTGCGCAATGCGGACAACTTCCCGCTCAAGGTGTCCACTGGCGGCATGCCGCCGCTGGCCAAGTTTGCAGCGGCGCCTTTTGGCATCGTGGAGCGTTTTGCCGAAGGCCCCGCGTCGGACAATCCGCCTGCGCTGCTGCCCGTGACGCTGCGCAACGTGGAGGCTGCCCTGCGTGTGCAGGGCCTGCAAGCGGGTGTTGCGACAGCCACCGCACCGGCGGGCAAGGTGAGCACGCTCAAGCCCCGCACCGACGCGGACATCATTGCCTGGTTTCGCAAGGTGCAGCGCTATGACAGTTACGTGGTCAACCGCAAGCAGGCGCGCCAGGACGTGACCGGCCCCCTGCCCAAGGTGCTGGATGACGACAAGGAATACGTGCAGTCGCGCATGCTGTCGCTGCTGGCAGGCAAGGGCGGCGTCAAGACGCTGGACCTGCCCAAGCCATCGAGCAACGACCCGCGCCCGTTCGAGGTGGTGGGCATTCCGCTCACACCCGGCTTCCATGTGGTGGAGATCGCGTCGCAAAAGCTCGGCGCCTCGCTGCTGGACGACCGCCATGGCGAAGGCCGCACGATGTACGTGCGCACCTCGGCGCTGGTGACCAACCTGGGCGTGCATTTCAAGCTGGGCCGCGAAAACGCCATGGCCTGGGTCACCACGCTGGACAAGGGCCAGCCCGTGCAGGGCGCCACGGTGCGCGTGTCGGACTGCCGAGGCAACGAACTGGCGCAGGCCGTGACCGACGCACAGGGTATTGCCCGTGTGGAGGGCCTTTCGTCCGAACCGCCCGGCTGCAATTCCAATTCTGAGGACGAGGTCGGCCAGTCGTACTTTGTGAGCGCGCGCCACAAGGGGGTGGATGGCGTGGAGGACATGGCCTTCACCTGGAGCGACTGGCAGCGGGGCATTGAGCCCTGGCGCTTCAATGTGCCCACCAGCCGGGCACCCTCGCCGGACGAGCGCGTCCACACCATCTTTGATCGCACGCTGTTCCGCGCGGGCGAAACCGTGTCGATGAAGCACCTTCTGCGCGCTGAAACGCGCCAGGGTTTTGCCCTGTCGGCATCGCGTCCCGACACCCTCGTCATCACCCACCTGGGCAGCGGCCAGCAGTTCACCCAACCCCTGGTGTGGCGCGGCACGGCCACCGGGGGGCTCAGTGCGCAAAGCACCTTTGCGATTCCGCCCGCTGCCAAGCTGGGCGTGTACCAGGTCGAGCTGGGGGGCAACGGCACGGTGAATGGCAGCCTGGCGTCGGGCTCGTTCCGCGTGGAGGAGTTCCGCCTGCCCGTGCTGGAAGGCCGCATCGCCCCGGTCGAGAAAAAGGCGCTGGTGCGCGTGCGTTCGGTGCCCACCGACGTGCAGATCAACTACGTGGCCGGTGGCGGCGCGGCCAACCTGCCGGTGCGCGTGTCGGCCCTGGTGCGCGGCAAGTCCCTGGAGTTCAGCGACTACGACACCTTCCGCTTCAACCCGCCCCGCAAGCGCGAGCAGAGCAGCGCCAACAGCGACGACGAAGAGGCCACCGCCAGCCAGGACGCGCGCGTGATTGCCGACAAGCTGCCGCTCACCCTCGACAAGAACGGTGCGGGCAAGGTCACCATCGACAATATGCCCCAGGCCCGCCAGCCGCAGGAACTGCTGCTGGAGGCCACCTACGCTGACCCCAATGGCGAGGTGCAGACCATTCGCAGCACGCAGACGCTGTGGCCCTCCGGTGTGGTGGCAGGCATCAAGACCGAGGGCTGGGTGTCTGCGCGCCAGAAGATCCGCTTCCAGGCGCTGGCGCTGCAGCACAACGGCAAGCCTGCGGCCGACACCTCGCTGCAGGTGCAGGCCATGGCCCGCATCACCACCACCACGCGCAAGCGCATGGTGGGTGGCTTCTACAGCTACGACAACCAGACCGATACCAAGGACCTGGGCACACTGTGCAGCGGCAAAAGCGACGCGCGCGGCCTGTTGCTGTGCGAGGCCAAGCTCGACGAGGCGGGCGAGGTGGAGCTGGTGGTCACGGCCACGGACAAGGACGGCAACACCAGCGTGGCCGCTTCGTCGGTGTGGGTCACGCGCCAGGGCGAGCTGTGGTTTGGCGGCGAAGACCACGACCGCATCGATCTGCTGGCCGAGAAGAAGAGCTACCAGCCCGGCGAGACCGCCAAGTTCCAGGTGCGCATGCCGTTCCGCTTTGCCACGGCCCTGGTGGCCGTGGAACGTGAGGGCATCATCGACACGCAGGTGGTGCAGCTCAACGGCCAGGACCCCACAGTGAGCCTGAAGGTGCAGCCCGACTGGGGACCCAATGTCTACGTGAGCGTGCTGGCCTTGCGGGGGCGCCTGCGCGAGGTGCCGTGGTACAGCTTCTTCACCTGGGGTTTCAAGGCGCCGCGCGAGTGGTGGACCTCGTTCTGGTACGAAGGCAAGGAATACCAGGCGCCCACGGCGCTGGTGGACTTGTCCAAGCCCGCCTACCGCCTGGGCGTGGCTGAAATTCGCGTGGGCACGCAGGCCCACCAGATCGATGTGAAGGTGCAGGCTGACAAGGAGAGCTATGCCGTGCGCGGCAAGGCCCAGGTCACCATCACCGCCACGCTGCCGGGCGGCAAGCCCGCCGCCAATGCCGAAGTGGCCCTGGCCGCTGTGGACCAGGCGCTGCTGGAGCTGATGCCCAACAACAGCTGGAACCTGCTCGAAGCCATGCTGCAGCGCCGCAGCTGGGGTGTGGAGACATCGACCGCGCAGATGGAAATCATCGGCCGGCGCCACTACGGCAAGAAGGCCGTGCCCGCCGGCGGCGGTGGGGGCAAGTCGCCCACGCGCGAGCTGCTGGACACCCTGCTGCTGTGGGAGCCCGCGCTCAAGCTCGACGCCAACGGCCAGGCCAAGGTCACCGTGCCGCTCAACGAT
Organism: Acidovorax sp. 22279; assembly: GCF_052045435.1. Lineage (NCBI taxonomy): Bacteria > Pseudomonadati > Pseudomonadota > Betaproteobacteria > Burkholderiales > Comamonadaceae > Acidovorax > Acidovorax sp. 22279. The sequence continues at coordinate 141,679 of NZ_JBQEOV010000003.1, forward strand.
GCGCTGACCACCTTCAAGATCGTGGCGGTGGCCGATGCGTCCACCGGGCTGTTTGGCACCGGCAGCACCAGCATCCGCGCCACGCAGGACCTGCAGATCATCAGCGGCCTGCCGCCGCTGGTGCGCGAGGACGACCAGTTCCGCGCGCAGATCACGCTGCGCAACACCACCAAGGCCGCCATGAAGGTGGAGGTGGCACCACGCGCCACGCTGCTGGACCTGAAGTCGCAGACCATCGATATACCGGCGGGAGAGGCGCGTGAGGTGGCCTGGGACGTGACGGCCCCAGCGCAGCTGGCGCAGACGCGCGCCGAGGCCATCCTGTGGGAGATCGAAGCCAAGGACCAGGTCAGTGGTGCCCGCGACGCCCTCAAGGCCCGCCAGCGCATCGTGCAGGCGGTGCCGCTCACCGTGCAGCAGGCAACGCTGGTGCAGGTGGACGGTAGCTACAACCTCGATGTGAACCCACCTGCCGACGCATTGCCCGGCCGGGGCGGCCTCAAGATGTCGCTGCAGCCCAAGCTGGCCGAAGGCCTGCCCGGGGTGCGCGACTGGTGGGCGCGCTACCCGTTTGCCTGCCTGGAGCAAAAGACCAGCAAGGCCGTGGGCCTGCGTGATGGCGCGCTGTGGCAGACCGTGGTGGCGCAGTTGCCCACCTACCTCGACAGCGATGGCCTGGCCAATTACTTCCCGCCGCGCGATGGCGACGCCAACCGGGGCAGCGACACCCTGACGGCCTATGTGCTGGCCGCCACGCACGAGGCCGCCAGCATCAACCCCGCGTTTGCCTTGCCCGACGAGGCCCGCGCGCCCATGGAGCGTGGCCTGATCGCGTTTGTGGAAGGCCGCATCCAGCGCAACTTCTGGAGCCCGCGCAAGGACCTGGACATGCGCAAGGTGGCTGCGCTCGAAGCGCTGTCGCGCTACGGCAAGGCCCAGGGCCGCATGGTCAGTAGCATCACCATCGCGCCCAACCAGTGGCCCACCCACACGGTGATCGACTGGGTGAATGTGCTTAAGCGCGTGGCCGATGTGCCCGAGCGCGACAAGCGCCTGGCCGAGGCGATGCAGATCCTGCGCGGCCGCCTGTCGTTCCAGGGCACCAAGCTCATCTTCAGCAACGAGCAGGACGACTACTGGTGGTGGCTGATGCAGAACGGCGACGTGAACACTGCCCGCCTGATGCTGGCCGTGATGGACGACCCGGCCTGGAAGGACGACATGGGCCGCCTGGCCAACGGTTTCATCAGCCGCCAGCAGGCAGGCGCCTGGCACACCACCACGGCCAACCTGTGGGGCGGCCTGGCGTTGGAAAAATTCAGCGCCAAGTTCGAGGCCACAGCCGTGTCGGGCACCACCAAGGCCAGCATGGGTGGCAACACCGCCAGCGTGGACTGGAGCAAGGTGGACCGCGTGAAGGCGTCGGACGCCACCGGCGCTCCCAACCAGATCACCTGGTTTGGCGCCCCTGCATCGCCCGGCAACCTGAAGAACAACGGCATGTTCCTGCCCTGGAGCAAGGCGGGCGGCAAGGAGCAGCTGGCCGTCGCGCACCAGGGCCCGGGCAAGCCTTGGCTCACGCTGCAGTCGGTGGCGGCCATTGATCTCAAGGCGCCGTTCGCGGCGGGCTATGCGATCAAGAAGACCATCACCCCGGTGGAGCAGGCCAACAAGTCGCTGCCCGCCGGCCAGTACACACGCGGCGACGTGCTGCGCGTGACGCTGGAGGTCAACGCCACGGCCGACATGACCTGGGTGGCCATCACCGACCCCATCCCGGGCGGGGCCACCATCCTGGGCAGCGGCCTGGGTCGCGATTCCGAGATCGCCACGCAGGGCGAAAAGAAGAGCGGCGCTGGCTGGCCCGCGTTCGAGGAGCGCAGTTTTGAGTCCTTCCGCAGCTACTACGAGTACCTGCCCAAGGGCACCGTCAAGATGGAGTACACCGTGCGGCTGAACAACGCGGGCGACTTTGCGCTGCCACCGAGCCGGGTCGAGGCCATGTACGCGCCCGAGATGTTTGGCGAGTCGCCCAACGCACGGGTGAAGGTGCAGGTGGCCAAATAAGTCGCCACACCCCAACGCCACTTCGTCATAACGTCGCCATGCACAGCCTTGCCCGTCGCCCACCCCAGGCACGCATGCCATGAGCCTCAGCGTCTTTCTGGAGCTGCGGTTCTGGCTGCTGGTGGGGTTCTCGCTGGTGCTGCCGGTGGGCATTTATGCACTGCTGCTGGTCACGCGGTCGATCTCGCGCTGGGCGGTGCTGGGGTTTGGTGTGGCCCTGGTGCTGATCGCGGGGGTGGATGTGTACCTGCTGCAGTCCATGGCAGCACAGGCCAAGAGCACGCCGTCGCTGGCCGACGATGTGTGGTTCAGTTCCGAGCTGACGATTGCGCTGTACCTGCTGCCGGTGGTGTTCGGCGGTATCGGCGTCAACCTGATCTCGCATGTGCTGCTGCGTCACCTGACCGAGGCCGAGGGGCGGTTTGACCGTGAGCACTCCGATCGTTGAGTCGTGAGGCGCTTACGATGTTCAGATCCCTTCGTTTTCAGAAAGTCAACCCACCATGATCCTGGGTCTTGCTGCCAACCGCTTGCACCACCACACCGAAGATGCGGCGCTCTTTGCCTGGCTGCGCGCCTGCGAGGCGGGCATCCGGGAACTGCAGCTGGGGCTGCACGCCGTGGGCCGCACGCACGATGCCATCGTCGCTGCGGGCATGCTGCAGGGGTACCGGCCGCTGGTGCGCTATCCCTACGGGCGCGACGGTGGGCTGATGAAAGTGGTGGCAGAGGTGGTGGGCATGGGGGAAGGGCGCACGCTCGATGGCGCGATCTACCTCACCGACCCTGTGGACCCTTCTTCCATCTTCCCCGAGGCGCTGGCCCTCAAGCGGCAGTGTGTGATCCACGGCAAGCCGTTTCTTTCCACCGTGGCCAGCGCACGCGACTGGATCGAGATGGAGCGCATCCACGCCGGGTTGCCGCCCGATCCGCAGGCCGACCGGTTTCATGACCATGGCACCCAGACGCTGGCCCTGATTGCGCACGACGCGTGCAAGCAGGCCATGCTCGACTTTGCGGATCGCAACTTTGATGTGCTGTCGCAGTTTCGCCACCGGGTGGCCACCGGCACCACGGGCCAGCGACTGAACGCCCTGGCGTGGAGCAAGGGCTGGCCCGAAGGGCAGCCCTGGGTGCAGCGTTTTAACAGCGGGCCGCTGGGTGGCGATGCGCAGATTGCCGACCTTGTGTTGGAGCGCCGTTGCCACCGCGCCGTTTTTTTTGAGGACCCGCATGTGGCGCGCCAGCACGAGGCCGACATCCAGCTGCTGGAGCGCGCCGTGACCACCGCCACGCACGACGCGGTGTGTGTCACCGTGCCGGGCGTGGCGCAGCGCTGGTGCGACGCCGTGCGCCTGCGCGCGGCGCGCTGATAGTGCTTTCATTTCTGCGCGTTTGTGTTCCTTCCCTTCGCTTCCTTCGTCACCTTGCGCATGCGCACCCAGGCCACCGCTCTGGTGCTGGCGGCCTGCGCCTCGGGCGCCTGGGCCATTCCCACGTTTGACGAGGTGCGCGCGGACTTCAAGCCCTCGGACACCCTGATCCTCTCGCGCGAAGGCGAGGTGCTGCAGCGCTTGCGCACCGACGCCACCGTGCGGCGTGGCCAGTGGGTGCCACTGGCCGATGTGTCGCCCGCGCTGCGCCAGGCGCTCGTGCTCAGCGAAGACAAGCGGTTTTTTGAACACAGCGGCGTGGACTGGCGTGCGGCCTCGGCCGCCGCCTGGGGCAACCTGTGGAACCAGCGTACACGCGGGGCCAGCACCATCACCATGCAGCTCGCGGGTCTGCTGGACGGGGACTGGCGCCAGGGCCCCGGAGGGCGCACGGTGGTGCAGAAGGTCGGTCAGACCGTGGCGGCCCAGGTGCTGGACCGGCGCTGGCGCAAGGACCAGATCCTGGAGGCGTACCTCAACCTGGTGCCGTTTCGTAGCGAGCTGGTGGGCATCGATGCATTGAGCCGCACCTTGTTTGATAAGGCGGCCCACGGCCTGGACGACCGCGAAGCCGCGGTGGCAGCGGCCCTGGTGCGCGCGCCCAACGCACGGCCTGCGCTGGTGGCTCAGCGTGCCTGCGGCGTGCTGCGCGACATGCAGCATCGCCCTTCCACCCCCGCCTCGCCCGCTGCACCGGCGGTGCGCCTGGACTGCGATGCGCTGGACCTGTTCACCACGGCCGCATTACAACGCCGCGCTTTTGATGCCAGCGAGGGTGTGGCGCCGCACTTTGCACGCTACCTGCTGCGCCAGCGGGACAAGGACAGCGCTGTGCCCGAGCGGGTGGCCACCACCCTGCGCGCGCCGTTGCAGCGTTTTGCGATGCAGAGCCTGCAGCAGCACCTGCGCGAGTTGCGCGGGCGCCATGTGGAAGACGGCGCGGTGCTGGTGCTGGACAACGCCACGGGCGCGGTGCTGGCCTGGGTGGGGTCATCCGGCCAGCTCAGCCAGGCCAGCGAGGTCGATGGGGTGCTGGCGCTGCGCCAGCCGGGCTCCACGCTCAAGCCGTTCTTGTACGCCCAGGCGATTGCAGAGCGGCGGCTCACGGCGGCCTCGCTGGTGGAGGACTCGCCCGCGCAGATCACCACGGCGGGCGGGCTCTACATTCCGCAAAACTACGACCGCCAGTTCAAGGGCTGGGTGTCGGTGCGCACGGCACTGGCGGCGTCGCTCAACGTGCCCGCCGTGCGCACGCTGGTCATGGTCACGCCCGACGCGTTCCACCGGCAGCTCGGGGCCATGGGATTGCCGCTGCGCGAAAGTGGCGACTACTTTGGCTACAGCCTGGCACTGGGTAGCCCCGAGGTACCGCTGCTGCACCTGACCAATGCCTATCGCACGCTCGCCAACGGCGGGCGTGCCAGTCCTGTTGCAGTCACGCTCGCCAACGGCGGGCGACAGGGCAGCGTAGCCCCGGCCGATGCCAAGCCCCGCTTTACGCCAGCCACCGACCCACGCGCCGCCTTCATCGTGGGTGACATCCTGTCCGACGGCAATGCACGCGCCCGCACCTTCGGCACCGACAGCGTGTTGGCCACCCGCTTCTGGACGGCCGTGAAAACCGGCACCAGCAAGGACATGCGCGACAACTGGGCGGTGGGCTGGTCCGAGCGCTACACGGTGGGTGTGTGGGTGGGCAATGCCAGTGGCGCGGCCATGCACGAGGTCAGCGGCACCAGTGGTGCAGCGCCCATCTGGGCAGCGGTGATGGGCTTTCTGCACGCCCGCGAGCCCAGCCGGGCCCCCAAGGCTCCTGGAGGCCTGGTCAGGGCGGCTGTGCGGTTTGGTCCGGGCCAGCCGCCCTCTGCAGGCATCCCCCAGCCGCTGGAGGCTGCGCGCGACGAATGGTTTGTGCCTGGCACGCAGCAGTCTTTGTTTGCTATTGATTCAATAGCTTCCGAGCCATATTCCACTAGCGCATCTGGCCAAAAAGTCTCCAAAAACGCTGCCTCGATCCCTATGACGCCTCCTGCAGGTGCCTCTGCCCGCATCACCGCCCCGGCGTCCGGCACGGTGATCGCGCTGGACCCGGACATCCCGCCGATGCGCCAGCGCCTGCAGTTCACCGCCACGGGCGATGCAGTGCAGTGGCGGCTGGACGGCAAAACCCTGGGCCGGGGGCCTCGGGTGGCCTGGATGCCGTGGCCCGGGCGGCATGTCGTGCAGATCACCGATGCCCAGGGCAAGGTGCTGGACGAGGTCCGGCTGGAGGTGCGTGGTGCCGGTGTGGCGGCAGCGCCCCCCCGGGCAGGTGCGCATTGACGCTGACAAATCCGAGGAATACGGTGTGAATTCGGGCTAAGTCCCGGTTAAGGCGACTGTTTAAAATGGTTACAGACTATCTCTATGCCCTCGCTTCGCCAGTTTTTCTCTCACCGCCTGATCTGGCTGGCTTTGCTGGTGGCTCTGGGTATTGGTGCGTTGTTCGCCCGCACCATCTGGACCATTCGCAATGACGAGTGGAGCTATGCGGTCCAGACCAATTCCAACCTGGTCCGCACCTTGGACCAGGGGCTGGCCTGGGCGCTGGACTCTTTCGACAAATCCCTGGAGGGCGTGGCCCGTGAGGTCGCGCGACCCGAGGTGTGGGCGCTGCCACCCGACCTCCGTTCACGGGTGGTGTTCGACAACTCGCTGCGTGCGGGGGGGGCGGGCGACGTGCTCGTCCTGGATGCTGAGGGCAATGTCGTTCTGGACTCGGGCTCGCTCGTTCCTCGTCGGGTCAATTTGGCCGACCGCGACTACTTTCAAGCGTTTCGTGACCAGGGAAAGCAAGGGCTGTTCTTTGGCAAGCCCGTACCTTCGCGGGTGACGGGCCTCAACATCCTGCCGATCTCTCGTGCTTACTACCACCCCGATGGCAGCTTTGCCGGGGTGGTGGTGGGAGCCATTCGCCTGAGTTATTTCAAAGAGCTGTATGGGTCTTTGGATCTCGGAAACAACAGCGGTATCAACCTCTTCCGGCAGGACGGGGTGGTGATATCGCGCTTTCCCTACGGAGACGCCGATGTTGGCAAATCCATCGCGGGCTCTCCGAACCTGGTGCGCTTCCAGACCGAGGGCGCGGGATCGTTCGTCGGTGTAGCGGCGCTTGACGGGATTGAGCGCCTGTATTCCTTCCGGCCCGTGGGCAACTATCCGCTGATCCTGAACGTCGCCCAGTCCACCGACACCATCCTGGCCAAGTGGCGGAGCAGCGCCTGGGTGCTGGGCGGCTTTGCCGTGCTGCTGATGTTGGGCTGCCTGGGGCTGGCCCTGCTTTTTGTGCGGGAGCTGGTGTTGCGCCAGCAGGTGTCGGCGCGCCTGACCGAGGCCGAGCACGACCTGCGCACCACCCTCGACAATGTGCCCTCGATGATTGCCTACTGGGATGCCGGTATGCACAACCGCTTTGCCAACCGCGCAGCGCTCGAGGAGTTTGGTACCTACCCGGCACCGGTGCGTGGCCGCCACATCAGCGAGTTGCTCAGCGAGGCCCGGTACGCGGCCAGCAAGCCCAATTACGACTTGGCGTTGGCAGGCAAGCCACTGCGCTTTGAGCGCACGGACGAGGACCAAGACGGCCTGCCGCGCCACTGCATCGTGTCCTATCTACCCGATACCGATGAGCGCGGCGTGGTCACCGGGCTTTTTGTGCAAGTGACGGACATCACCGAGCGCAAGCGCATGGAGAACGAGCTGTTCGACGAGAAAGAGCGCGTGCGCCTCACCCTGCAATCCATCGGCGATGCCGTGGTCTGCTCGGACGCCAGGGGCTTGGTGACCTACCTCAACCCCGTGGCCGAACGCCTCACGGGCTGGCAGGCGTTTGATGCGGCCGGACACAACGTGGACGAGGTGGTCAGCCTGCGCAGCCCCGACAACGACGAGCCCTTGCCCAACACGCTGCGCACTGCGATTCAGCATGGCGCGGCCACAGAACCCGTACGGGGCGTGCTGGTGCACCGCACCAGCGGCCAGCGCTTCCAGGTGGAGGAGACGGCCAGCCCCATTGCGGACCGCCATGGTGCCGTGACCGGCGCAGTGGCCGTGCTGCGCGACGTGACCGAGGCCGTGGCCATGGCCGAGCGCATGGCCCACCTGGCCCAGTACGACGCACTGACCGACCTGCCCAACCGCGTGCTGCTGCAGGACCGAGCACAGCTGGCCATGGCGCAGGCGCGGCGCGAAGGCAAGTCGCTGGCGGTGATGTACCTGGACCTTGATGGCTTCAAGGAGGTCAACGACCGCCTGGGCCACGATGTGGGCGATGTCCTGCTGGTGCAGTTTGCCCAGCGCCTGCAGGCAGCGGTGCGTGCGTCCGACACGGTGTGCCGGCAGGGGGGCGATGAGTTTGTGGTGCTGCTGCCGGGGTTGGATGGGGTGGAGCACGCCTGCCTGGTGGCGCGCAAGATCCTGGCGGCCTGTGACGCGGCGTTTGCCCTCGCTGGGCAGCCGGTGCGGGTGGGTGTGAGCGGTGGCATTGCGCTGTTCCCGCAGCACGGCAGCACGTTCGATGAGCTGTCGCGCCATGCTGACGGCGCCATGTATGCGGCCAAACGCGGCGGGCGCATGCGCTTCATGCTGTACCAGGGCCCTGATGCCGATCCCGAGGTGGTGTTGCCCGAGCCATCTCAAGTGGCCGCGGCCCAGTAGTCCACCTGCTGAAGTCGGGCGTCCGGGCGGCATGGCGCTGTCCGTCGCTGGAAATTTGTTGCAAGCCGTCGAAAAAATTTTGATGGCTGGCCCCTGCGTCACCGCCTACCATTTGGCGCATTCCCCATCCTGGAGAGCCTGCGTGCCCAATCTGTCCAAAATCACCTGCATCGAAGACCTGCGTGTCATTGCCCAGCGCCGCGTGCCGCGCATGTTCTATGACTACGCCGATTCGGGCTCGTACACCGAGGGCACCTACCGCGCCAACGAGAGCGACTTCCAGCGCATCAAGCTGCGCCAGCGCGTGGCCGTGAACATGGAAGGCCGCACGACCCGCACCACCATGGTGGGGCAGGACGTGGCCATGCCCGTGGCCATAGCGCCCACTGGCCTCACCGGCATGCAGCATGCCGATGGCGAGATCCTGGGGGCCAAGGCGGCCAAGGCGTTTGGCATCCCGTTCACCCTCTCGACCATGAGCATCTGCTCCATCGAAGACGTGGCCGAACACACGGGCCGCCACCCGTTCTGGTTCCAGGTGTATGTGATGCGGGACCGCGACTTCATCGAACGCCTGATCGACCGCGCCAAGGCGGCCAACTGCTCGGCGCTGCAGCTCACGCTCGATCTGCAGATCCTGGGCCAGCGCCACAAGGACATCAAGAACGGCCTCTCGGCCCCGCCCAAGCCCACCATCGCCAACCTCATCAACCTGGCCACCAAGCCGCGCTGGTGCATGGGCATGCTGGGCACAAAACGCCGCAGCTTCGGCAACATCGTGGGCCACGCCAAGGGTGTGGGCGACCTGTCGTCGCTGTCGTCGTGGACGGCCGAGCAGTTCGACCCGCAGCTCAACTGGGGCGATGTGGAGTGGATCAAGAAGCGCTGGGGCGGCAAGCTGATCCTCAAAGGCATCATGGACGCCGAAGATGCGCGCCTGGCCGTCAACAGCGGTGCCGACGCACTGATCGTCAGCAACCACGGCGGGCGCCAGCTCGATGGCGCGCCATCCTCCATTGCCGCACTGCCAGGCATTGCCGCGGCAGCGGGCAAGAACATCGAGGTGTGGATGGACGGCGGCATCCGCAGCGGGCAGGATGTGCTCAAGGCCCGCGCTTTGGGCGCGCAGGGCACGCTGATTGGCCGCAGCTTCTTGTACGGCCTGGGGGCCTACGGCGAGGCGGGCGTTACGCGTGCGCTGCAGATCATCCAGAAAGAGCTGGACATCACCATGGCGTTCTGTGGCCATACCAACATCAACAACGTCGATTCGTCGATCCTGCTGCCGGGTACCTTTCCCACGGCCTGAGCGGCTGAAAGCCCTCTACCGCGCGGCCGTCGTCGGCGCCGGCAGGCGCTTGAGCGTGGCCAGGTAGGCCACCACGTCCTCGCGGCCCTGCGCATCGTCGAGCTGGTAGTCCATGCCCTGGCCGGGGATCAGCGCCTCGGGGTCGGTCAGCCAGGCCTTGAGAGTGGCACGCGTCCACAGCAGCTTGCTTGCGCGCAGCGCGGGCGAGTAGTCAAAATCCTTTAGCGCGCCCGCGCGGCGCCCCACCACGCCCCGGTGCGCCGGGCCGTCGCCATGCTGGTCCGGGCTGTGGCAGCTGCTGCAATGCGCCGCGTACAGCGCAGCGCCACGCTCCACCGACTGGGCCGCAGCGGGGCTGTGGGCCCCCCACAGCAAGGTGGCCGCAACGGCAACCCAATGAACAGGGAACAGTGGGCGAGGCAGAGGCATGGCGGGCAGCATGGGGTGGAAAGCGCGAGCGTTGTGGGCAGAGGTGACTCTTGCAGTACGGACGATCCCGTCGCCTGGATTCATGCCCGTCGCGGTGGGGTGCCCGATACCCCGACTACACCAATTTGCCGAGCCAGGGCACTGTTTTTGTGCCCGGCGACATCCAAAGTGCCTGCTGTGGCGTATTCACCTACAGCAAAGCCCCGCAAGGCCTGCCAACCCGATCAATCCAAGACAATGGGCGCATGAGCACCCTCCACCCAGACAGTGAACTGATGGACCTCCTAGACCGCATTGCCGCGCAGGACGACTCCGCGCTGAAAAAGCTGTACGAGCGCACCTCGTCGCAGCTTTTTGGCCTGGCCCTGCGCATCGTCCGCAACCGCGATGCGGCGGAGGATGTGCTGCAGGAGGCGTTTTTGACCATCTGGCGCGGCGCGGGCAACTACCGCGCATCGCTGAGTCCGCCCATGGCGTGGATGGGTTTGATCGTGCGCAGCCGGGCGCTGGATGCCCTGCGCAAGCGCACCACAGACCGGTCCGATCTGATGAACGAGCTGGATGACGAGATGGCGCAGACGCTGGAGGGCGACATGCCCAACCCCATGGACGCCGCCGATGCCAGCGAGCAGGCCTTTGCGCTGCACCACTGTCTGGGAAAGCTCGATCACAAGCAGCGCGAAGTGGTGAGCCTGGCCTACCTGCGCGACCAGAGCCACGGGGAGCTGGCCGAGCAACTCAAGCTGCCGCTGGGTACCGTCAAGACCTGGATCCGTCGGGGCCTGGAACAGCTGCGCACCTGCATGGCGCGTTTTGCGTGAGGTTGCCATGAACATTACCCAACACCCCGAACTGCTCGAACGCCTGGCTGCCAGCTACGCCCTGGGCACACTGCGTGGCGGCGCCCGCCGCCGATTTGAAAGCCTGGCCCGCGAACACGCCACCGTGCGCGCTGCAGCGCTGGTCTGGCAGACCCGCTGGTCCGGCCTGACCGAGTTGCAGCCCGCCATCCACCCCGCGCCCGCCGTGTGGACGCGCATCGACAACCTGGTGCAGGCCGACCGGGCTGCGTCCGCCATGCAAGCTGCCCGTGTGCACCAGGCCGCAGAGGCCCCAGGTGGCTGGTGGCGCAACCTGCTGGTGTGGCGCGGTGCGGCAGCTGCGGGCGCCATCGCCACGCTGGCGGCTGTGGTGGTGGGCGTGCAGGTCAATGGAGGCCTGCGTGCCACCACGGGCGCGCAGATCGCCGCACTGCAGCAACAACTGCAAGCCACACCCCAGATCCAGTACGTGGCGGTGTTGGCCGATGACAAGGCCGACGCGTCGATGCTGGTGACGTTCGACCCCAAGAACAACCAGCTCGTGCTGCAGCGCGTGGGCGGTTTCCAGGAGGGGGCGGACAAGTCCTTGCAACTGTGGGCACTGCCGCCCTCTGGCGGCCCGCGCTCATTGGGCGTGCTGGGGCAGGACAAGCTGCTCAAGCTGGTGGCCCAGGAGGGCGATGTGAAAGAAGTCCCCACCCTGGCCATCAGTCTGGAGCCCAAGGGGGGTGTGCCCAGCGCCACGGGCCCCACAGGGCCGGTGCTGTTCAAGGGCGCTCTGATCCGCAAGGCCACCTGACACCCGGGTTTCAGGCAGTAGCGTACAGGTCTGGAAGAACCGGTGGCAAAAGAAAAGAATAGTCGCCACCGTTGAATCCACGGGTTTCTCTTCGTCGTATTCAAGGTGGGGTGCTTGGCACCCCACCATCCACCTACGAGGAGATCCCCATGCCATTGAAAAAAATCAGTCTGGCCGTGCTGGCTGTTCTGGCTGCCAGCGCAGCGGGCGTCAGTCTGGCGTCCAGCCACCGCGAGGCGCCGTTCATCACGACCCAGCCCAAGGTTGACGGCAGTGACTTCTACCTGTTCAACAGCTACGAACCGGGTCGAGCGGGTTTTGTCACCATGATCGCCAACTACCTGCCGCTGCAGGATGCCTATGGCGGCCCCAACTACTTCAGCCTGGACTCGAATGCGCTGTACGAGATCCACATCGACAACAACGGCGACGCAGCGGAGGACATCACCTTTCAGTTCCGCTTCAAGAACACGCTGAACAATGGTGGCAACGGCATCACGCTCGATATCGGTCCTGATGGTGCCCGCAAGAAGGTGGCCATTCCGCTGCGCAACGCCGGTGGCATCAGCGGCGCAGCGGGCGACCCGCTGGCTTACCGCGAAGAGTACGAGATGTTCATCGTGCGCGGTGACCGCCGTACCGGCAAGCGCGAGCAGATCACCACGGCCGGTGGGGGCACCACCTTCACCAAGCCCATCGACTACATCGGTGAAAAATCGCTGGGCAATGCGGCCGCCTACGACGCCTACGCCGGTAAGTATGTGTATGGCATCAACATCCCCGGCTGCTCCACCCCCGGCAAGGTGTTTGTGGGCCAGCGGCAGGACCCGTTCCCGGTGTCGTTGGGCACCATCTTTGATCTGGTGAATGCACCTGCCGCCGTCATCACCAGCGAGTCGAATGCTGCGGCCTTCGGCGCGGGCCAGATTGCCAACAAGAACGTGACGTCGCTCGCGGTGGAAGTGCCCACCAATTGCCTCACGGCGGCATCGGGCGAGAAGGTCATTGGCGGCTGGACCACTGCCAGCCTGCGCCAGGCCCGCTTGCTCAATGGCAAGCCAGACTCGGGCCTGCAGACCAGCGAGAAGGCCGGTGGCGCATGGACGCAGGTCTCGCGCCTGGGCATGCCGCTGGTCAACGAGGTGGTGATTGGCCTCAAGGACAAGGACAAGTTCAACGCATCCAAGCCCAAGGATGATGCGGCCAACTTTGCGGACTACGTGACGCACCCCACGCTGCCCGCGCTGGTCGAGACGCTGTTTGGCGCAAAGGCCCCCACGAATTTCCCGCGTACCGACCTGATGACGGCCTTCCTCACGGGGCTGCCCACCGTCAATCGCCCCGGCAACATCACCGGCCTGGGTGCCGGCGGCCCCCTGGCCGAAATGCTGCGCTTGAACACGGGCATTGCCGCCACGGCTGCGGCTGCGCAGAACTCGCTGGGGGTGGTGGCAGGGGACGCGGCCGGCTTCCCGAACGGCCGCCGCTTGGGCGACGACGTGGTGGACGTATCGCTGCGCGTGGCCATGGGGGCGCTGTGTACGGTGACGGGTGCCACGGACACGCTCAAGGTTGGCTGCAAGCCGGGTGATGCCCCGGCAGGAGGGGTAGCGTTTGTGGACGGCTCGCGCACCAAGGCGACGGACTACCGTACGGCGTTTCCGTATGTGAACCCGCCGCTCCCCGGTGCCAAGAACTTCTGATCCGAAGGAGCCACACCATGCAAAAGAACCTTCGGATTCAGCACCTGGCCCTTACTTCGGTGGCGGCATTGGCCATCACCGGTTGCGGCGGGGGCGGCAGCGGCGACAACACGGCAGACCCTGGCAATGGGGGCCCCGTGATGGTGAACGCGTTCGCGTATGTGCAGCCCATTGTGGCCAGCGGCGCATCGGACACCACCGAACCTCAGGCGGTGGACCAGCTGGTGCTGTCCAGTACCGAGACTGAAGAGCCCGATTCGCGGCTCTGACCCTTGCGCGATGTCTTGGCTGCGCCCCGAAGGGGTGTGGCCAGGGCGTGCGTGGGTGATTGTGTCTCTTTCGATATCCGCTGTTGTCACGAGCCCATGAAGAAACCTCATCACTGTTTGTGCGTGGCCTTGTGCCTGGTGTTCTGGGCGGGTACGGCCCTGGCGGCCTTGCCGCAGGACTTGCCACCCGGCCTCGATGCCGATGTGGTCGAGCGTCTGCCCGAGCGTGTGAGCGCAGCCCCCGCCACGCCCCAGGCTGCTGCCGCCACGGCCCGGCGCTGGATCACGCTGTCACGCGAGACGGCGGACCCGCGTTACCTGGGCCGGGCACAGGCGGCCCTGGCACGCTGGTGGAGCCAGGCGGACGCCCCGGCCGATCTGCTGGTGTTGCAGGCCACCGTAGAGCAAGGGCGCCATGAATTTTCAGCCGCGCGCGCCACGCTGGAGCGCGCCTTGCAAACCAACCCCGCACAGGTGCAGGGCTGGCTCACGCTGGCCACGCTGGAGCGTGTGGCCGCGCGCTATGAGGCCGCCGAGGCCGCCTGCCGCAACGTAGCCCGCTATGGTGCTGCGCTGTACGCCACCGCCTGCCTGCTCGAAACCCGTTCACTGCAAGGCCAGCACGATGCCGCACGCAATGGCTTCACCGCCCTGCGGCAGCAGGTTGCGGGGGATGCTGCCCAGCGGGCCTGGATCGGGTCGTTGCTGGCCGAGAGCGAAGAGCGCGCAGGGCGCGATGACGCTGCCGACGCGGCCTACCGCCGCAGCCTGGCCGATGGCCCCGACGGCTACACCGCGCTGGCCTATGCCGACCAGCTGTTGCGCCGCAATCGTGCAAGCGCCGCGCTGGAGGTGCTCCGGCACCAGCCCGACAGCGACTCCGTGCTGCTGCGGCGCGCGCAGGCCCTGCGGCTGATGGGGGACGCCGCGTGGCAGCCCCTGGTGCGCGACCTGGAAGCGCGTTTTGCCGCCATCGCGGCGCGCGGTGAGGGGCTGGACGCCCACGCCCGGGAGCGTGCCTTGCTGGCGCTGTGGTTGCAGGGGCAACCCGCCGCCGCATGGAAGGCGGCCCGCACCAACCTTGCCCTGCAAAAAGAGCCCCTCGACTGGTGGCTTGCACTGCAGACCTCTGAGCAGTCGGGCGACGCTGCTGCCCACCAGGCCGTGCGGCAGGCCCTGCAGCAAGCAGGGCTGCAAGACCTGCGTCTGGCGCGCTGGCAGACCCGGGGAGCCCAATGATGCGCTGCATGCACTGGATAACGGGCCTCCTGCGCCCACACGGGCGTTCCCTGCGGGCCATGGTGGCTGTCGCGTTGACTGCCGCAGCACTGGCGCCCAGCGCCTGGGCCCACAAGGCCAGCGACGCCTATCTGCGGGTGGCGGATGCGCCGGCATCCCTGGGCACTGCAGGGGCGGGCGCATCGATAGGCCTTGTGCTGTCGGTGGCCTTGAAGGATGTGGATGCCGCGCTGGAGCAGCTCGATGCCGATGGCGACCGCCAGCTCACATGGGGCGAGGTGCGACAGTCCATGCCCGCCATCGTCCAGTGGGTGGGCCAGGGCATGTTGTGGCAGTGCGACGGAACGGCGACGGTGCCTGCCTGGCGCTTTGAAGCGTTGGAGCAGCGCACCGATGGGCGTTACGCGCGACTGGCTGCCACGCTGCCCTGTGCGCCAGCCCAGGCGGTCACCCTGCGCTACGGCCTGATGCAGGGCATCGACCCCACACACCGCCTGCTGGTGGGCGGCGCGTTGAGCGGCCAGACGCTGGCAGCCGTGCTGGCCCCTGACGGGCGCTCGGGCACCGACCTGCGCTCTGCGGGCAGCCGCGCAGGACAAGCGGGGGCAGACGGTGCGGAAGGGGCTCAAGGTGCGGACGCAACAGAGCCCGGCGCCCCACGCGGCGGGTTGGCCACGCTGCTGCACTTTGTGACCGAGGGGGTGCACCACATCCTGTCTGGCTACGACCACCTGGCCTTTTTGCTGGCACTGTTGCTGCCCATCTCTCTGGCGCGGCCGCAGCCCCGCCACCGCGATCTGCCATTGCACACGGAGTCCGGCACAACGCCGATCGCTGAAACCCCGGCCTCCGGCGCCAGGGACCGCTTCGCCGGGATCAAGGCGCTCCTGCTCACGGTGACCTGTTTCACCGTGGGCCATTCCATCACGCTGGCACTGGCAGGCCTGGGCTGGGTCACCGTGTCGGGCAACTGGGTGGAGCCCGCCATTGCCATCAGCATCGGCATCTCGGCGTTGCTGAACCTGTTTCCCGTCCAAGGCCTGCGCAGTAGCTGGCTTGCTCTGGGCTTTGGGCTGGTGCACGGGCTGGGTTTTTCCGGGGTGCTGGTCGAAGCGAGCGTGGTGGGGGCTTCGCTGTTGTGGGCCCTGGCGGGGTTCAACCTGGGGGTTGAAGTGGGCCAACTGATGGTGGTCGCCCTGTGGTGCGCGGTCTCGGTGGCATTGGCGCGCAGGGCGTGGTACCGCTCGGTGGTGGTGCGTGGGGGCTCCGTCGCGTTGCTGGTGCTGTCGCTGTACTGGACCGTGGAGCGCCTTGCCTTCGCTGGCTGACGAGAACGGTGCCCGGTCCGTCGTGGGGGCCAGACCCTGATCAGGCGCTAAAGACCCTTTGCGGTACTCTGGATTCACATCTGGACGCCGCCCGTGTGCGTAATGACGCTGTCGTAGCAATTATTTACAAACACGAGGAGCGCCCCATGAAGAGTCCCCTTTCCATCGCCGTGCTGGCTGGCGTTGCACTGGCCTGCAGTGCGGCCCAGGCCGACACCGGCAAGCTGCTCCTCACCGGTGGTGTCAGCACCATCGCCGGATCGGCGGGCGGCGGGCTGACCCCCTGGGCAGTGATTGGCAGCAACGCCACCGAGGGCGAGGTGGGTGTCAGCGCCTATGCCACCCGCGCGGCCACCCAGGATTACAGCCTGAACGGCTATGGCGTGGCCGTGGGGCTGCACGACCGCCTGGAGCTGTCGCTGGCGCGCCAGGACTTTGATGCCTCGCCCGCGATCGCGCTCAACGGCATTGCGCCGTTTGGCGTGACACCCGGCCAGCACATCAAGATGGATGTGCTCGGCATCAAGCTCAAAGTGGCGGGCGACGCGGTGCTCAACAGCGACAGCTGGATGCCCCAGATTGCGGTGGGGCTGGAGCACAAGCAGGTGCACCCGGGCTCCATCAGGTCAGTGCTGGACTTTCTGGGCACCAAAACCAGCGGCACTGATGTGTACGTGAGCGCCACCAAGCTGCTGCTGGCGCAAAGCGTGCTGGTCAACGGCACGCTGCGCTACACCAACGCCAACCAGAACGGCCTGCTGGGCTTTGGCTCGGTCGCGCCTGGCAAGAACAGCCGCAGCCTGCAGCCCGAGTTCTCGGTGGCGTACCTGATCAACAAGAACCTGGCGGTGGGCGCTGAATACCGCTTCAAGCCCAACAACCTGCAGGCAATGGGCGCTGCGGCAGGCCTGGGCACGGCCCTGCGCGAAGACG
The DNA here is from genome assembly GCF_052045435.1 of Acidovorax sp. 22279. Taxonomy (NCBI): domain Bacteria; kingdom Pseudomonadati; phylum Pseudomonadota; class Betaproteobacteria; order Burkholderiales; family Comamonadaceae; genus Acidovorax; species Acidovorax sp. 22279. Next base: position 158,704 of record NZ_JBQEOV010000003.1, read on the forward strand.
ACTGGAAGGACATCTTTGTGGCCTGGGCGCCCAGCAAGAACGTGTCGCTCACGCTGGCCTATGTGGACCTGGGCCGCATCGTGCCCGGCATCACCAACAACCGCCGCCAGACCGGCTACTACCTGTCGGCCCAAGTCGCCTTCTGAGGACATTGTCATGACGCACTCCAAAACCCTCATCGCCCTGGCCGTCTCCCTGGGCGGCTTGCTGGCTGCGCCGGTCTTTGCGCAGACCGCTGCGGCTCCGGTGGCGAACACTGCTGCCCCTGTGGCCCCTGCCGGCCTGTACCAGGCCCTGGGCGAAAAGCCCGGCATCACCCGCCTGGTAGACGATTTTGTGAACCGTGTGGTCAAGGACCCACGCATCGGCAGCCACTTCAAGGACACCAAACCAGCCGCCCTCAAGGAGAGCCTGACCGACCAGTTTTGCCAGTTGAGCGGGGGGCCTTGCAAATATGAAGGCGCTGACATGAAATCGGCCCATGCCGACATGGACATCAACAAGGGCCACTTCAACGCCCTGGTAGAGGTGCTGCAAAGCGCCATGGATGCCCAGGGCATACCGTTCGCTCAACAAAACCGCCTGCTGGCGTTGTTGGCGCCCATGCACCGTGATGTGATCACCAAGCGGTAAGACCATGAAAAACGCTATATTTTTAATAGCTGCTAGCGCAATATTCACTAGCGCTTGGGCCGGAAATGTTCAAATTCAGGTGCTGGACCGCGAGGGCAAGCCCGTGCCCGACGCCGTGGTGGTGGTGTACCCCGGTGCCACTGCGGGCGCGGCCCCCAGCCTGCTGCAGCCCAGCCCCACCATTGAGCAGGAGCGCATGCGTTTTGTGCCTGCCGTCACCGTGGTGATGCCCGGCACCACCGTGCGTTTCACCAACCAGGACCGCTGGGATCACCATGTGCGCGGCAACCCTACAGGCGTAGCCGCTGCGGCGACCTCTGCTGCGCCTAGTTCCAATTTTGAGCTGCGCCTGGCCGGCAAGGCCGACGGCAAGCCCGCCAACTTTGCGGACGTCAAACTCGACACCCCTGGCGTGGTGCTGCTGGGCTGCCACCTGCACGGTTCCATGCGCGGCCACGTGTTTGTGACCGATTCGGCCTGGACACTCAAGACCGACAACGATGGCATTGCCCGATTTGCCAGCGTACCGGATGGCGCCGCACAGGTGCGCGTGTGGCACGCCGAGCAACTGGTGGACCTGCCGCGCAAGGCGCTGAATGTGGTGCCCGGCCCGGTGCTGGATACCGTGCAGCTCAGCGTGGTGCCACGGGTGCGCCGCGCACCACCGGCTGCGCCCGCCGGCCCTACCAACAGCCCCGGTGGGCCCATGGGGTCGTACAGCCAGGCGCCCGTCTCGCCTCCCCAGGCACATCAGCACCCGGGCAGCTGACCCGCCACCACAGCGGGTGGTCCAAAGGGGGCGGGTCAGCAGGGCAGCGATTTTTGGGGGCGTGGTCCGTCGCCCGCTCTTTCGTCTGAGTGTCTGCGGGCGTCCCCCTGCGGGGTCGTCCACAGGCTCTCAGGTCAACCTGGCAGCTTGAGCCCGCCCGGCCCGGAGGGCACGGTGTTGGCGCTGCTCTTTTGGCTGCCGGCCGTTGCGCTGCCCACGTCCTGCTTCACGCTGCCAGGGGGTGCGTTCAGGTACAGGTACAGCGCTTGCGCATCCACGTCGCTGAGTTGCCCGAGCGACTCGAATGGCATCACCTGGATCGGTGTGCCGTCAGGCCGCTTACCCGTGCGCAGCATGGCCACAAAGCTTGCGGCGTTGGGGTAGCGTGCCAGGGCGCTGCCGGCACTGTGTGTGCCAGGGCGGATGTCTGCTGCCGCAGGCCAGTCAGGCGGGCCGCCGGGGATTTTTCCGCCCGACAGGTCGGCACCATGGCAGCCGATGCACATGTTGGCCACGTACTGGCCGTTGGCCAACGTCACTCCGGCAGCCGTCGGCCGTGAGGGGGCCAGCTGGTGGTCAATGCGCGAGGCCGCGTCGGGAATGGCTCCCAGCCCATACAGCACCCAGGCAGGGTGCGGCAGATCGATCACGGCCTGCGTGCCCTCCTTGGGGGGAAACTGGCGCACATACGACACCAGGGCGTTCAGGTCTTCGTTGGTGAAGCGGTTGTAGTCCTCGCTGGGCATGACCAGCACCGGGCGGCCATTGGGCTTGACGCCGTGGCGGATCACGCTGTTCCAGTCCTCGGGCTGGTAGCGCGCCACCACGCCAGCCGGCGTGATGTTGGGCCCTACGATGCGCGTGCCCTTGCCATCGTTGACGAACTCGCGGCCCGTGCCTTGTGCGCCATGGCAGTCGGTGCAGCCACGCGATGCATACAGATAGCGCCCACGTTCGATGGTCTGCGCATCGGTGGTGTAGGCCACGGGGCGGGGTTTGATGTCGATGTAGCGGTTGCGTTTTTGCTCGGCCAGGTACAGGCCGCTGGCGGCGGTGGCGACAACGATCACGCCCAGCAGCAGCGCGCTGCCTGCGGTCCATTTGATCCAGCGTTTCATGGTGGTATCCCTCTTCTTCGAATGGTGGCGTACGGGCTGAACGAATCAGCATGCCCAGGCGCCGGATTCTGAAGTCGAAGAAGCGGTTTGTGGCACCCCACCACCGCAGGGTATGGCGGGGCCGGTGACATTTGTCACAAACGGCCCGCCGGTGTGAGCAGGTGTAGCCTGTTCACACGCGCTCCATATCCTCTCAGCGCTCGATGGTCTTGTTCCAGCGCGCGTTCCACGCAGGGCGGTTGGTGTTCACGCTGTCCCAGTCCAGCGTCACGGCGTTTTTCATCCACTGGCTGATCTGCGCGACCTGGGCGGCACCTTCACCCACGGCAGGCGCCTTGGGGTTGGTGGGAATCTGCGCGCCAAACTGCAGCACGTTGGCCTGTGCCAGCGGGCTCAGCAGAAACTCGGCCAGCTTTTGCGCCAGTTCGGGCTCGCTGTTCTTGGCGATCACGCATTGGCCGGTCATCAGCACTACCGAGCCCTCCTTGGGCTGTGCGTATTCCACCGGAATGCCCTTGGCCTTCAAGGCCGCCACACTGGTGGGTGTGAGCGGGAAGATCGCCGCTTCGCCCGTCTGCACCATCTCCGAAATCTTGGCCGAGCTGGGGATGTACTCCAGCACGTTGGGGCCAATGGTCTTGGCCCAGTTGTTGAAGCCAGGCTCCACGTTCTTGTCGTTGCCGCCCTGGATGCGGTTGAACATCAAAAAGCCGTGCAGCCCGAACGACGACGACGGCATGGACTGGAACACCACCTTGCCCTTGTACTTGGGGTCGGCAAAGTCCATCCACGACGTAGGCGCGGCCCAGCCCTTTTCGGCAAACATCTTGGTGTTGTAGGCGATGCCGGTCATGCCCAGGCTCACGCCGCTGGCCAGGTCGTCCTTGAAGCGCGCGGCGGGGTAGATGTCGTTCAGGTGCGGGTTGGGCTTTTGCTTTTCGCACAGGCCCATGCCCATGGCGCGCACCATGATGCCGTCGTCCAGAAACATCACGTGCATCTGTGGCTTGTCCTTGTTGGCCTGGGCCTTGGCCAGGATGTCCGAGGACGTGCCAGGCACCACCACCACCTTCACGCCATGCAGCTTCTCGAACGCCGGGAACACGTACTGCGTGTACGCCTTCTCCATCGTGCCGCCATTCATGCCGATGTACAGCGTTTTGGTCTGCGCGGTGGCGGTGCCTGTGGCGGCCACGGCGGTCAGTGCAGCGGCCGTCACAAGGGCGCGGCGGGTGCGGCTGGAAAAGCGGGGGGAGAAGGTCATGGTGGTTTCCTTTCTGGTGGGGAGGGGAGTTTTGTCGGTGGCAAACGGGGTCAGTGGGCAGCGGCAGTGCTGGCCACGTCAGCCACCGTCGTTGGGTGAAATCGCTCAATCGCAAAGGCATCAATCGGCGTGGTGCTGCGGCCATCGCGTGCCAGCTCTGCCAGCACCTCGCCCACGCCGGGGCCAATCTGAAAGCCCGCACCCGCAAAGCCAAAGCCATGGATCAGGCCGGGCGTGGTGTGGCTCTTGCCCAGCACCGGCTGGCGGTCAGGCAGATAGCCTTCGGTGCCGCTCCAGGTGCGAATGAAGTGCGCGTTCTTGAGGGCGGGCAGCAGCTCTACCGCCTGCACTGCCAGGGTCGCGATGGCGCTGCGCTCGGAGCGGGCGCGGTCGGCATCCAGCGCCACACCTGCGCCGCCGCCCAGCACCAGATTGCCGCGCGCCACCTGTCGGCAGTAGATGCCGCCGCCTTCCACACCCAGGCTCCAGTGCATGAAAAAGGGCAGGGGCTCGGTCACCGCCATGGCCGGATGGCCGGAGTGAATGGGCACGGCCTCGCCAAACTGCGCGGCCAGCGCACCGGCCCAGGCACCAGCGCAGTTGATGAGCACGGGCGCACGCACCGCCACGGTGGTGCCGGAGCGCACGGTAAACCGTTGCCCGTCGTGCTCCACCGAGGTCATCGGTGTGCGTTCCAGAATCTGCGCACCTGCACGCCGTGCAGCCAGTGCAAAGGCGGGCGACACCAGGCGCGGGTTGGCTTGGCCGTCATCGGGGCACAGCGAGCCACCCACGGCGCGCCCGCCCAGCCAGGGGCAGCGCTCGCGCAGCGTGGTGCCCGAGATGAGCTGGATGCCCAGGTCGAAGTCGCGGCTCAAGTGGGCATAGGCTTCCAGCGAAGCCATGTCCGCCTCGCTGCGCCCGATCTTGAAGTGCCCGCTGCGCTGGTATTCACCATCGGTGCCAATCAGCGCGGGCAGGTTGGCCCACACCTGGTGGGCGCGCTGCGCCAGGGGCAGTTGGCTCACAGGGCGGCCTTGGCGGCGCACGCCGCCATAGTTCACGCCGCTGGAGCGCGAGCCGCACAGGTCACGCTCCAGCAGCACCACCGCCACACCTTTGCGGCGCAGTGCCAGTGCGGCCGATGCACCCATGATGCCGCCGCCCACAATGGCAACGTCGGTGTCAATGGTTCGGGGTGTGGTCATTCGGCAGCCTCCGCCCGGGCTTGCAGGTGGATGGGGATGGGCTTGATGGGCGCTTGTCCGCGCAGCCGTCCTACCGTGTCAATCGGCTTGCCTGTGGCGTGGGCCAGGATTTCTGCAGCGGCCACACCGCACATGCGGCCCTGGCAGCGGCCCATGCCCACGCGGGTCAGGGCTTTAAGACGGTTCATCTCGTCTGCGCCCGCATCCCGCGCACAGGCGCGCAGCTCACCGGCTGTGATGTTCTCGCAGCGGCACACCACCAGCGCGTCGGGCGTGTGGGCCGCCCAGTTGGTGGGGAAGGGGAAGGCGCGCTCCAGCCCTTGGCGGAAGGGCATCAAGTCCGCGAGCTTGCATTCCAGCTCTGCAGCGCGTGCGGTATCCACTTTCACGCCATGGTCTGCCAGCAGCGCCAGCGCTGCGCGCTCGCCCGCCCATTCGGCCGCATCAGCGCCCATGATGCCCGCGCCATCGCCCGCCAGGTACACGCCGGCCACGCTGGTGCGCCCTGCGCTGTCGCGCTCGGGCAGGTGGGCGCGGTGCATCGGGGCCCAGGCAAAGCGGCAGCCCAGCAGGTCTGCCAGTTGGGTTTCGGACCGTAGGGCGTAGCCAAAGCCCACGGCATCGCACTGCACGGTGTGCTCGTTCTCGCCGTCTGTCCACACCACGGCATTGACCCGTGTTTCGCCCTCCACGCGAACAGGCCGCACGCCGGTGTGCACCGCCACGCCGTGCGCGCGCAGCCAGCCCACGTAGTACATCCCTTTGGCCAGCACGGCGGGCTGCGTCAGCATGCCGGGCAGGGCGGCCAGTTGGTCCGCAAATCGGGCGGTATCCAGCACCGCGGCGACCTTCACACCAGCCTTTGCCCCCGCCTTGGCATATTGGTACGCCACCAGATACAGCAGCGGTCCGGTGCCCATCAGCACCACGTGGCGGCCGATGGTGCAGCCCTGGAACTTCAGCGCCACTTGAGCGCCACCCAGCGTGTACACGCCGGGCAGCGCCCAGCCGGGCACGGGCAGCACGCGGTCGGTGGCGCCGCTGGCCACGATGATCTGGCCGTAGGGCACCGTGCGCGTGGTCTGTGTGGGGCTGTGCAGCACATCGAGCTGGCCGCCCTGGGCGTTCCACACCAGGCTATTGGGTTGGTAGTCGATGTGGGCGGCCAGGCCATCCAGCGTGCTGTGCAGCGCCGTGGCGCGTGATGCCTCGGTGCCGTATAGCGTCTGCGCGCTGCGAGCAAAGTGGGCAGGCGGGCGGCGGTAGATTTGCCCGCCGCCGCGCGCGGCCTCGTCAATTACCACCGGCCGCAAGCCATGCGCCGCCAGGGTTTGCGCGGCGCGAATGCCCGCAGGGCCTGCGCCCACAATCACGGGTTGCAAGGTGGAGGCGGTCATGCGGGCGCTCCGGTGGTCAGCTGCATGCCTGCCTGGATGAAGGTGGCGCAAGACCGCAGCCGCTCACCCGTGGCGGTCATCACCCAGCAGTCCTGGCAGGCACCCATCAGGCAAAAGCCTGCGCGCGGCTCGTGGCTGAACTCGTTGCGGCGCAACTGGGCGCGGTGCGTGAGGATGGCCGTGAGCACCGTGTCGCCTTCGAGCGCAGTGGCGGGTTCGCCATCGAGCACGAAGGGCACTGGTGTGCGGTCTTTTTCGGCCACGCGGTGGAGCAGAGGTTGGCTGTAACTCATGGTTGCGGTGCTCATTTATTTCCGGCCGACCAGAACGCGATCGAGTCCATACACTCGGTCGAGAATCACCATCGCGCAGGCCGTCAGGGCCACCATCAGTGCCGACACCGCAGCCATCAGCGGGTCAATCGACTCGGTGGCGTACATGTACATGCGCACCGGCAGCGTCACCGTGCTGGGCGAGGTGACAAAGATCGACATGGTCACTTCGTCAAAGCTGTTGATGAAGGCCAGCATCCACCCGCCCGTCACACCGGGCAGGATCATCGGCAGCGTGATGCGCATGAACACGGTGGCTTGGCTCGCCCCCAGCGACAGGGCCGCGTGCTCGGCACTGCGGTCAAACCCCACCAACGCCGCCACCACCAGCCGCAGCGTGTAGGGCGTGACGATGAGCGCATGCGCAAACACCAGCCAGCCAAAGCTGCCAGTGCCGCCCAGCAGTGCAAACAGGCGCAGCAGGGCCACGCCCAGTACCAGATGCGGAATGATCAGTGGCGACAGAAACAGACCGTTCAAAAAGCCGCGCCCCGCAAAGTCGTAGCGCGTGATGGCAATGCCTGCAGGCACCGCCAGCACCGTGGCCAGCGTGGCCGATGCCAGCGCCAGCCACAGGCTGTTCCAGAACGACTGCACAAAGTCCGGGTGTTCAAACACCGCCTTGAACCAGCGCAGCGAGAACTCGGTGGTGGGCAGTGTCAGCGTGTTGTGCGGCGTGAACGCCACGATGCACACCACCAGCAGCGGGGCGAGCATGAAAGTGATGACCAGCGCGTTGAATGCGAGGGCCAAAGGTCCGTTCTTCTGCATAGATTCAGCCCAGTGCTTTCTTGTAGCGGCCTTCAACCAAGCGGTTGTAGCTAAGCATGACCACCAGGTTGGCCACCAGCAACGTGAGCGCAATCGCCGCGCCCAAAGGCCAGTTCAGCTCGTGCAGGTATTCGTCGTACACCACCGTGGCCACCATCTTCAGCCGCCGCCCGCCCAGCAGGCCGGGGATGGCGAACGAACTGGCCGCCAGCCCAAACACGATCAGGCTTCCCGACAGGATGCCGGGCAGCACCTGCGGCAACACAATGCGCCGCAGCGTGGTGAAGGGTGTGGCCTGCAGCGACAGGGCGGCGTTCTCCACACCCGGGTCGAGCTTTTGCAGCGAGGTCCACACCGGGATCACCATGAACGGCAGCATCACATGCACCAGCGCAATCACCACGGCGATCTCGGTGTAAAGCATCTTCACGGGGCCAAATCCAAGTAGCCCGAACAGCCCATTTACCAGCCCCTCAGGCCCCAGCAGCATGCTCCAGCCAAAGGCCCGTACCACCACGGATACCAGCAGCGGTGCCAGCACCACCAGCAGCAAGATGGAGCGCCACGGGTTGCCCATGCGGCTCAGGATGTAGGCCTCGGGTGCGCCAATGGCCACGCAGATCAGCGTGACCAGCCCCGCAATCCAGAACGTGCGCCAGAAGATCGTGTGGTAATACGAATCGGTGAACACATGGGCGTAGTGCTCCAGCGTGAACTCGCCTGCCTTCACCCCTGTGGCCAGGTCGAACGCGTTGAACGACAGCACGGCCGTGAGTGCCAGCGGCACCAGCAGCAGTACCGTGAACAGCAGCAGCGCCGGGCCGGACAACCACCAGGGCACGGCCTTTTTGTGCAGCAAGGTGGTGGCCAGGCTCATGGCGCCACCTCGGCGGCGTCTTCGGCCTCCAGCTCGGCCATGGCGGTTTCATCGGCGGGCAGCAGGCGCATGCAGTGGTCGGGCCAGTCCACGCCCGTGCGCTCGCCCTCGGCCAGCGCAGCGCGGCCGTCGTTGGGCACCAGCACCATCAGGTCGCCCACGGGGGTGCCCACACGGTACAGCCACTGGCTGCCCAGGAAGAACCGCTCGCACACCTGACCATCCATCCGGCCCTGCACGGCGGGCACCAGTTGCACTTTTTCAGGCCGCACGCTCAGCAGCACGGCGGCGCCGGGGCGGTAGCGGGCACCGTCCACCGCCATCGTGAGGGCGCCCACCTTCACCTGCGTGTGTGTGCCGCTCGCATGGGCGACTTGGCCCGGTAGCAGGTTGGCCTTGCCCACAAAGGTGGAGATGAAGCGCGTGCGCGGGTGCTCGTACACGCGGTGCGGGTGGTCGATCTGCGTGGCGCGGCCGGCTTCCATCACCACCACACGGTCGCTGATGGACATGGCTTCGCTCTGGTCGTGCGTGACCATGATGGTGGTGGTGCCCACCTTGCGCTGGATTTGCCGCAGCTCAAACTGCATCTCCTCACGCAGCTTGGCGTCGAGGTTGGACAGGGGCTCGTCCAGCAGCAGCACGTGCGGCTCGATCACCAGCGCACGTGCCAGGGCCACCCGCTGGCGCTGGCCGCCCGACAGCTCGCGCGGGTAGCGCGTGGCATGCTGCTCCAGATGCACCAGCGCCAGGGCCTGGGCCACGCGCTCGGCGCGTTCGGCCTTGGGCACCTTGCGCATCTCCAGCCCAAAGCTCACGTTGGCCGCCACCGTCATGTGCGGGAACAGCGCATAGCTCTGGAACACGATGCCCAGCCCACGCGTGTTGGCCTTGGCGTGGGTGATGTCCTTGCCATCGAGCTCGATGCGCCCGCTGGTCACGGCCTCGAACCCCGCCACCATCTGCAGCGTGGTCGTCTTGCCGCAGCCCGACGGGCCCAGCAACGACACAAATTCACCCTTTTGCACCGTGAGGTTCATGGACTGCACCGCGCAGGTGCTGCCATAGAACTTGGTCACATCCGTGAGCTTGAGAAACGACATGGCGAAAGCCTTTCCGGTGGTGGCATCGCACGGTTTGCCTGGGGGGCTGTGCGTGTCACCTGCTGTGGAGTTGCATGGATGGGCTGCGGGCCTTCGGTGTGCTTGCACCGGGGTGGTGCAAGTGCCGCACAAAGGCTGGAACAGCCGCTCGATTCAATTGAATCTATTGCAATAAACAAACCAGAATGCTTCGGGTATTCCATTAATCAGAATTTTTATTGAATTTATTCCGTTCAATGAAATATGATGCCTCCAGTTTGATCAACGAATTCCACAGGAGCGAGGTATGGAAGCCGCATCCACCGCCACCGGCGGCGTACCCCGGGTGTTTGCCGTCATCCGGGCCCTGTCGGCCGTGCAGGCCGAGGGCGGGCGAGTCACCCAATTGGCGCGTGCCGTGGGCCTCACGCAAGGCACTACGCACCGTTTGCTGCAATCGCTGGTGGCAGAGGGCATGGTCGAGCAGGACGAGCGCAGCAAGCTCTACCGACTGAGCATGGACTTTTTCGCCCTGGCTGCCAAAGCGGGCAACCCCGGCGACCTGCGCAGCCTGTGCCGCCCTGCATTGCTGCGCCTGTGCGCCAGCCTGGGAGACAGCATCTTTCTGTTGGTGCGCAGCGGGTTCGATGCCGTGTGCCTGGACCGCAGCGAGGGGCCGTTCCCCATCCGCTCCTTCACCGGCGACATCGGCGGCCGCGTGGCCCTGGGCGTGGGGCAGGGTGCGCTGGCCATCCTGGCCTTCTTGCCCGAGGCCGAGCGCGAAGAGGTCATCCGCTTCAACCTCTCCCGCGTGCGCGAGTACGGCGTGTTTGACGAGGTCTATTTGCGCACCGAGATCGAGCGTGTGCGCCAGCTGGGCTACGCGGGCCGCAATACCGGCTTGCTCGAAGGCATGGCTGGTGTAGCCGTACCCATACTGGACCGCGAAGGTCGGGCCGTCGCTGCATTGAGCGTGGGCACTATCTCCGCGCGCTTGAACGATGACCGTCTGCCGACCGTCGTGGAGTTGCTCAAACGCGAGGCGGCCGCGATTGGGCCGAAGATCAATCCGTTTGATGCAACGCTGAGAAGGCCGGCACAGAGTTTGTCATCCGTGCGAGCCGAGGCGCAGGCCATTGCACCTGCGGAACCTGGGGCGTGATCTGTTGAGCGAGGTTCCGAGTTCCCGAAAGCAACGGCTTGCGGGTCAACTTGCGCTCAGAAACACCGACAGCGCTTGCGCCGCCTGTGCGTGTGCTTCGCTGTCAATCACTTGGTTGTGGGCCGTCACCACCCGTGTGAACGGCCAGCGCAACACATGCGCGGCACTGCGGGCCGCCGCAGTGCGGTCGCGCACCAATGCACGCACTGTAAGCGGCACAGCCATTTGGCGCCGTACCCCTGTCAACGTGGCATAGGCCTGTGTGAGCCAGGGCAGATCGCCCGCCATCCTCTGCAGGAGGTCCGTCACGATGAGCGTGGCAGACGGCCGGTGAAACCACACCGACTCATTGCCCGCCGGGATGCCCTCAAACGCAAAGTGCTCCAGCTCAGGCAGCCACTCGGGGAGGTCGCCTGCAGGCAGCGCATGCAGCGTAGCGGCCAAATCTGGCCGTTTTTGCGCAAGCCCTTGAGGGCCGTAGACCACCGCGCCCGGGAAGGCTGCGGCACAGGGCGCCAGAAAAAGGTGGTGCATCTTGTTCGGCGCCACGACAAAGGCCACGCTGCCGAGGCTTTGCAACTGGCGCAACAACGCGCTGCCGGGCTGCATTGGGATGGGAGAGTGGATGAAAAGCTTGCGCCCTGGCAGACGCACTACCGTCATGCGCGTGGTGATGGGAAGGCCGTTGGCCTTGAACGCGTGGGTGGCGTGCCAGAGATCGGTATCGAGGGGTTCAAGTTGCATGGCGCAGGATGGTGCCCTGTCCCTAGAGGCGGCGTCTTGAACGAATTCGACATGGTGCAGAGTTTTGTCGTGTGGTTGGACGCTTTGGAGAAAATCAATTCTTAAAGCAGATAGGGTCCACGCCCCTGTTTGTTCGAACGCTATAGTTCGCTGGGTTGAAATTCCCGGGTGCTATGGGATCTTTTCCCTCGCCATTCGCGCAACGCCCCACACCGGCAAACCCAGGTCGTCTGCCATCTCCAGGAGGTATCAATGTCCAGCGTTTTCAGAACGGCCCCTTCCGCCTCGGATGGTTCTGCGATGCAAGCGACGGAGAGGCAATGATTCGCAAAGGTCCGACGAAGAACGAACGCTCTGGTGTGGATCGCATGGGGCGCACGGAACTTCACTATGCGGCTCTGGAGGCCGACTTATTGAAGGTCAAGCAACTTCTGTTGGCCGATGCGGACCCCAATGCGTCCGATGTCAATGGTTTGACTCCACTGCATTTCGCTGCACAGTCCAACAGCTACGCCGTCAGTGAGGCCCTGATATTGGCGGGAGTGAGCGTGGACTCTGTTGATGCCAATGGAAACACACCGCTTTCAGATGCTGTTTTCCATTCAGATGGCAGCGGCGATTTGATCAAGTTGTTGCTTCGCTCCGGCGCTGACAGAAACAAAGAGAACAACTACGGTATCTCGCCTCTGGAGCTTGCTCAGTCCATTGGCAATTTTGACCTAGCGCAGTTTTTTCAGTAGCTTTCAGGCATCGTCAGGCACTCGGGTCAACCCGGGGCCGCGCATGCTCCCTGTGCAATTCCTCAAGCGCTTGAGCGCGGGTGCCCTTCTGTTTAAGCGGTGAGCGTTTCACCCCTGCCTCTGCCCTGCGCACTCTCCCACAACCCAGTTCCTGAAAGCCTTCACTAGCGGCGTTTGCGCCCGCGCCTCTGGGTACACGAGGTAGTACGCATCGGTGCTGGTCAGCACCTGGTCGGACAGCTCCACCAGGCTCCCTGCCGCCAGCTCCTGCTCGATCAAGAAGCGCGGCAGCAGCGCTGCCCCCAGGTGCGACACGGCAGCCTGCGCAATCATGGCGAAGTGTTCAGACTGGGGGCCGCGCAGGGCCAGGGCTGTGGGGGCGCCCACCAGCTCGAACCATTCGGCCCATTGGGTGGGGCGGGTGCTTTGCTGCAGCAGCACCACGCGCGTGAGGTCTTGCGGTGTGTGAATGTTGTGGCGGTCGCGGTAAGCGGGGCTGCACACGGGCACGGTTTCTTCGTGCATCAGGTATTCGCACACGGCGCCTGCCCAGTGCGGCGTGCCGAAGTGGATGGCAGCGTCAAACGGTGTGCCTGCAAAGTCAAACGGCTCGGTGCGGGCCGAGAAGTTGACCAGTGCCTCAGGGTGCAGCGCCATGAAGCCGCCCAGTCGCGGGATGAGCCAGCGGGTGCCCAGCGTGGGCAGCACAGCCAGGTTGAGCAGGCCGTCGGTGCTGGAGAACGCCATGGCCTTTTGTGTGCTGGCCGACAGCTGTTGCAGCACGTTTTGCACGTCGGCCGCGTAGACGCGGCCCGCGTCGGTCAGCACCACACGCTGGCGCACACGGTGGAAGAGGGCTGTGCCGATCTGCTCCTCCAACTGGCGGATCTGGCGCGACACGGCGCTTTGCGTGAGGTGCAGTTCCTCGGCCGCGCGCGACACGCTCTGGTGGCGCGCTGCCGCCTCAAAGGCCAGCAGGTCGGCGGTGGAAGGCAGGAAGGCGCGGCGCAGCAGGGTCATGGCGGCAAATGGGATCAATCATGCGCAGAGGGAATGAGCGGCTCTGTCAGGTTGTGCATGGTTTTGGGCTGTGGCGCTAGTGCATCAAGCGCTAGTAGCTCTGCAATTTTCAGGCACTTCATGCTGATTTGTGATCAAGTAGTTCCATTTTTTTGCTATCCAGCACGGCGCGATTGGCGGATATTGGCGCATTGATCGCGCGTTTTCTCCCACGCTGCTTCCTTCTATTCGCCTCCACTCACCTTTGCGAGCCGCCATGTCTGCCACCCCTGCCGCCACCCCCCTTGTGTCCGAAGTCGATCAACTGCTGCAACGCCTGGGCGTGCCCCGCGCCGCCTACACCGGCGGCACGCTGGCTGCGCGTTCGCCCATCACGGGCGAGGTGCTGGCCCAGGTGCCACAGCAAAGCCCGGCCGATGCCACGGCTGCCATCGGCCGCGCGCATGCGGCCTTTTTGGCGTGGCGCAATGTGCCCGCACCGCGCCGGGGCGAGCTGGTGCGCCTGCTGGGCGAAGAGTTGCGTGCCGCCAAGGCGGACCTCGGCCTGCTGGTGACCATCGAGGCGGGCAAGATCCCGTCCGAAGGCCAGGGCGAGGTGCAGGAGATGATCGACATCTGCGACTTTGCCGTGGGCCTGTCGCGCCAGCTGTACGGCCTGACGATTGCCACCGAGCGCCCCGGCCACCGCATGATGGAAACCTGGCACCCACTGGGCGTGTGCGGAGTGATCTCGGCCTTTAACTTCCCGGTGGCCGTGTGGTCGTGGAACGCCGCGCTGGCGCTGGTGTGTGGTGATTCAGTGGTGTGGAAACCTTCGGAAAAGACCCCGCTCACGTCCCTGGCCACGCACGCGATTGCCCAGCGCGCCATTGCGCGTTTTGGCAGCGACGCACCCGAGGGCCTGCTGGAGCTGATCGTGGGCCAGCGCGACCTTGGCGAGGTGCTGGTGGATGACGCCCGCGTGCCCGTGCTATCGGCCACGGGGTCCACCGCCATGGGCCGCGCCGTGGGCCCGCGCCTGGCAGCGCGGTTTGCGCGCGGCATTCTGGAGCTGGGCGGCAACAACGCAGCCATCGTGGCGCCCACGGCCGATTTGAACCTGGCCCTGCGCGGCATTGCGTTCGCCGCCATGGGCACGGCGGGCCAGCGCTGCACCACGCTGCGCCGCCTGTTTGTGCACGAGAGCATTTACGACCAATTGGTGCCCCAGCTCGCCAAGGTGTACGCCAACGTGCAGGTGGGCGACCCGCGCACGCCCGGCACGCTGGTGGGCCCGCTGATCGACCGCCCTGCGTTTGACGGCATGCAAAAGGCGCTGGAGCAAAGCCGTGCGCTGGGTGCCACGGTGCACGGTGGTGGCCGCGTGGAAGGCATCGGCGGTGCCGATGCGTACTACGTGCGCCCCGCACTGGTGGAGCTGCAAAAACACGAAGGCCCCGCGCTGCACGAAACCTTTGCGCCCGTCCTGTACGTGGTGCGCTACAGCACCATTGACGAAGCCATTGCCATGAACAACGCCGTGGGCGCGGGCCTGTCGTCGTCCATCTTCACGCTCAATGTGCGCGAGGCCGAGTTGTTCATGTCTGCCGCAGGCTCGGACTGCGGCATTGCCAACGTGAACATTGGCCCCAGCGGCGCCGAAATTGGCGGCGCGTTTGGCGGTGAGAAGGAAACCGGCGGAGGCCGCGAAGCGGGATCGGACAGCTGGAAGGCCTACATGCGCCGCGCGACCAACACCATCAACTACTCCACCGCGCTGCCTCTGGCACAAGGCGTGACGTTTGACGTGTAACCCACGCGCTGGTTGCCCCGTTCATGTTGATTGCTAAGGACTCACACCCCATCGTCATCATCGGCGGTGGTGTCATCGGCAGTGCGATTGCGTACTTCCTCACGCTGCAGCAACCGGGCTGCGAGGTGGTGGTGGTCGAGCGCGACGCGACCTATGCGCGGGCGTCGTCGGCGCTGTCGGCCAGTTCCATCCGCCAGCAGTTCTCGACGGACATCAACATCCAGATCTCGGCGTTTGGCATCGACTTTCTGCGCAACGTGGGCCAACTGTTGGCGTGCCATGGTGATGTGCCTGACATCGGTCTGCACGAAGGCGGCTATCTGTACCTGGCCACCCAGCCGGGCGAGGCCACGCTGCGCGAGAACCATGCGTTGCAAAAGCAGCACGGCGCCGATGTGGCGCTGCTGAGCCCGCAGCAACTGGCAGAGCGCTTTCCTTGGCTGGCGCTGCAGGATGTGGCGCTGGGCTCGCTGGGCCTGTCGGGCGAGGGCTGGTTTGATGGTTACCTGCTGCTGACGGCCCTGCGCAAAAAGGCGCAAAGCCAGGGCGTGCGCTACATGGCCGATGAGGCCGTGGGGCTGGATACGGCGGCCAGCGATGGCGTGTTGCACGTGAACGCGGTGCGCCTGCAAAGCGGCACCGTGCTGCCCTGCCGTTATGCCGTGAACGCCGGTGGCCCCTGGGCAGCTGCCATTGCAGGCTGGGCGGGCATTGATCTGCCGGTGGTGGGCAAGCGCCGCACGGTGTTCAACCTCGCCAGCCCTGCGGCGCTGCCGGGTTGCCCCCTGCTCATCGACACCAGTGGCATCTGGCTGCGGCCCGAGGGCCAAGGCTTTATCTGCGGCTTTGCGCCTGATGCGGACAACGACGCTGACTTTGCCCCGCTGGAGCCCGAGTTCGCGGCGTTCGAGGACCATATCTGGCCCACGTTGGCAGAGCGCATCCCCGGCTTTGAGGCACTGCGCATGCAGGGTGCCTGGGCGGGCTATTACGAGATGAACACGTTTGACCACAACGCCATCGTGGGCCTGCACCCGGCGTGCGACAACCTGGTGTTTGCCAACGGCTTTTCGGGTCACGGGCTGCAGCAGTGCCCTGCCGTGGGCCGAGGCGTGGCCGAGCTGTTGCTTACGGGCAGCTACCAAAGCCTGGACCTGTCGCCGCTGTCCATCGAGCGCATTGCACGCAACGCACCACTGCTCGAAAAGAACGTGATCTGAGCACCATCGGTACCGCCAGTTTTCCCTCACCCCTTTCTCAACCTGCCAACCACAAAACATACGGAGACAACGACATGGCAATTTCCCGCAAGACCTTCACAGCGCTCGCTGCAGGCCTGACCCTGGCCTGCATGGCCACGGCCCCCGCGCTGGCGCAGACGGTCACCCAGCCCACGCTGGAGAAGATCAAGGCATCGGGTAAGGCCGTGCTGGGCGTGCGCGAGACCTCGCCACCCATGGCCTATGCGCTGGGCGCGAATGAAAAATACGTGGGCTACCACGTCGAACTGTGCGAGCGCGTGCTGAAAGAAATCGCACCCGACGCCAAGCTCGAATACATGGCGGTGACGGCGCAGAACACGCTGCCCCTGGTGCAGAACGGCACGCTGGACATCGGCTGCGGCCCCACCACCAACAACACCGCGCGCCAGCAGCAGGTGGCGTTTGCGGTGACCACCTATGTGAGCGAAGTGCGCATGGCAGTGCGCAAGGATTCGGACCTGAAGTCCATCAGCCAGCTCGCAGGCCGCACCATTGCGGCATCCACTGGCACCACCGCCGTGCAATTGCTGCGCAAGCAAGAGCGCGCGCTGGGTGGCGCGCCCATCAAGACCGTGCTGGGCAAGGACCACCATGAGAGCTTCTTGCTGCTCGAAACCGGCCGCGCCGACGCTTTTGTGCTCGATGACAACCTGCTGGCCGGGATGATTGCCAACTCCAAGGACCCCTCGGCCTACCGCATCGTGGGCGAGCCGCTGGGTGCCGAGCCCATTGCACTGCTGTTCCGCAAGGACGACCCCACCTTCAAGGCTGCGGTGGATGGTGTGTTAACCAAGCTGATGCAAAGCGGCGAGATGGAAAAGATCTACACCAAGTGGTTTGTAAACCCCATCCCGCCCAAGAACATGAGCCTGAACCTGCCGCTGGGTACCACGCTGCGCCAGCTGTTCACCACCCCCAACGACAAGCCCCTGGAGACTTACCAGCAATGAATGCTGCCATCCCCGCCACGGCCTTCCGCGCGGCCGACCGCCTCGGCGCCATCGGCGTCTCGGAAATCGTGCGCCTGACGCAAGAGGCCAACCAGCTCAAGCGCCAGGGCCAGCCCGTGATCGTGCTGGGCCTGGGCGAGCCCGACTTCGATACGCCGGCCCACATCCTGGAGGCCGCGCAGCAGGCCATGGCGCGGGGGGAGACGCACTACACGGTGCTGGACGGCACGGCCGAACTCAAGGCCGCCATCCAGCACAAGTTCAAGCACGACAACGGGCTGGACTTTCAGCTCAACGAGATCACCGCAGGCGCGGGTGCCAAGCAGATCCTCTACAACGCGCTGATGGCCTCGGTGAACCCTGGCGACGAGGTGATCCTGCCCGCGCCGTACTGGACCTCGTATGCCGACATGGTGCTGATTGCAGGCGGTGTACCCGTGGTCGTGCCCTGCACCGAGGCCAACGGGTTTCGCATCACGCCCGAGCAGCTGGAGGCCGCCATCACGCCGCGTACGCGCTGGGTGTTCATCAACTCGCCCTCCAACCCCAGCGGGGCCGCCTACAGTGCCGAGCAGCTGCTGCCCGTGCTGGAAGTGGTGGAGCGCCACCCGCAGGTGTGGCTGCTGGCGGACGACATCTACGAACACATCCTGTACGACGGCCGCGCTTTTGCCACGCCCGCCGCTGTGCTGCCCTCGCTGCGCGATCGCACGCTGACGGTGAACGGCGTCTCCAAGTCGTATGCCATGACGGGCTGGCGCCTGGGCTACGGCGCAGGCCCCAAGGCGCTGATTGCCGCCATGGCGGTGGTGCAGAGCCAGGCCACGTCGTGTCCCTCGTCCATCAGCCAGGCGGCGGCCGTGGCGGCGCTGACGGGGCCGCAAGACGTGGTGCGGGAGCGCTGCCAAGCTTTCCAAGACCGGCGTGACCTGGTGGTGGCGTCGCTCAATGCCTCGCCGGGCTTGCGCTGCCGCGTGCCGGAGGGCGCGTTCTATACCTTTGCCAGCTGCGAAGGTGTGCTGGGCCGCACCACGTCGGGCGGCATGCTGCTGCGCACCGATGCCGACTTCTGCGCCTACCTGCTGCGCGAGCACCATGTGGCCGTGGTGCCCGGCGGGGTGCTGGGGCTGGCGCCATACTTCCGCATCTCTTACGCAGCCTCTACCGCTGATTTGCAAGAAGCCTGCGCACGCATCCAGCGCGCCTGCCAGGCCCTGTTCTGACTTTCTGATCCGATACCGTTGATATGAACACGACCTCCCTCACTCCCCGCACCGGCGGCCAGATCTTGGTGCAGCAGCTCATCACCCATGGTGTGAAGCAGCTCTTTTGCGTGCCCGGCGAAAGCTACCTGGCCGTGCTCGATGCCCTGCACGATGCCGACATCGGCGTGACGGTATGCCGCCAGGAGGGCGGGGCGGCCATGATGGCCGAGGCGCAGGGCAAGCTCACAGGCCAGCCCGGCATCTGCTTTGTGACGCGCGGGCCCGGTGCCACCAATGCATCGGCCGGTGTGCACATCGCGCACCAGGACTCGACCCCCATGATCCTGTTTGTGGGCCAGGTGGCACGCAACGCCATGGGGCGTGAGGCGTTTCAGGAGCTGGACTACAGCGCGGTGTTCGGCACCATGGCCAAGTGGGTGGTGCAGATTGACGACCCGGCCCGTGTGCCCGAGCTGATCTCGCGCGCATTCCATGTCGCCACCTCGGGCCGCCCTGGCCCCGTGGTGGTGGCGCTGCCCGAGGACATGCTGACCGAGGCCGCTACCGTGGCCGATGCGCTGCCCTACCAGGTGACGGAGACCCACCCTGGCACTGCGCAGATGGCCGAGCTGGCGCAGCGCCTGCAAGCCGCCAAAAATCCCGTGGCCATCCTGGGCGGCAGCCGCTGGTCTGAGCAGGCGGTGCGCGAGTTCACCGCGTTTGCCGAAGCGTGGTCCATTCCGGTGTACTGCTCGTTCCGCCGCCAGATGCTGTTCCCTGCCACACATGCCTGCTACGGCGGTGACCTGGGCCTGGGCGTCAACCCCAAGCTGCTGGCGCGCATCAAGGCGTCGGACCTGGTGCTGGTGGTGGGCGGGCGTCTGTCTGAAGTGCCCTCGCAGGGCTATGAGCTGTTCGACATTCCCACCCCCGCGCAGCCCCTGGTGCATGTGCATGCAGATGCGGATGAACTGGGCAAGCTGTATCGCCCCACCCAGGCCATCCACGCCACGCCACAGGCTTTCACAGCTGCATTGAATTCTGTGCGACCCACGGCGGCAGTGCCCTGGAAGGCGCACGCTGAAGCGGCCCATGCCGAGTACCTGGCCTGGAGCGACACGGCGCCCATCCGCATCCCTGGCAACCTGCAAATGGGCCAGGTGATGCAGCACCTCAAAGACGTGCTGCCCGCCGACACCATCTTCTGCAACGGCGCGGGTAACTTCGCTACGTGGATTCACCGCTTCTGGCCCTTCACCACCTACGCGAGCCAGCTCGCGCCCACCAGCGGGTCGATGGGCTACGGCCTGCCCGCGGGTGTGGGCGGCAAGCGCTTGTGGCCACAGCGCGAGGTGGTGATCTTTGCGGGCGATGGCGACTTTTTGATGCACGGTCAGGAGTTTGCGACCGCCGTGCAGTACGGCCTGCCCATCATCGTGGTGCTGCTGGACAACGCCATGTACGGCACCATCCGCATGCACCAGGAGCGCGAATACCCCGGTCGCATCAGCGCCACGCAGCTCAAGAACCCCGACTTCAAGGCCTACGCCCAGGCCTTTGGCGGCCATGGCGAGCGTGTGGAGCGTACCGAAGACTTTGCTCCGGCTCTTGCCCGCGCCCGTGCCAGCGGCCTGCCCAGCGTGCTCCACTGCCTGATCGACCCCGAGGCGATCACGCCCACCGGCACGTTGCAGGGCATTCGCAGCGCAGCACTCTCCAAGAAGTAGGCTCCCGTTTCGTAAGCAGGCGCTAGGCGCTCAGCCGGTCACGCGGGCGCCGCCCGACTGCCGCAGGGTCTGCACCAGCAGGTTCTGCAGGCTGTCCACCGCCTTGGAGCCGCGCGATGCGCGGCTGCGGTACACGGCCACCTCCATAGGGGCCAGTGGCCCCAGGCCTTGCTCGGTGCCGAGCACCTGCAGTTGCGATGGCACGCTGCAGTGGGTGAGGGCGGCCACGGCCAGGCCGCTTTCCACCGCTGCAATTTGCCCGGCCAGGCTGGAGCTGTGATAGACCACCTTGTAGCGGCGCCCCTGCTGCGCCAGCGCGTGGATAGCGCCGCGCCGCGCCAGGCTGGCCGATTCGTACACAGCAATGGGCAGCGGGTCGCGCCTCCACAACTCGAACTGCGCCGACCCCACCCACACCATGGGCTCATGGAACAGCAGCGTGCCCCGGCGTGCGTGGTCGCGCGAGATCAGGGCCAGGTCCAGGTCGCCATTGGCAACACGCGGGATGAGTGCTGTGGACTGCTCGCAGTCCAGCTCAATCTCCACCGCACTGTGACGGGGCGCAAAGCGCTTGAGCGCAGGCGTGAGGTAGCGCGCTGCGTAGTCATCCGGCACCCCCAGCCGTACCCGGCCTGTGAGGGCGTCGCCGTTCAGTGCGTCATGCGCTTCTGCGTGCAGTTCCAGAATGCGGCGCGCATAGCCCAGCAGGGTTTCACCCTCGGGCGTGAGGTGCTGCTTGCGTGCGTCGCGCTCCAGCAGTCGGTGGCCTACAGCGTCTTCGAGCTTTTTGAGCTGCATGCTGACCGCCGACTGGGAACGGTGCACCTCGGCCGCCGCGCCAGAGAGCGAGCCTGCATCCACCACAGCCACCAGGCACTGAAGCCAATCGAATTGCAAATCGCGGTAGCTCATGGATTGCCCCAGTGATGATGTATTCGATGATCGAATGGTTGGTTTGTAAATTATGCGCTTTGGATTGCAATGGCTGGCAGCCACACTGCGGGCATGCAGCAGTCTTCCTCTACCGTTTCAGGTACATCCGCACCCGTGGTTCCAGCGTCCGCTTCGCCTGTGGCCGTTGCCCACATGCAGCCGGATGCCCGCCGGCTGGATGGCTGGCTCGCCTTCGTGCTGGGCAACGCGCTGCTGGGCACCATCGGCGTGTTTGTGCACGAGGCGCAGGCGGCGCCGTTGACGGTGACGTGGTTCCGGTGCGCGTTTGGCCTCATCGGGCTCACGTTGTGGATGGCCTGGCGCAACCAGTCTTGGTCGGCACTTCGCCAGGGGCTCTGGGTGGGCTGGGCTGCTTTGCCGTGGGTGTTGCTGCTCAGTGGGCTCATGTTGGCGAGCTGGTGGCTGTTTTTCACCGCGATCCAGCAGGTGCCCACCGGGGTGGCGGTGGTGCTGTTCCATGTGCAACCGCTGTGGGTGTTGCTGCTGGGGGCTTGGTGGCTCAAAGAAGCCGTGCCTCGGCAGCGCGTGGTGTCAGTGCTGGTCGCGATGGTGGGGTTGGTGCTGGCCACGGGCGTGGCCGGGGGGCTGTCTTCCTCAGGTGCCGGGCATGCGTCTGGCTACTGGGTGGGCGTAGGGCTTTGTCTGGTCGGTGCGCTGTGCACTGCCACCGTCACAGTGGTTGCCAAGCGCCTGGGGGCGCTGCCGGTGGGCGCGCTGGCGTGGTGGCAATGCGCGCTGGGTGCAGCCGTGCTGTGGGTGGCCCCCGTGGGCCAAGGCTGGCCCGCCTGGGGTGCCCCATGGGCATGGCTGGCCGGGCTGGGGCTGATCCACACGGGACTGGCATACACCCTGATGTACGCGGGCATGGCCCGCCTGGCGACGGCCCGGGTGGCGGTACTGCAGTTTGCTTACCCCACGGTCGCCATCGTGGTGGACTGGGTGTACTTTCAGCACACCTTGGGAGGTTGGCAAATGGCGGGTGTGGTGCTGATGCTGGGGGCCATCGGGGCCGGGGAGCGCAATGCGCGGCGCAATCGCTAATCATCCGCCTGCGGTGGGAGGGCGCCGCCCCGCACAATATCGGGTGTGACCGCCACCGAGCCCGATTCTCCTGAGACACCACCTCCTGCGCAGGCTGCCCCTACCGGCAAGCTGCGCCGCATCGCGCACCTGGACATGGACGCGTTCTTTGCGTCCGTCGAGTTGCTGCGCTACCCGCAACTCAAAGGCTTGCCTGTGGTGATCGGTGGCGGGCGGCGCAAGGTGGACGAGCTGCTGCTGCGCGGGCCAGGCGGCACCGAGGAGCGCGAGCGGCGCTTCATACCGGTGGAAGACTTTCCGCTGCTCAAGGACTACGTGGGCCGGGGTGTGATCACCACGGCCACCTACCCGGCGCGGCAGTTCGGCGTGGGCTCGGCCATGGGCATGATGAAGGCCGCCAAGTTGTGCCCGCAGGCCATCGTGTTGCCGGTGGATTTTGACGAGGTGCGACGCTTTTCGCGCCTGTTCAAGAGCACCATCACCGAGATCGCACCGGTGATGCAGGACCGGGGGGTGGACGAGGTGTACATCGACTTCACCGACGTGCCCGGCGGCCAGCGCGAAGGCGGGCGGGTGCTGGCGAGGCTCATCCAGAAAAGCATCTTTGATAGGACCGGGCTGACCTGCTCGATCGGCGTGGCGCCCAACCGGCTGCTGGCCAAGATGGCCAGCGAGTTCAACAAGCCCAACGGCATCTCCATCGTTTACGAGGAAGACCTGCAGAGCAAAATCTGGCCCTTGAACGTGCGCAAGATCAATGGCATCGGTCCCAAGGCGGGCGAGAAGCTGGCACGGCTGGGCATTGAAACCATCGGGCAGCTTGCCGCGCAGGATGAGCAGTGGCTGATGGGCCACTTTGGCAAATCCACCGGCGCCTGGATGCACCGGGTGGCCTGGGGCCGCGACGACAGCCCGGTGGTGACCGAGAGCGAGCCGGTGAGCATGAGCCGCGAGACCACCTTCGACCGCGACCTGCATGCGGTGCGTGACCGGGCTGAGCTGGGAGCCATTTTTACCGACCTGTGCATGCGGCTGGCCGAAGATCTGCAGCGCAAGGGCTATGTGGCGCGCACCATCGGTATCAAGCTGCGCTACGACGACTTCAAGATCGCGACGCGTGACCACACCGCCAACAGCTACACCGCCGACGGGGCGACCATCCGGCAGCTGGCGGGGCAATGCCTCAAGCGCGTGCCGCTGGACAAGCGCCTGCGGCTGCTCGGCGTGCGGGCCAGCACACTGGCGCGGCGGGGGGAAGAGCCTGCGCTGGAGCCGCGTGCCGCAGCGGCCGCAGAGGGGCGTCGGCGCGGGCCTCGGGCAGAGGCGACCATGGAAACCGGGCAGCTTTTTTGATTGAGGCAGCGGATTTCCAAAAGGCGGTGAGCAGGCGCTCATTGTTTGCGCTTTGAGGGGCGTGAGGAGGCACCTTTTTGGGGCAAAGCAGGGGAGGGAGCAGTTAGACTTGATTCGTATCAAGCGGTTACATACAACACGCCAAAAAAAAGCCGCGCCGCCTGCCCCTGCCGCAGGCCCTTCAGGAGCCTCGAATGCGCATCAATCTGCCAGTGACCCAGCAGAATTTTGACTACCCCGGTGATGAGCTGCTGGTGTCCAGCACCAACACCAAGGGTGAGATCACGCACTGCAACCCGGCGTTCGTGCGCGTCAGCGGTTACAGCTACGACGAACTCATTGGCCAGCCCCACAACATCATTCGCCACCCCGACATGCCGGCCGAGGCCTACAAGGACATGTGGCGCACCATAGGCCGGGGCGAGCCCTGGACGGGCTTGGTCAAGAACCGCCGCAAGAACGGCGACCACTACTGGGTGCGAGCCAACGTCACCCCCATCATGGAGGGCGGCAAGCCACGCGCCTATATGTCGGTGCGCACCAAGCCCAGTGCGGCCGAGATGGTGGCCGCCGAGGCCCTGTATGCACAGATGCGCAGCGAGGCGGCTTCGGGCGCAAGCAGCTTCTACCTGGACTCGGGCAACGTGCGCTACCGGGGAGTGCGTGGCTGGCAGCAGCGCCTGGCGCAGATGGCGCTGCTGCCCCGCATGGCGATCCTGCTGCTGATGACGGTGCTGCTGGCCTTGTTGCCCGACGTGATGGGGCTGCAAGGCACCACCGCCTGGGTGGCCCGCCTGGTGCTGCTGTTGCTGGGGGCGGGGTGGACGCTGTGGCGCTTTCAGGCCACCGTGCTGCAGGGCGTGCACGATGCCACTCGCTTCGCGTCCGACATCTCGGCCTGCAACCTTGCTACGTCGGTGGGCACCGACTACCCCCAGCCCCTGGGCGCGCTGATGCAGCGCCTGCAGCAGACCCAGGTCAACCTGCGCGCCGTGGTGGGCGACGTGCGCACCGAGGTGCGCAACTTCATCGAATCGGCCGACGAAATCGCGCGCGGCGGCATGGACCTGTCAGCCCGCACCGAGTCGCAGGCCAGCAGCCTGGAAGAGACCGCTGCTGCGATGGAGCAACTGGCCAGCACGGTGCTGCAGACGTCGGAGACAGCGGCCAAGGTGTCGCACGAGAGCGCACAGAGCAGCGACATCGCCACGCGTGGCGGCCAGGCGGTGCAGGAGGTGGGCGCGGCCATGCAGCAGATGAAGCTGTCGTCCACCAGGATCAGCGAGATCGTGGGCGTGATCGAGGGCATTGCCTTCCAGACCAACCTGCTGGCGCTCAACGCCGCCGTGGAGGCGGCCCGTGCAGGCGAGCAGGGTCGGGGCTTTGCAGTGGTGGCGGGCGAGGTGCGGGCCCTGGCGCAACGCAGCGCCAGCTCGGCCAAGGAGATCAGCGGTCTGATTGGCGTCACGGTGAACCAGATTGCCAGCGGCGCGCAGCAGATGGACCATGCCGGTACCACCATCGAGGGTGTGGTCCATGCGGTGGAACGCGTGAGCACGCTGGTCCAGCAGATCAGCAGCGCCACCAAGGAGCAGTCGCAGGGCATTGCCCAGGTCAACGAGGCCGTGACCCAGCTCGACACCGTGACGCAGCAGAACGCCGCGCTGGTGGAGGAATCTGCCGCCGCCGCCCAGGGCCTCAAGGAGAGCGCGGTGTCGCTGGGCCGCTCGGTGGACGTGTTCCGGCTGGGGTGAGCGGCGCTGCAACGAGCCGCCAAGGAACACTCGCACCTTGACGAATTCTTACTCGTAACTTACAGTGATTTTCCCGTTTTCCGGGAGATCACCATGACCCTCGACGAGCTGCAGCGCATCAAGCAGTGGCATGTGGCGCACAAGGCCGACCACCCGCTCGAATACCACCTGTGGGACCTGGTGCTGACGGTCTGGATGCTGGGCTGGGTGGGCTGGTTTCCCATCTGCGCTTTTGGCGAGCCCTGCGCCGCGCCGGTCTGCCTGATCGGCATTTTTGTCCCCAGCCTGTACGTTGCCTGGCGCACCCGCGCGCACCTGCGCCACACCCTGCGGTGCGACTGGATCGATGCGCGCAACTGACGGGCGCGGTCGGTTGACGGGGATGGTCAGGCCTACTGGCGCGCAGTGCGCACGTTGCGCGGCAGGGCTTGCGGGTGGCTGGTGCGCAGCGGGTTGATGTCCAGCCCGCCCCGGCGCGTGTAGCGCGCATACACCGTGAGCTTGATGGGTTTGCAGCGCGTCCACACGTCCATGAAGATGCGCTCCACGCACTGCTCGTGGAATTCGTTGTGGTTGCGAAAGCTCACCAGGTACTGCAGCAGGCCTTCCTGGTTGATCTGCGGGCCGCTGTAGCTGATCTGCACGCTGCCCCAGTCGGGCTGGCCGGTCACCAGGCAGTTGCTCTTGAGCAGGTTGCTGGTCAGCGTCTCGGTCACGGGCGCTTCATTGAATGTGGCCGTCAGCAGGTCGGGCGCGGGCTGGTAGCGCGTGCATTCCACGTCCAGCCGGTCCAGGCTCAGGCCGTCCAGCTCGTGCACGGGCTCCTGGTCGAACAGCTCGGGTGCGATGAGCTTCACGCCCACGGTGGCGGGGTGCTCGGCGCCGCGCCACACGGCCTCGCTGATGTCGGCGCGGATGCGGGCCTGCACCTCGGCCGCATCGGCAAAACGGGTGTTGTTGAAGCTGTTGAGATACAGCTTGAACGACTTGCTCTCGACGATGTTGGGCGTCTCGCACGGCACAGTGATGTGCGCCAGTGCCACCTGCGGCTTGCCACGCGCATTCAGCCAGGACAGCTCGAATGCCGTCCACAGGTCGGCCCCGAAGAAGGGCGCCGCGCCGGTGATGCCGATCTCGGCCCGCTTACCCGCGCGGGGGATGGGGAACAGCAGCGAGGCGTCGTACTGGTCCACATAGGCCGATGCCTTGCCGAGTTGGGATTGTTCTGGCGTGTTCATGGCCTGGTCTTTCGGGTGTGTGGGTTCTAAGGGAGTCTGTGCTATTGCTACTATTTTTATAGCTGCTGGCGCATGTTCGACTAGCGCATGCCGGAGTTTTTACTGAAATTCCCGCTCACGCAGCCATTTGGTGGCAATCCATTTGTCCCCAGCGATCACGGGGGCGCCGCCATGCAGGGTGCGGGTGGACGGGTGCGGGCGCTCGTAGCTGAAGAACACCGCGTTGCCACGCTGCGGCGCCACCTCCAGGTGCACGTCGGGGAAGGTGGTGCCGCCGCCTTTGTCAGGTGTGTTCAGGTACATCACCAGCGTGCCCACGCGCTGGCCGCCGCGCTGGATGATGCTGGGCGTGCCGGGCTCGGCGGGGTCGAAGTAGTCGTAGTGCGGCTTGTATTCAGCGCCGGGGCGGTAGTGCAGCACCTGCAGGCCTTCGCCGTTTTCGATGGGCCAGTGGAGCAGGCGCGCAATGCGCTCCTCGATGCGCTGGATCAGGGGACT
This sequence comes from Acidovorax sp. 22279, assembly GCF_052045435.1. Classification (NCBI taxonomy): domain Bacteria; kingdom Pseudomonadati; phylum Pseudomonadota; class Betaproteobacteria; order Burkholderiales; family Comamonadaceae; genus Acidovorax; species Acidovorax sp. 22279. Next base: position 185,595 of record NZ_JBQEOV010000003.1, read on the forward strand.
TTGCCCGCGCTGGAAGAACATGCCGTCGCTGGTGCGGTCGGCATTGATCTCTTCGCCCCCGGTCTTGGTGGCCACGGTGAGCGAGCGTGCCATGCGGGGCTCTGCAGCGGCTATCAGGGCATCACACTCCTCGGGCGACAGCAGGTTGCCAAACACCACGATGCGCGGCTGTGCCATGGCCAGCAGCACATTCACGGTGCGGTCTCCGCAGTCCACCTGGGCGGGGGATTCATCCAGCCGGGGCTCGGGCACCCGCACGGCCGAGGGCAGGCCCTGCTGCACAGCCAGGTCGTTCAGGTGCTCCTGCAGCGTGATCTCCAGCGCATCCGCCGCCACGTCTTCGTCCCAGCCCGCGTCACGCATGGACTGCAGCACCACGGGCGCAGCGTAGCCCGCCTGGGCCTGCTCGATGATCCAGCGGCGCAACTCGGGGGTGATGGCCTGCCGCGCTGCGCTGGCGTGCTGGGTGGTGGTGCTGTCCGGGTGCTGGTCAGAACGCGATGCCATGGCGGTCCTTCAACAAGAGCAGGGTGGTGGGCGGGTTTATACGGAGGCCGGGGTCTTGCGCCGGAAGACCAGGCGCTCGGGCTCGGATGATGCCGGGGCAAAGGCATAGCCGTCCAGGTCAAACCCTTCGAGCTGGTGGGGTGTGGCAAGGCGGTGGGTGATGGCGTAGCGCGCCATCAGGCCGCGTGCGCGCTTGGCAAAGAAGCTGATGATCTTGTAGTTGCCGCCTTTCCAGTCCTCGAACACGCATTCGATCACGCGGGCCTTGAGTGCCTTGCGGTCCACGGCCTTGAAGTATTCCTGCGAGGCGAGGTTGATCACCACTGGCGTGGTGTCGGCGCGCAGCCGGGTGTTCAGGTGCTCGGCAATCTGGCGGCCCCAGAACTGGTACAGGTTGCTGCCTGCCTCGGTGGCCAGGCGCGTGCCCATCTCCAGGCGATAGGGCTGCATGCGGTCCAGCGGCCGCAGCACACCGTACAGGCCGCTGAGGATGGCGACATGGCTCTGGGCCCAGTGCAGGTCGTCAGTGCTCAGGCTGCGGGCTTGCAGCCCCTCGTACACGTCGCCATTGAAAGCCAGCACCGCCTGGCGCGAGTTGTGGGCCGTGAAGCGGGGGCGCCAGGCCTGGTAACGCGCCACGTTCAGCGCCGCGAGCGTGTCGCTCAGTTCCATCAGCGACGCGATCTGCTGCGGCGACTGCTCCCGCAGGACGTCGATCAGGGCCGTGGACTGCGGCACAAACTGGGGCGTGGTGTGCGGCAGGCCTTCGGGAACGGGTGTGTCGTAGTCGAGCGATTTGGCGGGAGACAGCAGGAACAGCATGGGGGCGAAGGGTCCGTGGATCTCGGGGGTGAAGTGTGGCCTGGAAAGCGCGGGTTGCCGGCAGCACCAGCGGCCTGAAATGGTACCTGCTGGACGACCGTCTTCTGTCGCTTGCGGGTATTGGCGCCCAGCACGTTGCTTGCTCAGTTGCCCACGCAAAGAAGGCGGCCTGAGCCGCCTTCTTTGCGTGGGCTGCGGCCCTGGGGGCAGCAGCCATTGCAGCGCATCAGGCTGCGGGGGGCTGCTCAAACGGCAGTGCCATGGCCGACAGGTCGCGGCGGGTTTCCACCAGCACCAGCGGACCTTCGTCCAGCACCACCGCAGGGGGGCGCTCGCGGGGCACGCGGATGGGCTTGGGCTCGGCAGCGATGGCGGCCTGCACGGCAGCGATCTTGTCCGCGTCAGAGTTCACCCACTGCAGGCCCGATGCGGCAGCCACTTGCTGCAGTTCATCGATGGGCAGCGTGAACGCCTGAACGCGGGGCAGTCCCTTGGCTTGTGCAGCTGTCGCCACGGGGGCCTGGGCGGCTACCGCCGGTGCAGGTGCTGCGACAGGTGCCGGTGCAGCCACCGGTGCGGCTGCAGGGTTTGCAACGGGCGCTGCAACAGCTGCCGTGGTAACAGGCGCTGCGGCTGGCTCAGTGGCTGAAGCGGCTGGGGCTGCCACAGGAGCTGCGACAGGGGTTGCCGCCGGTGCCACAGGCTCGGCGGCGGGCGCGTTGCTGAAGTAGCTGCGGCGCGGCGCCTCGTCCTGTGCCGGTGCGGGCTCGGCCTGGGTGGGGTCAAAGTCCAGCATCGCTGGCGCAGCTGCTTCGGCGTTGCCGTTGTTGTCGCGCGGGCCACGCTCGCCACGTTCGCGGCGGTCACGGCCATAGCGGTCGCGGGAGCGGCGCTCGCGGCGCTGCTCTTCGGTGGCGCCATTGCCGTTGGCGGGTGCGTCATTGCCGCTCAGGTCCAGGTCCGGCAGCGATGCCAGTGGAGCGGTGTCCGCAAAGTCACCAGCGGCGGCTGTGGCGCCTGCCTCCTGGGCCTCGACCGCGCGGGGAGCGCGTTCACCGCGTTCACCACGGTTGCCACCGCGATCACCCCGTTCGCGGCGCGGACCGCGCTCGCCACGGGGTTGCTGCGCCGGCTGGCCTTCTGCGCCACCGGTGTTGCCTGCGTTGGGGCCTTCCACCGGAGTGGTAGCTGCGTTGTTGTCACCATTCACGCCAGCGTTCAGGTTGCGCGGCTCGCTGTCGCGGCGACCACGGCCCCCTTCACGGCCTTCGCCACGTCCGTTGCGGCCCCCTTCACGGCCTTCGCCTTCGGGACGGCGCTCTGCGTCGCGGGGTGGACGATTGTCTGCATCGCGGGGTGCGCGGCCTTCGGCCGAGCGTTCGCCACGGCGGCCACGGCCTTCGCCAGAGCTGCCTTCGCGGTTGCCATCACGCGGTGCGCCTTCGCGCTGGCCGTCCCGGTTGCCATCGCGGCCGCCACGGCGGCCACGGCTTTCACCGTTGCGGCCTTCGCGGCGCGGTTCGCCACGGCTGGTGGTTTCGGCAGCGGCAGGTGCGGCTGCGGGCGATGCCGTTGTGACCGGGGTGGGGGCTGCCGGTGCGCTGCCAAAGCCAAACAGGCTCTTGAGCCAGGCGAAGAAGCCTTGCTCTTGCGGTGCGGCAGGGGCGGGTGCTGGAGCGGCTACTGGTGCAGGTGCAGGGGTGGCAGCGGCTGCAGGGCGTTGGCCACCACGGGGTGGGCGTGCGGCGCCTTCGGGGCGGGGCTCAGCCACGGGGGCGGGTGCGTCAGGCAGCACGCCCTTGATCACCGGGGTCTGCTTGTTGGTGGGCTCCTGCGAGCGGCGCGTCACGGCCGTGGGGTCTTCCACTTCTTCGGCGAGCTTGTAGCTGGCTTCGATGTGGTCCAGGCGCGGGTCGTCGTGCTTGAGGCGTTCCAGGCGGTAGTTGGGGGTTTCCAGCGTCTTGTTGGGCACCATCAGCACGGCCACGCGCTGCTTGAGTTCGATCTTGGCGATCTCGGTGCGCTTTTCGTTCAGCAGGAACGAAGCCACTTCCACCGGCACCTGGCAGTGCACAGCGGCCGTGTTGTCCTTCATGGACTCTTCCTGAATGATCCGCAGGATCTGCAGGGCCGAAGATTCGGTATCGCGGATGTGGCCCGAGCCGCCGCAGCGTGGGCAGGGGATGGACGAGCCTTCGCTCAAGGCGGGCTTGAGGCGCTGGCGGCTCATCTCCATCAGGCCGAACTTGCTGATGGTGCCGAACTGCACGCGGGCGCGGTCCTGGCGCAGCGCGTCGCGCAGGCGGTTTTCCACTTCGCGGCGGTTCTTGCTCTCCTCCATGTCGATGAAGTCGATCACGATCAGGCCGCCCAGGTCGCGCAGGCGCATCTGGCGGGCCACTTCGTCGGCGGCTTCCAGGTTGGTGCGGGTGGCGGTTTCCTCGATGTCGCCGCCCTTGATGGCGCGGGCCGAGTTCACGTCCACGCTGACCAGCGCTTCGGTGTGGTCGATCACGATGGCGCCGCCCGAGGGCAGTTGCACGGTGCGGGCATAGGCCGATTCGATCTGGTGCTCGATCTGGAAGCGGCTGAACAGCGCGGCGTCGTCGCGGTAGCGCTTCACGCGGGCGGCATGCTCGGGCATGACGTGCGCCATGAACTGCTGCGCCTGTTCGTAGATGTCGTCGGTATCGATGAGGATGTCACCGATGTCGTTGTTGAAGTAGTCGCGGATCGCGCGGATGACGAGGCTCGATTCCTGGTAGATCAGGAAGGCGCCCTTGCCGCCCTTGGCGGCGCCGTCGATGGCGTTCCACAGCTTGAGCAGGTAGTTCAGGTCCCACTGCAGCTCGGGCGCGGTGCGGCCAATGCCGGCGGTGCGCGCGATGATGGACATGCCGTTGGGGTATTCCAGCTGGTCCATCGCCTCCTTGAGCTCGGCGCGGTCCTCGCCCTCGATGCGGCGCGAGACGCCACCACCGCGGGGGTTGTTGGGCATCAGCACCACATAGCGGCCGGCCAGCGAGACGAAGGTGGTCAGGGCTGCGCCCTTGTTGCCGCGCTCTTCTTTTTCGACCTGGACCAGCAGTTCCTGGCCTTCCTTGATCACTTCATTGATGCGCGCCTGGCTGGGCGAGACACCGGGGGTGAAGTAGCTGCGCGAGATTTCCTTGAATGGCAGGAACCCGTGGCGGTCTTCGCCGTAGTCCACAAAACAGGCTTCCAGCGAAGGCTCGACGCGGGTGACGACGGCCTTATAGATGTTGCCCTTGCGCTGTTCGCGCCCTTCGATTTCGATTTCGTAGTCGAGGAGCTTTTGTCCGTCGACGATGGCCAGGCGCCGTTCTTCGGGCTGCGTGGCGTTGATGAGCATCCGCTTCATGATGCGATTCCTTCAGTGTTTCGCGGACAGCAGCGGTGCAGCCCACCTGACCCACAGGGAGGGCTGCTCGGGCTGCCGCCCACAGTTTCCAAACCAATACAACAAGCTCTACAGGAGCTGTGAATGCCTGGACTGACGCATCGAAACGAAGGGAATTGCCGGGAATGCCAATGATCTGCCGCGCTCTAGCGCAGCATCGTGAGGCAGGGGCGCGTGGATGGGGGCGAGTGGTAGGAGCGCAGTTTTGCTATCAAAAAAGTAGCTGATTGCGCTTGCTGGTTGGGCGTTGGGGCTGAATTGGAGCGTGCAGCCGGGGGCATCAGCCACCGCCACAAGGTCACCATCCAGCTCATCAACAACCACATGCTCGCTTTGATCCGCTGACAGGCTGCGCCCGGGTAGGGAACATCTGCCAGCTTGGGGGATTCCGTATCAGTGTTTCAATCTGTCAGCCCGCCGCACGGCGTGCTGGCCACCACAGGCATCTGGCCTGCAATCTGCGCGCACGACGCCCGGTGGCATCGACCTGCCTGCGTGAGGGGCAAGGGCTGTGTGGACTAAACTCCAGACAAATCAACCACTTACATAACAACGCGCAGGTGAAACACATTATAGGGGCCAAACCGCCCACAGCCCCTGCGGGGCTTCCCGCAGCCCGCCTGGTGGAAGTGGATGCTGACTCCGCTGGCCAGCGGCTCGATAACTTTTTGATACGCCACTTGAAAGGCGTGCCAAAAACGCATGTCTACCGCATCATCCGCAGCGGTGAGGTCCGCATCAACAAAGGCCGCGTGAGCGCCGACACCCGCGTGGAAGTAGGGGACGTGGTGCGCCTGCCGCCCGTGCGCATCTCCGACAAGGTGGCCGAGAAGGCCGAGCGTCCGGCGCCTGCGCGCGAATTTCCCATCCTGCTCGAAGACGAGCACCTGATTGCCCTGGACAAGCCCGCGGGCGTGGCGGTGCACGGCGGCAGCGGCGTGAGTTTTGGCGTGATCGAGCAATTGCGCCAGGCGCGGCCGGCTTCCAAGTTCCTGGAACTGGTGCACCGCCTGGACCGCGAGACCTCGGGCATCCTGCTGGTGGCCAAGAAGCGGTCAGCGCTCACTCACCTGCAAGACCAGTTCCGTGAGCGCGAGACAGGCAAGACCTATCTGGCACTCGTCACGGGCATCTGGCCTGCCAACAAAAAGGTCATCGACCTGCCACTGCACAAGTACCTGCAGGCCGACGGCGAGCGCCGCGTGCGTGTGACCACGGCCGATGACCCGGATGGCATGCGCTCCATCACACTGGTCAAGGTGCGCAGCACCGTGCCCGCGCGCCCCGCTCAAGGCCTGCCGGCGATGTCCCTGCTGGAGGTGACCATCAAGACAGGCCGCACCCATCAGATCCGTGTGCACCTGGCAAGCCAGGGCCACGCCATCGTGGGTGATGACAAATACGGTGACTTTGACCTCAACAAGCGCCTGCAGAAGCTCTCGATGAAGCGCATGTTCCTGCACGCATGGCGGTTACAGTTCAACCACCCCGCCTCGGGCGAGCGTGTGCAACTGATTGCCGAGCTACCCCCTGAGCTGGCCGATTTCGTGTCCCCTGCCTGACGATCCTGCGCGAAGAAACCCCTCCATGTCTGCCAAAAACTTCCGTCCGCGCCGCTTCGACCTCATCGCCTTTGACTGGGATGGCACCCTGTTCGACTCCACCGCCATCATCGTGCGCTGCATCCAGGCAGCGGTGCGCGACGTGGGCGGCACGGTACCCACAGACAAGGAGGCCGCCTATGTGATTGGCATGGGCCTGATGCAGGCGCTGGCCCATGCCGCCCCTGATGTGCCACCCGAAAAGTACACCGAGCTGGGCAATCGCTACCGCTTCCACTACATCCAGCACCAGGACGACCTGAGCCTGTTCGATGGCGTGTTGCCGCTGCTGAGCGATCTGCGTGAACGTGGGCACCTGCTGGCCGTGGCCACGGGCAAAAGCCGGCGCGGGCTGGACGAGGCGCTGCATTCGGTGGATTTGCGCGGCGTGTTCGACGGCTCCCGCACCGCCGACCAGACCGCTGGCAAGCCGCACCCCCTGATGCTGCAGGAGCTGATGGCCGAATTTGACGTGGCGCCTGAGCGCCTGCTGATGATTGGCGACACCACCCATGACCTGCAGATGGCGGTCAACGCGGGCTGTGCGAGCGTAGGGGTGAGCTATGGCGCACACGAGCCCGACGCCTTTCATGCCCTCCAGCCGCTGGCGGTTGTGCATTCGGTGCGCGAGCTGCACGACTGGCTGCTGCACAACGCTTGACGCGGGTATTGGAGCGGGACGAGCCCATGACCATACCCTCCACTGACCAGCCTATCGCGCTGTGCAACAGTGCCGACCTTGTCGATGGAGGCTTGGCCGTGCCGTTTGATGTGCAGTACGCAGGCCAGACGTGCAGGGCCTTTGCGATTCGCTACCGAGGCCTCCCGCACGCTTACCTCAACCGCTGCACCCATGTGGCGATGGAGATGGACTACCAGCCCAACCGTTTTTTTGATGACACAGGCCACTGGCTGTTGTGTGCCACCCACGGGGCGGCCTACTTGCCCCATACCGGCCAGTGTGCGGGCGGTCCCTGCCGCGGTGGGCTGGTCAAAATTGCCCTGTCGGAGAGCGATGGTGTGGTGCGCTGGCATACTGCCTACAACCTGCAGCCTGTAGAGTTCTAGAAAATCCGGATGAATTACCCTGATGTGCTGCCGCCCGATGCGGGCCACCGCAAAGCGCGGGCCGCAGCGGTGCAGTGCCCAGGACGCATGACATGACTGACCCCCAGCAGCCCGCCTCGTCGGGCTTTGACCCCAAAAGCAATTCCGCCCCCGATCTGTGGGCGCAAGCAGCTACTAATTCAGGAGCCCCTGTGAGCGATTCATCGCGTGAACCCGGGTGGGAACGCGCCACGCTGGAAAAGCTGGCCTTTGCCGCCCTCAACGAACAACGCAGCACCCGCCGCTGGAAGATTTTTTTCCGCTTGGCATGGCTGGTGTTGTTTGCTGCTGTTGCGTTCGTGGCCCTGCGTCAGGCATCTCCCAGCACCAGCAAAAGCACGCCGCACACCGCCGTGGTGGACATCAAGGGCGAGATCGCCAGTGGCGCCGAGGCCAGTGCCGAGTTTGTGGTGGCCGCCATGCGCAGCGCGCTGGAGGATGAGGGCTCGCAAGCGCTGGTGCTGCTCATCAACTCGCCCGGTGGCAGCCCGGTGCAGGCCGGCATCATCAACGACGAGATCGTGCGCCTGAAAGCCAAGCACAACAAGCCGATCTACGCGGTGGTCGAAGAAACCTGCGCCTCGGCTGCCTACTACATTGCAGCCGCCGCCGACGATATCTACGTGGACAAGGCCAGCATCGTGGGCAGCATTGGTGTGCTGATGGACGGTTTTGGATTCACCGGCGTGATGGAGAAGGTGGGCGTGGAGCGCCGCCTGCTCACCGCAGGCGAGAACAAGGGTTTTCTGGACCCTTTCAGCCCGCAGACCGAGAAGCAGCGCGCCTACGCGCAGACCATGCTCGACCAGATCCACCAACAGTTCATTGCCGTGGTGAAAGCGGGGCGCGGTGACCGTCTCAAGACCACGCCCGATACCTTCAGCGGCTTGTTCTGGACGGGCCAGCAGGCCGTGGAAATGGGCCTGGCGGACAAGCTGGGTAACCTGGACTATGTCGCGCGCGAAGTGGTCAAGGCCGAAGACATCATCGACTACACCCGCCGCGACAACGTGGCCGAGCGCCTGGCCAAGCGGTTTGGCGCGGCGGTGGGCATGGGCGCCGTCAAGTCACTGGCCATATCGGGGCCACAGTTGCGCTGATATTCGCCTCGGAGTCGGCCGGGGGCGTGATCATCCGCGCAAGCCCCTGCATCGATGGCAGATATCTATTTGAAGCTCCTGCAGAGGTATCTGCCGGGGTTTTTTGTTGGGCCTGGGTGCGCTGTGCTGCGGTGCCGGTGTGGGGCCGTTGTGAAGTGGCCTGAGGGGTTTGGGGGTGTTTTGGGGCGGTTGCGCCAGTGAAATATGCCTGGAATGCTCCTGAATATGTAGCATTCCAGGCGCCTCGCCCGTAGCGTGTTACCCCGTCGCTGTCTCAACGCCCCAGCGCAAACACCACGGGGGTGCGGTTGTCCGGCGGTGCGGGCTGCTGCTTCCACTGGCGCACCAGCTGGCTTTGCACCCGCGCGTCGGGCAGGGTCAGGCCGCTGGCCAGCGCCAGCCGGGTGTGCGGCTGCAGGGTCTGAACCAGTGCCTGCCACAGTGCTGGGTTGCGGTACGGGGTCTCGATGAACAGCTGGGTCTGGCCCGTGCGCAGCGCGATGCCTTCCAGCTCCTTGATGCGCTGTGTGCGCTCTTGTCCGTCTTGTGGCAGATAGCCGACGAAGGCGAAGTTTTGTCCATTGAGGCCACTGGCGGCCAGGGCCAGCAGCAGCGACACCGGCCCTACCAACGGCACCACGCGCAGGCCCAGGTCGTGCGCGGCCCGCACCACCGACGAGCCAGGGTCGGCCACTGCGGGCATGCCAGCTTCGCTGACCAGGCCGATGTCGTGCCCGTTCAGGGCTGCAGCCAGCAGCGGGCGGGCGTCGAACGGCGCTGAGCCTTTGTCGCCGTGGTCACCTTTTTTGTGCACTTCACGGGGCAACTCGGTGATCTGCTGTTGCTGTAGAGAGAGGGCCAGGGGGTGCAGCGCGTCAATGCGCTTGAGATAGGCGCGCGTGCTCTTGGCGTTTTCGCACACCCAGTGGGTCAGGCGGGCGGCTGTCTGCAGGGTGGCCGAGGGCAGGGCATCCTGCAGTGGGGCCTGGGTGTCGCAGCCAAAGTCGAGGGGGGCGGGCACCAGGTACAGCGTGCCGGTTTTTACGTTCATGGCAGCACCAGCCCTGCTGCGCGCAGCATGCGGCATGTGCGGATCAGTGGCAGCCCGATGAGTGCCGTGGGGTCGTCGCTGTGGATGGCGTCCAGCAGGGCAATACCAAGGCCTTCGCTCTTGGCGCTGCCCGCGCAGTCGTAGGGCTGCTCGGCGCGCAGGTAGCGCTCGATTTCTTCATCCGACAGGTCGCGGAACTTCACCTCTACGGGGGCGAGGTCCACCTGTTCAAAGCCGGTGGCCGCGCACACCACCGCCAGGGCGGTTTGGAACACCACCGTCTGGCCGCGCATCTGGCGCAACTGCTGCACCGCGCGATCGTGCTGGCCCGGTTTGCCCAGCGGCTCTCCGGCCAGGTCGGCCACCTGGTCGGATCCGATCACCACGGCTTCGGGGTGCTGCCGCGCCACAGCTTGCGCTTTGGCCAGAGCCAGGCGCAAGGCCAGGGCGCGGGGCGCCTCGCCGGGCAGGGGAGTCTCATCGACATGGGGGGCGGTCACTTCGAAAGGCAGGTTCAGCCGTTCCAGCAATTCGCGCCGGTAGCGCGAGGTCGAGCCCAATACCAGAGGGCGTTGCGGGGAGGGGGATTGATGCATGCGCCGATTCTCTTACACTGCCGCCATGACCAAGGAATTCTCCGCCCAGCGCCTCGACGTGAAAGCCTTCGCACAGGCGGGCGGTCGGCTGGCGGGACACGACTCGCTGCTGAAGTACGAACGCCTGGCGCAAGAGGCCAAAGGCCTGCACCCCGACCTGTTGGTGGACTGGGAGGCGACGGGCGAAGTGCGTACTGCCCTGGGAGGCATGGGGCAGGTCTGGCTGCACATCAAGGTGCGCGCCAGCTTCCCCATGGAGTGCCAGCGCTGCCTGACGCCGGTCGATGTGCCCCTGGAGGTGGATCGTGAGTTCCGCTTTGTGGCGGACGAAGCCACGGCCGAGGCCCTGGACGATGAGAGCGAAGAAGACCTGCTGGCCCTGAGCCGCGAGTTTGATCTGCACGAACTCATCGAAGACGAACTGTTGATGGCGTTGCCCGTGGTGCCCAAACACGACGAGTGCCCGACCTCGGTGCCGCTGGCGTCTTCGGACGACGATTTTGAAGAAGCCAACGCCGAAAAACCCAACCCGTTTGCCGCGCTGGCAGCCTTGCGCAAAGACGCCAAGGACTGATTCATCGACCCAAAAATCATTTGGGTTATAATCGTGGGCTTCACGCGAACCCCATCGTGTCTTTTTGGGCTGATCGCGTTTTTACCAACCTATTCCAGATCAGGAGCCATCATGGCCGTTCAGCAAAACAAAAAGTCCCCTTCCAAGCGCGGCATGCACCGCTCGCACAATGCCCTGAACGTGCCAGGCATTGCTGTGGAACCCACCACTGGTGAAACGCACCTGCGTCACCACATCAGCCCCAACGGTTTCTACCGTGGCCGTCAGGTGCTGAAGAACAAGTCTGAAGCCTGACCTTCACCCCATCCAAAGGCCCGTTGCTACAAACCCTGTAGCGCGGGCCTTTGTTTTGACCGTCGTATTCATCTCTCGGCCCTTTGGGCCGGCCGGACAAGTCGCCCATGATCACACTGGCTGTTGACTGCATGGGGGGCGACCATGGCCCCCGCGTCACGCTCGCGGCGTGCCGCCAGTTTCTCGACCACCACCCGGATGCCCGTCTGCTGCTCGTTGGCCTGGCGGACAGCCTGCAATCGTTCTCCCACGACCGAGCCACCATCGTTCCCGCTACCGAAGTGGTCGCTATGGATGACCCGGTGGAAGTGGCCTTGCGCAAAAAGAAGGATTCTTCGATGCGCGTGGCCATCCAGCAAGTCAAGGATGGCACGGCTTCGGCGGCCGTGTCTGCGGGCAATACCGGTGCCTTGATGGCCATTGCCCGCTATCTGCTCAAGACGTTGGACGGTATCGACCGTCCTGCCATCGCTACCCAGCTGCCCAACGCCACCGGTGGTGCCACCACGGTGCTGGACCTGGGGGCCAACGTCGATTGCTCGGCCGAGCACCTGCTGCAGTTCGCCGTGATGGGCTCTGCCCTGGTATCCGTCCTTCAGGAGGGTGGCGAGCCCACGGTGGGTTTGCTGAACATTGGTGAAGAGGTCATCAAAGGCAGTGAGGTGATCAAAAAGGCGGGTGAATTGCTGCGATCTGCCGCTAATTCCGGCGATTTGAACTTCTATGGCAATGTGGAGGGCAACGATATCTTCAAGGGTACGGTGGATATCGTGGTCTGTGATGGTTTTGTGGGCAATGTGGCGCTCAAGGCCAGCGAAGGTGTGGCCTCGATGATCATCGGAGCACTTAAAACCGAATTTTCACGCCACATTTTTACCAAAATGGCCGCTATCGTCGCCTATCCGATCTTAAAAGCGTTGATGAAGCGCATGGATTACCGCCGTTACAACGGCGCGGCGTTGCTCGGCCTGCGCGGGCTGGTGTTCAAGAGTCACGGATCGGCAGACGCCATGGCTTTCGAGCAGGCGTTGAACCGGGCGTATGATGCAGCCCGCAACAACCTGCTCGACCGTGTCCGGACCCGGATTGCGCACGCGGCGCCCCTGCTGGCGCCTGCAGATGCCCAGCCCCAGCCTGGCGTTGCGGCGACCGCACAATAATGAGACGTTATTCCCGCATTACCGGCACCGGCAGCTACCTGCCTCCCCGCCGGTTGACCAACGCTGATCTGGTCGCCGAACTGGGCCAGCGCGGTATCGAAACCTCCGATGAATGGATTGTGGAGCGCACCGGCATCCGGGCGCGCCACTTTGCGGCGCCGGATGTGACCGCCAGCGACTTGGGGTTGGAGGCTGCGCGCAATGCCCTGCAGGCCGCCGGCCTGCAGCCCACCGATATCGATCTGATCATCGTGGCCACGTCCACGCCGGACATGGTGTTCCCGTCCGTTGCGTGTATCTTGCAGAACAAGCTGGGTGCCAATGGATGCCCTGCGTTTGATGTGCAAGCTGTGTGCAGCGGTTTTGTCTATGCCCTGTCGGTGGCGGACGCCATGATCCAGACAGGTGCTGCCAATCGCGCGCTGGTGATTGGTGCAGAGGTTTTCAGCCGCATCCTGGACTTCAACGACCGCACCACCTGTGTGTTGTTCGGTGATGGTGCGGGCGCTGTGGTGCTGGAGGCCTCTGACACGCCTGGCATTCTGTCGAGCGACCTGCACGCCGACGGCAAGCATGTCGATATTTTGTGTGTGCCCGGCAATGTGTCCGGCGGCAAGGTGCTTGGGGATCCGGTCCTCAAAATGGACGGACAGGCGGTCTTCAAGCTGGCAGTGGGTGTGCTGGAAAAGGCGGCCCACGCGGCCCTGGCCAAGGCCGGGCTGACCGAGGCCGATATCGACTGGCTGATCCCGCACCAGGCCAACATCCGCATCATGCAGAGCACCGCCCGCAAACTGAAGATGTCCATGGACAAGGTGGTGGTCACGGTGGACCAACACGGCAACACCTCGGCAGCCTCCATTCCGCTGGCTTTGGACCATGGGGTGCGCACCGGTCAGGTCAAGAAAGGCGAAACCCTGCTGCTCGAAGGTGTGGGTGGTGGTTTTACCTGGGGTGCTGTGCTCCTGAAGTTGTAGCTGCTGGCGCAATAAGTATCTGCGCTACCGGCCGGTTTCATCATATTTCTGGATTTTTCATGAAGTCTTTTGCATTTGTCTTTCCGGGGCAAGGCTCGCAATCGGTTGGCATGCTCGATGGTTGGGGTGACCACCCGGTGGTGGCGCAGACCCTGCAGGAAGCCTCGGATGCTCTAGGTGAGGATGTCGGCCTGCTGATCAAGGAAGGCCCCAAGGAGGCTTTGGCCCTCACCACCAACACCCAGCCGGTGATGCTGGTCGCTGGCGTGGCGGCATGGCGGGTGTGGCGCGCAGAAGGTGGCGCAGCCCCGGTGGCCGTTGCCGGGCATTCGCTGGGCGAATACTCCGCCCTGGCGGCGGCTGGTGTGTTGACGCTCGCGCAGGCGGCCCCGCTGGTGCGGCTGCGTGCGGCGGCCATGCAAGAGGCGGTGCCTGTCGGCACCGGCGCCATGGCGGCCATTCTGGGCATGGAGGCTTCCAAGGTCATCGCTGGTTGTGCCGAGGCTTTGGCATCGTTCGGGCCAGGTACGGCTGAGGTGGTGGAGGCTGTCAATTTCAACGACCCGATCCAGACCGTGATCGCCGGTACCAAGGCGGGTGTGGACAAGGCCTGTGAGGTGCTCAAGGCGGCGGGCGCCAAGCGCGCATTGCCCCTGCCAGTGTCGGCGCCTTTCCATTCCAGCCTGATGAGGCCTGCGGCTGAAAAGCTGCGTATGGCGCTGGCGGAGGTTGCGCTTGCTACCCCTCAGATTCCGGTGGTCAACAACGTGGACGTGGTGGTGCAGCAAGACGCTGATGCCATTCGCGAAGCGCTCTACCGCCAGGCCTTTGGCCCCGTCCGCTGGGTGGAATGCGTGCACGCGCTGAAAGGCCGTGGTGTGACGCACATCATTGAATGTGGCCCTGGCAAGGTGCTGGCAGGCCTCACCAAACGCATCGACCCTGAACTGGTCGGCGCAGCATTGTTTGACTCGGCCACGCTGGCTGAAACCCGGGAGTTGTTGGCATGACGGAATCGACCCAGACAGCAGTGCAGGCGGCGCAAGTGGCGCTGGTGACCGGTGCATCGCGCGGCATCGGTGCTGCCATTGCCCTGGAGTTGGCGGTGCGCGGCTACCAAGTGGTGGGTACAGCCACCACGGATGAAGGCGCTGCGCGCATCAGCCAGGCGCTGTCGGCTTACCCTGGTTGCCGCGGTGCCAATCTGAACGTGAACGATGTGGCTGCGGTCGAGGCCCTGATGGACGCCATCGTCAAGCAGCAAGGTGGCCTGCATGTGCTGGTGAACAACGCGGGCATTACGCGCGACACTCTGGCCATGCGCATGAAAGACGACGACTGGGATGCCGTGCTGGACACCAATCTCAAGGCGGTATTCCGCACGAGCCGCGCAGCGATCCGGCCGATGATGAAGCAGCGCTTTGGGCGCATCATCAGCATCACCAGCGTGGTGGGTGCGTCGGGCAATCCAGGCCAGGCCAACTACGCTGCGGCCAAGGCGGGTGTGGCGGGCATGACGCGCGCACTGGCCCGTGAGCTGGGCAGCCGCAGCATCACCGTGAACTGCGTCGCACCCGGTTTCATCGAGACCGACATGACCTCCGTGTTGCCCGAAGACCAGCAAAAAGCGCTCAATGCGCAGATCCCGCTGGGTCACATGGGCAAGCCGGCCGACATCGCGCACGCGGTGGCGTACCTTGCCTCGCGCGAGGCTGGCTATGTGACGGGGCAGGAGTTGCATGTCAATGGCGGCATGTACATGTAGTTATTGAAAGTTAACGCCGGTTCATCCGGACGGCGGGTCGTTTAGGGGCTTCTCCTTAAGCGGCTAGAATCGCGGATTCATTCACAACCCCCAGAGGGAAACCATGAGCGATATCGAAGCACGCGTCAAAAAAATCATTGCCGAACAACTCGGTGTGGAAGAGTCCCAAGTCACCAATGAAAAGGCCTTCGTGGCAGACCTCGGTGCCGACTCGCTCGACACGGTGGAACTGGTGATGGCTCTGGAAGACGAATTCGGCATCGAGATCCCGGACGAAGACGCCGAGAAGATCACCACGGTGCAAAACGCCATCGACTACGCCAACACCCACCAGAAGGCCTGAGCGGCGCCTTGCGCCTGACTCAAGCGATCAGCAGAAGGTTTTATACGCATGAGCCGTCGTCGCGTTGTCGTGACCGGCCTGGGTTGCGTCAGCCCCGTGGGTAACACGGTGGCCGAGTCCTGGGCCAATCTCCTTGCCGGCCAGTCCGGCATTGATCTCATCACCAAGTTCGATGCATCGAACTTCGCCTGCAAGATTGCGGGAGAGGTCAAAGGTCTTGACCTAGAGTCGTACATCAGCGCCAAGGATGCGCGCGCGATGGATACCTTCATCCACTATGGCATCGCTGCTGCAGCGCAGGCCGTCCAGGACGCAGGGCTTCCCACGGGTGAAGCGCTCAGTGAGGAGTTCGCCACACGCATTGCCTGCGTGATCGGCTCCGGCATTGGCGGCCTCCCGCTGATCGAAAACACCCACGCCGAGCTGGTCAGCCGCGGGCCACGGCGTATCACCCCATTTTTTGTACCTGCGTCCATCATCAACATGGTGGCAGGGCATGTGTCCATGCGCTTTGGCTTCAAGGGGCCCAACCTTGCCGTGGTGACTGCCTGCACAACAGGCTTGCACTGTATCGGCGAGGCCGGTCGCATGATCGAATATGGCGATGCGGACGTGGTCGTGGCTGGCGGTACCGAATCCACGGTATCTCCGCTGGGCATCGGCGGGTTTGCCGCCATGCGGGCCCTGTCCACCCGCAACGACGACCCCAAGACGGCATCCCGCCCCTGGGACAAGGACCGCGACGGTTTTGTGCTGGGCGAAGGCGCAGGTGTGATGGTGCTCGAAGAGTATGAACACGCCAAAGCGCGAGGCGCCAAGATTTATGCCGAACTCAGCGGCTTCGGCATGAGCGCAGATGCAGGTCACATGACCGCTCCCAACATGGATGGGCCCCGGCGCGCCATGCTCAGCGCGTTGCGCAACGCCGGGATCAATGCCGATCAGGTGGATTACCTTAATGCCCACGGCACGTCCACTCCTCTGGGTGACATCAACGAAACCAATGCAATCAAAGCGGCCTTGGGCGACCACGCCTACAAGACCGTTGTGAGCTCCACCAAATCCATGACGGGCCACTTGCTCGGCGGTGCGGGAGGGATTGAAAGTGTGTTCACCGTGCTGGCACTGCATGAACAAAAAGTGCCGCCCACCATCAACCTGTTCAACCAGGATCCGGAGTGTGATCTCGACTACTGCGCCAATACGGCGCGGGACATGAAGATTGATGTGGCCGTCAAGAACAACTTTGGCTTTGGCGGCACCAACGGAACGCTGGTATTCAAACGCGTCTGATTGCGCGCACATACCAATCTCGGATTCGGTGGCAATACGTATCGCTCGTGGGCCTGCGGGCGATGTGTCATTGACTGTGGTGTCGGTCCGTCATCGAGTTGGCGCTTGATCCGTCCGTCGAAGGGAGCTGTCTTGTGACGCGGCTTTCGAGATGGCCTCCCTCTGTCCAATATTCGCTGCGTCGCAGTCGGGCTCTGGGCGTGCTGTTGGCTGCATGGGTGCTTGCTGGTGGTGCCGTTTTGGTTGCCTGGATCGCTTGGGGTAGCCGTGCTGCGCATCTGTCTATCGCAGTGGCCCTGTGTTTCTGGCTGCCAGCGATGGCGGCTGCCATGCACTTTTGGTGGAGCCAAGCCCGTGGAGTTTTGCAGTTCGACGGCCAAGCCTGGACGCTGAACCGAGTGGCGCCGCCCATCAGTGTGCCGCTGACGCTTTCAGCGCCCCCGGAGGTGCTTCTGGATCTGCAGGCGCATCTGTGGGTGCGCATCTTGCTCGTCGGACATCCGCCGCTGTGGTTGTGGCTGGAGCGTTCCAGCCAGCCAGAGCGCTGGATGGACTTGCGCCGTGCGGTATATTCGCGCGCCAGATCGGGCGCTGACAACGCTGACGAAACCGCCCGGCAAGCTGCCCCAGGGCGTGAATACTGAGTATCCATGACTGTAATTCCGCCCTCCCCCTCCGAAGACAGCGACCTCCAACTGGTGGAGCGCACGGTAGCGGGCGACCAGCGCGCCTATGAATTGCTGGTCATCAAGTACCAACGCCGCATCGAACGACTGATCGGGCGCATGGTGCGCGACACGGACCTCGTGCAGGACATTGCCCAGGAAACCTTCATTCGCGCCTATCGGGCGCTGCACCAGTTTCGCGGCGACGCCCAGTTTTACACCTGGCTGTACCGGATTGCTGTCAATACAGCCAAGAAGGCGCTCATGGACATGAAGCGCAACCCGGTCATTTCCGAAAATGCATTCAGGGGTTCGGAGGACGAGGATGAAACTTCCCGCTTTGGACACGAACTAACCAGCGACGAAACCCCTGAAACTGTCCTTGCGGCCCAGGAAATCGCCCAGGTCGTGAATGCAGCCATGGAGGCCTTGCCCGATGATCTGCGCCAAGCTGTCACGCTGCGAGAGATTGAAGGGCTCAGTTATGAAGAAATTGCTACCGCGATGGGGTGCCCCATTGGTACGGTGCGATCTCGAATTTTTCGGGCGCGAGAAGCCATTTCGGCCAAAGTGCGACCCTTGCTCGAAAACCAGTCGGGCAAACGGTGGTGAGGTGATTGAATGAACAAGGCACAAACAGGTATCACCGCCTCGGCGGACGTCAGCTTGACCGGCGGACGGAGCGAACAGCTATCTGCTCTGGCGGATGGTCAGCTGCACGGCGATGAGTTTGCCGATGCGCTGGCCTGGGCGGCGGAAGACGAAGGACGCGACACATGGGCGGTTTATCACCTTGTGGGCGATGCGTTGCGTTCTTCTGATTTGGCGCGGCCAGCAAATCCAGCGTTTTTGTCCCGCTTGCGCGAAGAGCTGGCCAAGGAGGCTCCGCCACAGCGTCCACATGTTCCAGCCCAACTGGGCATCGTAGCCACCCCTCTGCCTGTGGCTGCCAATGCTTCGGTTTTCCGTTGGAAGATGGTTGCGGGTTTTGCGTCGCTGGCCGCCGTGGCGGCCATTGGCTGGACCTCGTTTTCCCAACTGCAGGGGGCGGGTGGAGCGGGTGCTCAACTGGCCGCGTCTTCCCCCGAGCGTGCGACGGCGCAAGGCGCGCCTGTCGTGGCTGTTGCTGATGCGGACGGCCAGCAAGTGATGATCCGGGATCCTCGATTGGATGAGTTGCTGGCGGCCCATAAGCAGTTTGGCAGTACGTCGGCCCTGCAGATGCCTGCTGGCTTTTTGCGCAACGCTACTTTTGAGACTCCTGGCCGCTGAATCGTGAACGGTATGTCTGGCGCTGAGATCGTGTGATGAACCCCTCTGGAGTTGCGAAGGTCTTTGGAAATACCCGGGTTCGATGGCTTGGGTCGCTGATAGCCGCAGCGATGTGTGGCTTGTTCGTGGGGCCTGTGGCGGGGGCTCCTGCTGCATCCTCTGAGTCAACTACCACTGCAGTGGCCGAGCGCGACATGGCGCAGTGGATCGAGCGCATGCACAGCGCACCGTGCAGCCGAGCCTATGCCGGAACCTTTGTGGTGTTGTCGGCCAACGGCGCCATGTCCAGCTCACGCATCTGGCACGCATGCGATGGCCAGCAACAATTGGAGCGGGTTGAATCGCTCAGTGGCACTCCGCGCACGGTCTATCGCCGTAACGACGAAGTTCGTACCTTCCTGCCCCAGGCGCGCGTTGTGCGGTCAGACCGCCGCGATGTATCTGGGCTCTTTCCGCGCGTACCTGTTGTCAGCGGTACATCGATCGCCCAGTTCTACACGCCCCGCCTGCTGGGGCAGGAGCGCGTGGCTGGCTTCGTGTCGGACGTGGTCTGGTTTCAGCCGGCGGATACCCTGCGGTTCGGTTATCGGCTCTGGAGCGAGCGTGAAACCGGGCTGGTGGTGAAGCTGCAGACGCTGGCGGCTGATGGTCGGGTCTTGGAGCAAGCGGCTTTTTCCGAGCTGGATCTCAATGCGCCGGTGAAGGTTGATCAGCTGACGCGTCTGATGGACGCGACTTCGGGTTACAAGGTGGTGGCACCCTCAGTGGTCAAAACTACGGCAAAGGCCGAAGGTTGGGCCTTGCGCCAGCCCGTGGCCGGATTTGTGCCTGTCAGCTGTCACCGACGGGCGATGTCTGACGCTCCGGATGCCTCCAGTGTCTTGCAGTGCCTGTACTCCGATGGACTGGCCTCGGTGTCGTTGTTTCTGGAGCCCTTCGACCCGCAGCGTCATCCCGCGCAGCCCCAGGTGTCCAGCATGGGCGCTACACAGCTGGTAGCTCAGCGTGGGCCGTCAGACACGTGGTTGACCGCAGTGGGAGAGGTACCTCTGCAGACACTGCGCCTTTTTGTAGGTCAGCTGGAGCGCCTGCGCTGACAGCCGCGCTGCCGATGACTGCGGGCCGCCATACCCGGTCATTTGGCGGTTTGTGTGGGCATGGAGGGCGTGACGAATGCGGGGAACCATTTGGCGTCACACTCTTCACAGTCACACACAATTCGTGAACAGCATTCGCCAAGAATCAAGAAAGGTCGAAGATGCCGAAGTTTGATGGAAGTATGTTGCGTTCGGTGGCAGTGGCATGCCTGATGGGTGGTCTGGCCACGGTCTCGGTAGCGCCCCATGCGGCGTTGGCACAACCTGCACCGCTGGTTCGGGGCTTGCCTGATTTCACCGATCTGGTGGATCAGGTGGGGCCGTCAGTGGTCAACATCCGCACCGTCGAGAAAGCGTCCAGTCGAGCCAGCGCCAATGGCATGGACGAAGAGATGCTGGAATTTTTTCGCCGATTTGGGGTACCCATCCCCAATGCTCCGCGTCAACAGCGGCCTCAACGGCCTCAACAGGAAGAAGAGGCGCAGCCACGTGGAGTGGGATCGGGTTTCATTCTGACCTCTGACGGGTTTGTGATGACCAACGCGCATGTGGTTGAAGGCGCTGACGAGGTCATTGTGACCTTGACGGACAAGCGTGAGTTCAAGGCGCGCATCGTGGGGGCTGACAAGCGCACTGACGTGGCCGTTGTGAAGATCGAGGCGTCAGGATTGCCTGCTGTGAAAGTGGGGGATGTGAGTCGCCTCCGAGTGGGCGAGTGGGTGATGGCGATCGGCTCACCCTTTGGGCTGGAAAACACGGTCACTGCGGGCATCGTCAGTGCCAAGCAGCGCGATACGGGTGACTACCTGCCCTTCATCCAGACCGATGTGGCCATCAACCCCGGAAACTCTGGCGGGCCGCTTATCAACATGCGTGGTGAGGTGGTGGGCATTAACAGCCAGATCTATTCCCGCTCTGGCGGATTCATGGGTATCTCGTTCGCCATCCCCATGGATGAAGCCATTCGTGTGAGTGAGCAGCTGCGCGCTTCGGGCCGTGTGACGCGTGGCCGTATCGGTGTCCAGATCGGGCAAGTCACCAAGGATGTTGCTGAGTCGATTGGCCTGGGCAAGGCGCAGGGCGCTCTGGTGACCGGAGTGGAGGCAGGATCGCCCGCCGACAAAGCGGGTGTGGAGGCGGGCGACATCATCACGCGCTTTGATGGCAAACCCATCGAGAAGGTGGCAGACCTGCCGCGCCTTGTGGGCAACACCAAACCAGGCAATCGCAGTTCGGTGACGGTGTTCCGTCGCGGTGCATCCCGCGATCTGGCCATCACCATCGCGGAGATCGAACCTGACAAGCCCGCCACCAAAGTAGCCGAGCGCGAGGAGAAGCCCAAGGCCTCTGCCGCTGCACAGCAGATCGGTTTGTCAGTGACGGAACTGACGGATGCCCAGAAGAAGGAACTCAAGCTCAAGGGCGGGGTGGTCGTGGCGACCGCCACGGACGCGGCAGCACGCGCTGGCCTCCGGGAAGGGGACATCATCCTGTCGGTTGCCAACACCGAAGTGGCGGGCGTGAAAGAGTTTGAATCCGTGTTGTCCAAGGCTGATAAGAGCAAGTCCATCAACGTGCTGTATCGCCGTGGCGAGTGGGCTCAGTACGCGCTGATTCGCCCCGGCAGATAAGCGCCACAAGCGAGAACGAGGATGGCCCGGAGTCGGGCCATTCCCTACGTTTCAAGGGGGCCATTGTCGGTGCCTGGTTTTTTTGAGGGGTTGGCAGGAAGCGCCCACACCAGTCTAGATGTTAGCTTTTGCTAACTTTTCAGAGGTCCATCAACCAGTTTCGATAGAATAGAGACTTGCGTTCAACACTTATCTGCATATCGACGGGCGCTCTGTTCACGATGTGGGATGTTTTTGAGCAATGCACAGTTGATCCACAGCTCACCCACAAGTTGTCCAGCGTTGTTCTTGTGCAGACTGTGTATAAACTGTGTATAAAATTCCTGTTGCACCCTGGCAACTTCCCTTGGATGCCGAGGGTCGGGCTTTTTCAGGCGGCCTTTTTGCCTACAATGAAGCTCCAACTATCGCAGTTGCCAATGATTGTTGGTTCAGGGCGCGTCGCCATTCGACGCGCCCTTTTTTCTTGTGCGCACTGTTTTAATTCAATCACTTGACGCTTTCCGTTGATGAATCACATCAGAAATTTTTCCATCATTGCGCACATCGACCATGGCAAGTCGACGCTTGCCGACCGCTTGATTCAGCGGTGCGGGGGTCTTGCAGATCGTGAGATGGAGGCCCAGGTTCTGGACTCGATGGATATCGAAAAAGAGCGTGGGATAACCATCAAGGCGCAGACCGCTGCGCTGCAGTACAAGGCCCAGGATGGGCAGGTCTACAACCTCAATCTGATCGACACGCCAGGGCATGTGGACTTCTCGTATGAGGTGAGTCGTTCGCTGTCTGCATGCGAGGGTGCGCTGTTGGTGGTGGATGCATCGCAGGGGGTCGAAGCGCAGACTGTGGCCAACTGCTACACCGCTCTGGATCTGGGTGTGGAAGTGGTGCCGGTGCTCAACAAGATGGATCTGCCCAACGCTGATCCAGACAACGCCAAGGCCGAGATCGAAGATGTGATCGGCATTGATGCCACCGACGCGATTCCTTGTTCTGCCAAAACCGGTATGGGAATCGATGAGATTCTGGAGGCGATTGTTGCCAAGGTGCCCGCACCACGTGGCAATGCCGATGGCCCGCTGCGCGCGATGATCATCGACAGCTGGTTTGACAGCTACGTGGGGGTGGTCATGCTGGTGCGTGTGGTCGATGGCCGCTTGCTCAAGGGCGAGCGCATCAAGATGATGGCCACGGGCGCGGTGTACAACGCCGACAACCTGGGGGTGTTCACGCCCGCCAACGAGCCGCGCAATTCCCTCGATGCGGGGCAGGTGGGCTACATCATTGCCGGCATCAAGGAGCTGCAGGCCGCCAAGGTGGGTGACACCATCACGCTCGAGAAGAAGCTCCCCAACAATGCAGGGCCTGCTACGGACGCGCTGCCTGGTTTCAAGGAGATCCAGCCCCAGGTGTTCGCAGGTCTTTACCCCACCGAAGCCAGTGAGTACGACTCGCTGCGTGACGCCCTGGAAAAGCTCAAGCTCAACGATGCTTCGCTTCACTATGAGCCCGAGGTGAGTCAGGCGCTGGGCTTTGGCTTCCGCTGCGGCTTTCTCGGACTGTTGCACATGGAGATCGTGCAAGAGCGGCTGGAGCGCGAATTCGACCAGGACCTCATCACGACGGCCCCCAGTGTGGTCTATGAGGTGGTCAAGGCCGACGGCGAAGTGATCATGGTCGAGAACCCTTCCAAGATGCCTGACCAGGGTCGTCTGGAGGAAATCCGCGAGCCTATCGTGACGGTCCATCTGTACATGCCGCAGGATTATGTCGGCCCGGTGATGACGCTGGCCAATCAGAAGCGTGGCGTGCAGATGAACATGGCGTACCACGGTCGCCAGGTAATGCTCACTTACGAAATGCCGCTCGGTGAAATCGTGCTCGACTTCTTTGACAAGCTCAAATCGGTCTCGCGCGGCTACGCCTCCATGGACTACGAGTTCAAGGAGTACCGTGCCTCCGATGTGGTGAAGGTTGATATCCTGCTCAACGGAGAAAAGGTGGATGCCTTGTCCATCATCGTGCACCGCTCGCAGTCGCAGTACCGTGGCCGAGCAGTGGTTGCCAAGATGCGCGAGATCATCAGCCGCCAGATGTATGACGTGGCCATCCAGGCGGCCATTGGCGCCAACATCATTGCGCGCGAAACCATCAAGGCACTGCGCAAAAACGTGTTGGCCAAATGTTATGGCGGCGATATCACCCGCAAACGCAAGCTTCTTGAGAAGCAGAAAGCAGGCAAAAAGCGCATGAAACAGATCGGATCGGTCGAGGTGCCTCAAGAGGCATTCCTGGCCATTTTGCAGGTGGAAGATTGATGCAATTCATGCAAATTTTGACGTCACTGGTGCTGGCGGCCTTCGTGGGCTATATCGGTGCCTGGTATACCGGAGCTATCGAGGGCAACTTTGCACTGCTTTTGTTTCTGGCGACGGTCGTCACCGGCATTTACTGGCTAGCAGAGCGCATTTATTTTCTGCCCCGGCGGCGCCGCGCGGCGCAGGCCATCGAGGACGCAGCAACTGAGCGGCGTGCAGAGCTGGATCGCATGGGCATCCAGAAGGTGGATGTGGATGTGCAGGAAGCCAAGGGCCGCATCCTCATGCAACCCTGGTGGCTGGACTGGACTGCGGGGTTGTTCCCAGTCATCGCTGCGGTGTTTTTCTTGCGCTCGTTCCTTTTCGAGCCTTTCAAGATTCCATCGGGCTCCATGATCCCAACGCTGCTCGTTGGCGACCTGATTTTGGTGAATAAATTCACCTATGGCATTCGACTGCCTGTCATCAACACACGGTTGACCGAGGGATCCAGGCCCGTTCGCGGCGATGTTCTGGTGTTCCGCTATCCACCACAGCCCAGCATGGACTACATCAAGCGTGTGGTAGGGGTGCCGGGCGATGAGGTGGCCTACATCAACAAGCGCCTCACCATCAACGGTAAAGCTGTTGACACCAAGGCGTTGCCCGACTTCTTTGAAGAAGACTCCATGCGTTACTTCAAGCAGTTTGAAGAGCAACTGGGTGATCAGCCGCACCGGTTGCTGAACAATCCCGATGTGCCCGCTTTTGTACAAGGCGCCAGCAATTTTGCTTATCGCGAAAACTGCCGCTACAGTGTAGAAGGTGTCACTTGCAAGGTGCCGGAGGGGCACTATTTCATGATGGGCGACAACCGCGACAACTCGCTCGATTCCCGTTACTGGGGGTTTGTGCCCGAGGGCAACATCGTGGGCAAGGCCTTTTTTGTCTGGATGAATTTCGGTAATCTCAAGCGCATCGGCTCGTTCCATTGAGTGCGGGCGATTGCAAATAACATTGAGGGGGTCATTGATGAAAACATATCGCACTGCAAGCCGCTCAAGCCAACGCGGGTTGTCGTTTTTTGGGCTGATTTTTGTGGGGCTGATTGCCGTGGCGGCTTTTGCTATCGGAGGTCAATCAATTCCGATCTTCCTTGAGTACGCTTCGGCGAAAAAGGCAATTGAAAAAGCCAAGTTGGAAAGCACCGTACCCGGGGTGCGGGCGGCTTTTGATCGTGCGGCATCTATTGATGACATTCGGTCAATCAAGGGCGCCGACCTTGAGGTAACCAAGCGTGGCGAGAAGGTGGTGGTGTCGTTCAAATACTCGCGCGAGATTCCCCTGGCGGGTCCAGCCTATCTGGTCTACCGCTTTGATGCGCAGACCAACTAGGTGCAGCCCGGTCTTTTAGCGCTGCAGGATCGCCTGCAGCATGTGTTTGCCGATCCTTCGCTGCTCCAGCGTGCCACTACACACCGCAGTTTCTCTGCGGACCATAACGAGCGGCTTGAATTTCTGGGCGACTCCGTTTTGAACCTGGCGGTGGCCAGCCTGCTGTACCAGCGTTTGTCTGCGTTGCCCGAGGGGGACTTGTCGCGGGTGCGGGCCAATCTGGTCAAGCAGGACACGTTGCACCAGTTGGCGGTGCGACTCAAAGTCTCAGAGGTACTGCGCCTCGGAGAGGGTGAGGCGAAATCAGGGGGGCAGCAGCGCCCCTCCATCCTAGCGGACGCGTTGGAGGCCCTGATTGGGGCGGTGTATCTGGATGCCGGCTACACCAGCGCAGAAGCGCTGGTGCACCGTCTTTTCCAGGGCGTGGAGATCAACCCGCAGATGCAGGCAGCATCCAAGGACGCCAAAACCGCGTTGCAGGAGTGGCTCCAGGGCCGCAAAATGAGGCTGCCGCAGTACAAGGTGGTCGCGACGGTGGGTGCGGCCCACCGCCAGACCTTTGACGTCGAGTGCGATATTCCCGAACTGGGCCTGACCGAGCGTGGCATCGGCGGTTCCCGCAGGGCAGGCGAGCAAGCCGCCGCCGCGGCCATGCTGGCCACTTTGAAAGCAAAGAATTTATGAATGACGCTACCAAAGATGTAGCTGCTGACCAGGGTGTTGAAAGCGCCCCGGTGCAAAACGATCTGGAAGCCATGCTGGCTGCTGCGGGGGCTCCGGCGGCTGTGCCCGGCCAACGCTGTGGTGTGATCGCCATTGTTGGCAAGCCCAACGTGGGCAAGTCCACCTTGCTCAATGCCCTGGTGGGGCAAAAGATCAGCATCACCTCGCGCAAGGCGCAGACCACGCGCCACCGCATCACAGGCATTCGCACCCTGGACCAGACGCAGTTCATTTTTGTGGACACCCCTGGCTTCCAGACCCGGCACGCCACCGCACTCAACAAGTCGCTGAACAAGACGGTGATGGGCGCGATTGGCGACGTGGACCTGATCCTTTTTGTGGTGGAAGCTGGCAACTTCACGCTGGCGGATGCCAAGGTGCTTTCGCTGTTCAAGCCGGGCATTCCCACGCTGCTGGTGGCCAACAAGCTGGACATGGTGCACCGCCGTGCCGAGCTGGCCCCCTGGCTCAAGAGCATGCAGGAGCGCCATCCGTTTGCCGAGTTCGTGCCCATGTCAGCCAAGAACAAGGGCGACATCGAGCGTTTGTTTGGCATCTGCGCCAAATACCTGCCCGAGCAGGCCTGGTGGTATGGCGAGGATGAACTGACCGACCGCAGCGAGAAGTTCCTGGCCTCTGAAACCGTGCGCGAGAAGCTGTTTCGTTTCACGGGCGACGAACTGCCCTACACCTCGACCGTGGTCATCGACAAGTTCGATGAGGAAAAGAGCAAGCAGCACAAACGCCTGGTCAAGATTGCCGCCACCATCGTGGTGGAGCGTGACAACCACAAGATGATGGTCATTGGCGACAAGGGCGAGCGCCTGAAGCGCATTGGCACCGAGGCACGCCAGGAGCTGGAAAAGCTCATGGACGCCAAGGTGTTCCTGGAGCTGTGGGTCAAGGTCCGCTCCGGCTGGGCCGATGACGAAGCCCGGGTCCGCTCCTTCGGCTACGAGTAAGCCCCGAAAGCTGACTTCCCCGTCTTCCTGCGCACACACCCCGCAGCAGGCGTCACGGGCGATCCCTCCGTACCATTCATCCCCGCAGCACCGTGGCCGTAGCCAAGCGCATTTCTGATGAACCTGCGTTCGTGCTGCACAGCTACGACTGGAGCGAATCCAGCCTGATCCTGGAGGTCTTCTGCCGCCAGCAAGGGCGGACCGCACTGGTGGCCAAAGGGGCCAAGAAGCCCAGCTCCAACTTCCGCCCGGTGCTGCTGCCGCTGCAGCCCTTGCTGGTGACCTACACGCTCACGGGCGATGGCCATGCGGACATCCACACGCTCAAGGGCGCTGAATGGGTGGGGGGGCATGTGATGCCCACAGGCGATGCCTTGCTGTCGGGCATGTACCTCAATGAACTGCTGCTGCGCCTGCTGGCGAGGGCAGACCCGCACCCGGCGTTGTTTGATGCCTATGCAGGAGTGGTGCGCGTGCTGGCCAGTGAGCATGGCGATGCGCTCGAGGCGGTGCTGCGCAGTTTTGAGCTGCTGCTCCTGCGCGAGATCGGTCTCTTGCCGGGACTGGACGTGCAGACCATGACCTTAGCCCCCCTGGAGCCGGGCACCCGCTACACCCTGGTACCCGAAGGCGGCTTGCGCGCCGCGTCGGCAGCGGACCGCGCAGGCCTGCTGGGCAGCCAGTGGCGGGCCCTGCAGCATGGCCTGGATGACGTGGCCAGCTACACCGCCACCTTGCGCGCATGTGCCCCCGTGGCGACCGAACTCAAGCCGCAGCTGCGTGCCCTGCTGCAATACCATTGCGGCAGCCCGACGCTGCGCACCCGCCAGCTCATGATTGATTTGCAGGCCCTATGAATCCATCCTCTCACTCTCCCCAGCGCACCGCCTTGTCCGTCAATGTCAACAAGGTGGCCTTGGTGCGCAACACGCGACACCTGGGCATTCCCAGCGTCACCCGCGCGGCCGAGTTGTGCCTGCAAGCGGGTGCGCAGGGCATCACGGTGCACCCCCGGCCCGACGAACGCCACATCCGCAGCCAGGACGTGCATGAGCTGGCAACCCTGATGAAGGCTTGGCCCGACCGCGAATACAACATCGAGGGCAACCCGTCGCAGAACCTGATGGATTTCATTCGCCAGGTGCGCCCCCAGCAGGCGACTTTTGTGCCCGACAGCGAGGACCAGTTCACCAGCGACCACGGCTGGAGCTTTCCGCAAGATGCCGAGCGCCTGGCGCCCCTGGTGGTCGAATGCAAGGCACTGGGTGTGCGCGTGAGCCTCTTCATGGACCCGGTCCCTGAGCAAATGGCAGCGGCCAAGGCCGTGGGAGCCGACCGGGTGGAGCTGTACACCGAGCCCTATGCCGCCGCCTGGGGCTCGGCACAGCAGGCGGCCGAGCTCAAACGCTATGCCGCAGCCGCCCAGGCCGCGCTGGATGTCGGATTGGGCGTCAACGCTGGCCATGACCTCAACCGGGACAACCTTGCGGCTTTTGTGCGCGAAGTGCCGGGCGTTCTGGAGGTCTCGATTGGCCATGCGCTGATTGCTGATGCGCTGGAGCTGGGCTACGCCGCAACCGTGCAGGCGTACCTGGACTGCATTGCCCAGGGCTTTGTGGGCGCAGGAAACTCCTGATTTGATAGCTGCAGAGGCATGTTTCACTAGCGCTTCTAGCCATTTTGATTGAAATTTCATGATCTACGGCATCGGCACCGACATCTGCGACGTGCGCCGCATCGCGGCCAGTCTGGCGCGCCACGGCGATCGCTTTGCTGAAAAGGTGCTGGCCGAGGGCGAACTAGCCACCTGGCGTGAACGCAGCGCGCGCTGGCCCGACCGGGGTTTGCGCTACCTGGCCACCCGGTTCTCGGCCAAGGAGGCTTTCAGCAAGGCGATCGGCCTGGGCATGCGCATGCCCATGACCTGGCGCCATTGCGAGGTCGCCAAGCTACGCAGCGGCCAGCCTGTCATCGTGCTGCACGGCGCGCTCAAGGAATGGTTTGAGGCCCAAGGCTTGCAGGCGCACCTGAGCGTGACCGACGAAACCGACTACGCCGCCAGCTTCTGTGTGGTAGAAAAAATCCAAACCAAATTGCCTTGAAGCGCATGATTCATATGTGCTGATAGCTATCAATTGAGTAGCAATTGACCCTTGAAACGTCCCATGACTGAACACGCACCCCTGATCCTCGACGTCGCTGGCACCACCCTTAATGCCGATGACCGCCGCCGCCTGGCGCACCCACTCACGGGGGGTGTCATCCTGTTTGCCCGCAACTGGGAAAACCGCGCACAGCTGCTGCAGCTCACCAGCAGCATCAAGGCCGTGCGCGACGACCTGCTGATCTGTGTGGACCACGAAGGCGGCCGCGTGCAGCGCTTTCGCACCGATGGTTTCACCCACCTGCCGCCCATGCGTGCGCTGGGAGAGATGTGGATGGATGACGGCAAGGGCGCCAAGGCTGTGCCCGGCAGCGGCGCCCTGCGCGCCACCAATGCGGCCACGGCGGCGGGTTATGTGCTGGGTACCGAATTGCGCGCCTGCGGTGTGGACTTCAGCTTCACGCCCGTGCTCGATCTGGATTGGGGCGAAAGCGGAGTGATCGGAGACCGGTCCTTCCACCGCGACCCCCGTGTGGTGGCGCTGCTGGCCAAGAGCCTCATGCACGGCCTGCTGCAGGCGGGCATGGCCAACTGCGGCAAGCACTTCCCTGGCCACGGCTTTGTCAAGGCCGACTCGCACACCGAGGTACCCGTAGACAAGCGCAGCCTCAAGGCCATCCTGGCCGACGATGCGGCGCCTTACCCCTGGCTCAGCAGCACGCTCACCAGTGTGATGCCGGCCCATGTGATCTACCCCAAGGTGGACAGCCGCCCCGCGGGTTTCTCGCAGCGCTGGCTGCAAGACATCCTGCGCCGTCAGATGCGTTTTGACGGCGCGATCTTCAGCGACGACCTCAGCATGGAAGGGGCCCGCCGCCTGGACGGCCAGGTGGTCAGCTACACCGATGCCGCCGTGGCGGCGTTGGAAGCGGGTTGCGACCTGGTGCTGCTGTGCAACCAGAGCGTGGGTGAGGGCAAGGCGGTGGACGAACTCATCACGGGCCTCGACAACGCCCGCAACCTGGGGCGCTGGCAACCCAGTGTGGACAGCGAATCCCGCCGCCTGGCGTTGCTGCCCGAAACCCTGCCGCAGGCCTGGGATGAACTGATGTACCAGCCTGCCTACCTGCAGGCGCTGGACCTGTTGCCCTGACCTGCGTGTGGTGGTGTGTCCGGTACGGCGCCACCCCTTGCGGTGCAGCGCGGTTACCCACTAGGGCGTGTTGAAGGGCCCTGGCGTCACAGGCGTCGGTGCGGCCGGTGAGGCATTGGCTGCCGCATCCGCAGTGGCCGCAGGCGGGGCAGGGGGCGGCGGCACTCCTTGAAACCTGCGCACAACGCGCTGGAACACCAGCGCATTCGGAATCTGCAGCCAAGCCGTGTGACCGGTGGCTGCGCCGTGGTCTTCCAGCGTGGTGTAAAGCAGGTTGATGTCCACCACGCGCCCCTTGGCGCCAGGCTTCTCTGCGGTGTCCAGCACCTCGATGTAGTCGCCGATCTTGAAGGGCCGCACGGTGAAGATCAGCAGCGCACAAAACAGGTTGGACAGCACGCTCCAGGCCGCGAAGAACGCGACGGCACCCACGGTGGCAAAACCGGTGAAGGCGGTCCAGAGCACCGTGGCCGACACCCCCATGCGCTCCAGCACCAGCAGCACGGCGCTGGCAATGATGAGCCAGCGGATCAGGCCGTTGATGGGCACCAGCAGTTCATTGGGCAACTGGTAGTGGGCGCTGGCACGGCGCACCAGGCGCCTCAGTGTGCGCTGCAACAGCCAGGCGACAAACAGAATCAGCAGGATCTGCGAGCCAGGAATGATGACCTCAAGCCAGTCCTGCATCCACTCGGGCAGTCGGGTTTTCAGAACTTGCATGCGGGAGACGGCGGTACGGGCGTTGCGTTCGGTCGCGTCGAAAGAGAAGAAGTGGAAGAAACTCAATTGCGCAATTGCTCCACGGTGTCCATTTGCATTTCAAAACTGAAGAAGCGGTTGCGGCCCTGGGCCTTGGCGGCATAGAGCGCCTGGTCGGCCCGCATGATCATGCTCTCGGCGTTGGTGCTGTCGTCGGGCACGCAGGTCGTGATGCCACCCGACAGGGTCAGTGTGTCGCCCAGTGGGGAGTCTGCGTGTGCAATGGCGCGCACCTTGAGCAGCTGCCCCAGGGCGCGTGCAAAGGTCATGGCGCCGGAGCGGGGCGTGTTGGGCAGGATGAGTGCGAACTCTTCCCCCCCGTAGCGCGAGGCCACGTCCCGGGGGCGCACACAGACCTCGCGCAACAGGCGGCCCACCTCTTTCAGGCAGGCGTCTCCTTGCACATGGCCGCTGGCGTCGTTGAAAAGCTTGAAGTGGTCCAGATCGCACAGCATCAGCGTGAGCGGCGTGCCGTCGCGTCGCGCGGCCAGGATCTCGTTGTGCAGGATGCGGTCAAACCCGCGGCGGTTGACGAGGCCCGTGAGCGCATCGATTTCCACCATCTCGTTAAGCCGCTGATTGGCGACATGCAACTCGGCCGACATTGACACCAGCCGTCGGCGCATGTCCAGCAACCGCCGCATGGCGCGCAGCTTGGCCATCAGCACGATGGGCTTGACGGGTTTGACCAGGTAGTCGTCGCCCCCCACCTCAATGCCGCGCCACACATCCAGTTCGTTGTCCAGGCCCGACAGGAAGATGATGGGCGTCCAGTCCCCCGCCTCGCTCTCACGCATCTGCTGCGCCACCCAGTAGCCATCCTGGCCTGGCAGCTTGATGTCCAGCAGCACCAGATCGGGCCGGTGGGTCTTGAACAGATGCAGCGCAGCCGGGCCCTCGGGTGCCTCGAAGATGTCGGACACACCCGCCCGCCGCAGTTCGGCCACCAGCGCCGCGCGCACGGACCCCTGGTCTTCGACCACCAGTACCGAAAAAGCATTGCCCGAAGGCAGGGGCTCGTTGGAAGGGTAGGGCGCGTTGCTGGAGCTGAAGGGCACGGTATGTCTCCTTGGTGCCTGGTGACCGGTAGAGGGGGCAGTCGCAGACTGCCCTCCGACGCAAATCAGGCCTCAGGACTCGCGGCGCAGCGCAGGGAACAGAATCACGTCGCGGATGCTGGGGCTGTCAGTCAGCAGCATCATGAGGCGGTCAATACCAATGCCGCAACCCCCCGTGGGTGGCATGCCGTATTCCAGTGCGCGCACGAAGTCGTGGTCGTAGAACATGGCTTCGTCGTCGCCGCTGTCCTTGGCAGCTACCTGGGCGTGGAAGCGGGCGGCCTGGTCTTCGGCATCGTTCAGCTCGCTGAAGCCGTTGCCGAACTCGCGGCCCGTGATGTACAGCTCAAAGCGTTCGGTCACCTCGGGGCGCGTATCGTTGGCGCGGGCCAGCGGGCTGATTTCGGTGGGGTGCTCCATGATGAAGGTGGGCTGCCACAGCTTGTCTTCCACAGTCTCTTCAAAGTAGAACACCTGCAGGCTGGCCAGAGAGCGTGTGGAGAGCTTGTCCTTCTCTTCCGTCATGCCCAGCTTCTTGAGGGCGCTGATGAGCCAGGCCGCATCGTCCACATGGGCGCCAGCTTCGGTGTACTGGAAGATCGCTTCGCGGATGGTCAGGCGCGCAAACGGCTGGCTCAGGTCCACGGCGCGCCCACCGTAGCTCAGCTGCAGCGAGCCCGTGGCCTTCAGGGCCACCTCGCGGATCAGCGTCTCGGTGAAGTCCATCAGGTCCAGGTAGTTCCAGTACGCCGCGTAGAACTCCATCATGGTGAACTCGGGGTTGTGGCGCACCGAGATACCTTCGTTGCGGTAGCTGCGGTTGATCTCGAACACGCGCTCGAAGCCGCCCACGATCAGGCGCTTCAGGTACAGCTCGGGCGCGATGCGCAGGTACATCTCCTGCTCCAGCGCGTTGTGGTGCGTCACGAACGGCTTGGCATTGGCACCGCCCGGGATGGGGTGCAGCATGGGCGTTTCGACTTCGAGGAAGCCGTGGCTCACCATGAACTCGCGCAGGCCGCTCACGGCCTTGCTGCGGGCCACGAAGCGCTTGCGGGCCTGCTCATCGGTGATCAGGTCCACATAGCGCTGGCGGTACTTCTGCTCCTGGTCGGCCATGCCGTGGAACTTGTCGGGCAGCGGGCGCAGGCTCTTGGTGAGCAGGCGCAGGCTGGTCACCTTGACCGACAGCTCGCCGGTCTTGGTCTTCATCAGCAAGCCTTCGGCACCAACGATGTCGCCCAGATCCCAGTGCTTGAAGGCCGCATATAGCTCTTCGCCCACAGCGTCACGGGTCACATAGAGCTGTATACGCCCACCCACTTCGCCCAGCGAGCCATCCTGGATCGTGGCGAAGCTGGCCTTGCCCATCACCCGCTTGAGCATCATGCGGCCGGCCACAGACACATTCACCGGCGTGGCTTCCAGAGACTCGTTCGTGGCAGCGCTGTGTTCCAGGTGCAACTGGGCAGCCTTGTGGCCGGGCTTGAAGTTGTTGGGAAAAGCAACGCTACCGCCGTTGGCCTGGGCTTCGCGCAGAGCGCGGAGCTTTTCGCGGCGCTCGGCGATGAGCTGGTTGTCGTCCTGAGGTGCGGGGGCGTGGATTTGGTCTGACATAGGTGCCGTCGGTGCGGAGCGTGGAGTGGAGGGCTGCGTTCAGCCGAACCGTTGATTTTATCGGCTACGCACTGCCTGAAGGTCCTCGGCCCCTGGACGAGTGGTAGCACCAAAGCGCGGATATGGTTCTGGCGATGATTTTCAGATCCGCCCACAGCGTGTGCGAGCGGGCGTACTGCGCCGCGTAGCGCAACTTGACGGGGAGAATCTCCTCGACATACGTGCGCTCGGGGTCGCTGCTTTGGCCCAGCAAGGTGCTTTCGTCGCGGAATTCGATGGATGCGTGGTCTGTGATGCCCGGACGCACACTGAGTATTAGCTCCCGCAGGTCATTGGGGTAAAGCGCGACATAGTGAGGCACCTCAGGCCGTGGTCCAACGAGGCTCATCTGGCCCAGCAGCACATTCACCAGCTGCGGCAGTTCATCTGCTTTGGTACGCCGCAGCCAGTAACCAGCGCGCGTAATGCGGGCGTCGGCACCGATCGTAATGGCGGGGCCATGTGCTTCTGCACGCTGGTGCATGGTGCGGAACTTGTAAATGTGGAACAGCTTGCCTGCGCGTCCCACGCGCTGCTGGCGGAACAATGCTGGGCCAGGTGAGTCGCACACCACCCACAGCGCCACCGCCAGCAGCAAGGGCGTGAGCGCCAACAGCCCAAACGCAGCAAATACTAGGTCGAACAACCGCTTGGGCATGGTCAGCCCAGCACCTCTTGCAAAGCTGCAATCACACGCTCCTGGTCGTTGTCGCTCATGGCGGTAAACAGGGGAATGCTGATCATCGACTGGTAGGCCGCATCGGCCACAGGAAACATCGCGGGGGTCAGCTGATACCGGTCGCGCCAGTATGGGTGTCGGTGCAGGGGGACATAGTGCACACTTGTACCGATACCCCGATCCGACAGTGCCTGGATGACCTCGTCACGCCCCAGCGGTGCATCGGCTCTTATCCGGATGACATACAAGTGCCAGGCATGGGTGTCGCCATGTGGCGCGCTGGCGGGCAAGGTCAGCGGCAGTTGTGCGAGCTGTTCGTGATACCGGTGGGCGAGGGTCTGACGCCGTTGCAAGAATTGCGGCAACCTCTCCAGCTGCTTTACGCCCATGGCGGCGGCTACGTCCGTCATGTTGTATTTGAAGCCCGGCGCTACGACCTCGTAGTACCACGCCGGGGTTTTCGAAGTAAAGCGGTCAAACGCATCGCGGTTCATGCCGTGCAGGCGCATCACGCGCATGCGCTGGGCCAGGGCTGCGTCGCGCGTCACTACCATGCCGCCTTCGCCGGTGGTGATGGTTTTGTTGGCGTAGAAGCTGAACACCGTCACGTCTGACTGCAACTGCCCCACCAGCGCGCCGCGCCAGGTGGTGGGCAATGCATGGGCCGCGTCTTCCACCACCTTCAAGCCGTGTTCTTTGGCGATGGTGAGGATCGCATCCATGTCGCACGCCAGGCCACCGTAGTGCACGGGCACGATGGCTTTGGTGCGGGGCGTGATGGCGGCACGGATCTTTTCTGGGTCGGTGTTCAGCGTGACCGGGTCCACATCCACCAGCACCGCGTCGGCCCCCAGGTAGCGCACCACTTCGACGGTGGCGGTGAAGGTGAGCGTGGGGGCAATCACCTCATCCCCTGGGCCAAGGCCCAGAGCCTCCAGCGCCAGGTGCAAACCTGCCGTGGCCGAATTCACGGCCACGCCGTGCAGCCCGCCGCCCAGGTAGTCCACAAAGTTCTGTTCAAACTGGCGCGTGACGGGGCCGGTGGTGACCCAGCCGGAGCGCATGGCCTCGGTGACAGCGGCGATTTCGACGTCGCCAATGTCAGGGCGGGCGAAAGGGAGGAAAGGCTGGCTCATGACTTGGCTATCCAGCAGAGGATGTGTGTACGCAGCCATGGGAGGCTGTTGAACAAGGTGTAGAGCATGGGATGAACGGGCGCCACACGGCGAGCTATCGGCGGAGCCAGTGTGATGCGCCGAGCGCTCATCTTGGCTTGGGGGAAGAGTGCTTTCACACGGCTAAGAGGCACACCACGAACGTCAGCATTTCGTGGGTTGTTAAATGTGAAGTCGTACCAGAGGACAGCACCGCCTGGCTTGATCCACTGCCACAAAGTAGCGGCCAGATGTTGCTGAAAGTGATCATCTAGTAGCGAAGAAAAAACTGTGGAAACCAGAACAATGTCCTGGGATTCAGGCGCAATGGCTGCTTGGGATGCATCACCCTCCAAGAGTTCCAGCTGTAACGGCAGCGTGTTGCGCGCTTGTCGGAAACGGTCGGGCAGCAACTCAATACCTCTGAGGTGTTGTGGCTCGAAACCGATTCGCAGGAGTTCCAGCAAGTTACCACCTGTGCCGCAGCCTACCTCCAGCAGACGGAGCGTGGCTAGGTCAGTTGTGCCGTGCTGACTGAACATTTTCAACATGGCACGTTGACGCTCCTGCACACCCAAATAAACCTCCGGGCGCAGAAAGCTGTACCGTTTATTACTGTGTGAGCGACGGGAATATCTGCTGGTGACTGCGTTGAGCTCATCTGAAGTGGTCATGCCATAACTTCCAGAAACTGCTGCGCAAGTACAGGGTAGGTGTGACGCGCCAATACAAAAGCCTGCCCCCGTTGGCCCATGTCCTGGCGCTGCTGAGGTGTGGCCGCTGCAAGTTGAAGCAAGCCTTGGGCAACGGCTTGGGGTGATTCTGGCGCCACGGTCAATCCGCAGTCAGCCTCTGTTACGGGGTCATTTCCTGCCTCTACCGAATGGAGAATGGCGCACCCCGCCATCATGTAGTCCATGAGTTTGTTGGGCGCTATGCCGAACCGATAGAGTGGCGTCCGTTGCCAGCCAATGTAGGCAATATCGAAGTGCGCCAACAACGCAGGTATCTGTGACTTGGGAACCGGGTCAAACAGTGAAACATTGCTTAGACCTTCATTGCGTATTCGTTGCGCTAACCGCGCTTTTTCGTGACCATCCCCCACCAAGATGAATGACAGCGACGAATTGCGTAGCATTGCAGCAGCGTCTAAAAGTACGTCCAGTGCATTAGGTAAACCATGTGAGCCGGCATAGCCGACGATGGTTTTGCCGGCTGCTTTCAGTAAATTCAGGTGATGTGTCAGTGGGCCTGCCAGCGGTGCCGGCGCATCGGCCCATTCCTCTGGTGATATGCCATTGGGCACGATGCGCAGCTTGCGAAGATCCAGCCCATGTTGGGCCATGTGTTCTGCCACATTTGGCAGCATGGATACCACATAGTTCGAATCACGGTAGGCGTCGTTTTCTGCCTTTTGGCACAAGAGAATGAAAGGGTGCCACCACGGCATGCCAGACAGCTCCATTGGCGAGGCTGGCCAGAGGTCGTGCACCTCATAAATCAATTTGGCTTTTGCCATCTTGGCAATGTGCCTTGCAACCCAAATATCCATGGGATATGTGCTGGACGCAATTACCACGTCGGGCTTGTATTTCGTCGCTAGCGTAGGCGCCAGTTGCCACACTTGGTGCAAAAAACTCCAAATATTCTTTACCCGGCCCAGCCCATTGCCTCGGTATGTAGGGGTGGGCAGCCAGAGGTATGCAATTCCGTCCACTTCTTCGCGTGCCTTTTGCGGTTGTTTCGTGCGTACGTGAGAGAACGTGGCCGCGACGATAGCGACCTCATTCCCAGCTCGCACCCATTCGCGTGCGAGGTAATACGGCCGATATTCCATGCCCAATGAGGGCGAGCCCGCGTAGTGGTTGAGGTAGAGGATTTTCATGCCTAATGCAAGGCCAGCAGTTGCTTGGACGCTTAAACCATGAGCTTTCGGTAGAGCTGGTCGATACTGTCCATTTGCGTCTTGCGGTCGCCGTCCCGAGCTATGCGCTCGACGTTGCGCTCGCCGGTCTTGCGAGCCTGCGCATCATCGCTGGCAAGCCGAAGCAAAACTCGGGCTAGAGCTGATACATCGCCGGCGGGCACCAGCAGCTCGGGGTCTATCCACTGCCGATTGGCAGGTAAATCGCTGGCCACCACGGCTAGTCCACAGGCCATGCTCTCGAGCATGGCCACAGAGGTCGCATCGCTTATGGGCACGGATATGGAAATCTTGCAGCGCGCCAGTACGGCAGCCATGCCCGCATCGTCTAGGCGGCCATGGAAAATTACGTTCTGCGCTAGTCCATGTGCTTGCACCTTTGAGCGCAGTGCTGGTTCGAGTGAGCCTCCGCCGAGCAGGTGGAGGCGCATGGGTACGTCAAGTAACTGAACGCACAGAATTGCGAAGGCATCGATTAGCGTGCTTATCTGATAATTTGGTTCCCAGGCCCTCAGACTTACGATATGCAGGCAATCCTTGCTTTCCCAGGGCGCTGGGGAAAAGCGTGTGCGATCCACGCCCCAGTGGACTTCGTGCACTGGGGCCCGCGGGTGGTACTGCAGTGCGGCTTCTACAAGGTCGACCGAGTCGCCTGTGATGAGGTCGGCGCGGCGCAGGGTCCAGCTGGTGAGCCAACGCATCCACGGGCGGGTATGTGGCGTGACGAGCAGGTCGCTACCCCATGCTGTCATCACCAACGGATGGTGGGCGCAGCGCGCAGCCAAGTAACCGTAGGATGTGACATAGTGGGCGTGCACAATGTTGGGTGACAGTTCATTCACATAGCGGCGCGCTGCGGATGCGCGTAGCAGCCAGTCGGTTGGACGCTGAACCGGCGGTAGGATGTATTGCTCCACGCCATCAAGCGGCTCGGGGCGTGCCGTGATGAGAGAGACATGCCAGCCGCGCGCGCGCATTTCCAGCGCCCAGCGTCGGGTGTGCGGGCTGCTGGCGTCGCCCAGCAGGCATAGGTGGCGGCGGTCAGCCATGCACCGGCTCCGCCAGAGGTAACTCACCAGCCCAGGCTGCGTAGTGCGATGCCAGTTCGGGGTGCCGCTCAAGCAGCTGGGCGTCACCTAGTCGGACGTCACCGATGACGCGGGCAGGCGAGCCGGCCAATATGGCGAAATCCGGCACATGACCGCGAATGCGGGAATGGGCGCAAACTACCACGCCCTTGCCGATGTGGCTGCCTGCCTCGACCACGCTGTGCGGGCCAATGAAGCTGTAGGCGCCGATGACGATGGGCGAGCGCACATAACCGGGTGCCGTGCCCTCGTAGCTTGCATAGGCCCTGCCGAGCAGCCGAATGCTACGGTGCGAGCTGTGCGTGACAATGCTGACAAAGTTGGTGATCTGTACGCCTTCCCCAATGCGCAGCCCGGCAGTAGCGTCTAGGAAGTTGAACTGACCTATGAACACATGGTCGGCCAGTTCCAGTCCAGCTTCTCCCTCGATGCAGGTGCTGGGGGCTATGCGGGTTTGGGGTAGGTAAGGGCCAGCGCGGCCTTGCTCGCCGAACACCATGCGGAAAAAGAGCTGCCGCCAGAGCCAGCGGCGCAAGCGGTTAAGAAAGACTCTCATGGGGAATGTCGCTCCAGGTAGCAAGGGCCTGGAAATAATAAAGGAAGTACGTAGCCATAGCGGCAGAGACACCCCAGGCCGCACCAGCAAGTCCTCCCCAGTGGAGGCCTGTGGTCAGCCCGACGAAGAACAGGATCTGTCCTACGAGGGAGATCCGTAACGCCCAGGGCTGGGCGTGCCAAGCCAGTGTTACTACTGAGAGCGGAGAAGCAATGAAGTGCAGGCCTATGTAAATGCCCAAGCCTCTGGCCAGCGTGCCAGCATCACTCCATTGCGTACCGAAAACCCAGGTGAACAAACCGGGCCCCCAGAAAAGCAGGACGGCTGTCAGCGGCGCTGCCAAGAGGGTCAGCACCGCAATGGTGCGGCGCACCAAACCCCGCGCTTCGGCCGCGCTGCGTGCCTGCAGTAGCTGCGGGTAGAGCGTCTGCGATAACGCGCTCCCCAGCAACGTGGCGGGGGCCTTCAGGTAGCGCAGCGCCAGAGCCCAGAAGCCGGCAGCCGCATCTCCGGCCCAGGCAGCGATGAGCAGAAGGGTTAGCGTGTCTTGGAGCGCACCAATGAAAGCGTGCGGTGTGTTGTAAAGCGGAAAGTTTCGGTGACGTGTTGCCATGGCCTTAAGACGGGTCAGCGGTTGACTCCTCAGCCGCCGCCAGCCACCCTGCGGAGCTGGCCTTGCTAGCAGCCAGGCGGAGCACAAGCCTGCAACGATGGGGCCCAGCATCAGTCCCACAGGCCCTACCTTGAGTAGGCCCAGCAGCATCTGTAGCAAGGTCCCCCCTCCTTGTTGCAACAGGCGTGCCCACGTAAGTAGACTGAAGCGCTGCGTCCGCGTGCTCCAGAGCGTAAGCCACTGGGTTGCTCCAATGCTCAGCACGCCTGCGGGCACTAGCCAGGCCAAGGGCATGTCCCGCCAGAAAACCAGCAGAACTGCCACGGGCGCTGATACCACTGTGGCGGCGAACAACAAGCGCGCACACAGTGCCATCAGTAGGGCGGCGCCGCGTGGAGTTTTTTCGAGTGGTAACGCGAACTCGTAACGCACACAGGCCATCACGGCCAAGTTGGTGACCACTGCCCAGAGCAGTGCGTACTGACCGAAGTCTTCAGGCGTGTAAAGCCGTGTGAGGAATGGCCCGAGCAAGATGGGTAGTGCGTGAGCAAGCACGCTGCCTGTCAGCAGCATGAGCGTAGCGCGCAGCAAGCCTTTTTTCATAGTGGGGGCACATCAGTGGCTTGGTGTTCTTGCACTTGTGGAGTGATAAATTGCGTGGTCAAAACGCTTCGTCCGGTTAGCTAGTCAAAATTACTTTGCGTCGGAAGTTGGGGCGTGCAGACGATGACGCTTATTCACGGTAGGTTGCAGCATTTCAAATTCGATGCAGCTGAACTACCGCTGAATATGTTCAGTGCACTTAAATGTTGCGATCAGATATCTTGCATTAGTAACGATCCTTCCAGGGAGATTTTGCCGC
Organism: Acidovorax sp. 22279; assembly: GCF_052045435.1. NCBI lineage: Bacteria > Pseudomonadati > Pseudomonadota > Betaproteobacteria > Burkholderiales > Comamonadaceae > Acidovorax > Acidovorax sp. 22279. The sequence continues at coordinate 225,854 of NZ_JBQEOV010000003.1, forward strand.
GCATTTTGTTCGTATATATTTAGCGCTTACATTGCACGCACCAATGCTTGAGCAATCAGGTCTATGCTGGCATTATCCAGATATGGGTGTATGGGGAGGCTGATCACTTTTTTCGCTACGTTGTCCCCAACGGGTAGAGAGGCATTGGTATCTGCTACCGCTGGTTGCTGGTTCAGCGGTATGGGGTAATGCACCACAGTGGGTATGCCTGCTTGCCGCATTCGTTCTTGTGCTTGTTCGCGTTGGTGCACTTGCACGGTGTATTGAGCCCAGGCGCTTTGGTTCTCCTCCTCGACGTGTGGAGTGCTGGTGATGCCGGCGTGGTTCAACAGCTGTGTGTAACGCTTGGCTGCTTGTTGGCGTGCAGCAACTTCTTCATCTAGGATGGCTAGCTTGGATAGCAAGACAGCGGCTTGCAGTGTGTCCAGCCGACTATTAACGCCTACTCGGACATGGTGATAGCGACGGTCTTGGCCGTGGCGGGCGATCTGGCGGATGATCTTTGCCAACTCGTCGTCGTTGGTGAAGATGGCACCACCGTCGCCATAGCAGCCTAAGGGCTTGCTAGGGAAGAAGCTGGTGCAGGAAATGGGGGTGAGGTTGCAGCTTTTGCGACCTTTGTAGGTAGCACCAAAGCTTTGAGCCGCGTCTTCAACGACGGTAACGCCATGTTTTTGGGCGATCGCGTTGATGGCGTCGTAGTCAGCACATTGACCGTACAGGCTGACGGGGATGATCGCTTTGGTACGCGGAGTGATAGCTGCTTCTAGCAGGGCAGGATTCAGGTTGTAGGTGCGCGGGTCGATGTCCACGTACACGGGCTTTGCGCGCAGAAGCGCTGCGGTCTCAGCAGTGGCAATGTACGTGAATCCGGGGGTGATGACTTCGTCGCCAGGGCCAATGCCTAGTGCCATCTGAGCGATTTGCAGCGCGTCGGTGCCATTGGCGACGGTGATGCAGTGTTTGGCGCCGGTGTAGGCGGTCAGCTTTTCTTCCAGCTCGGCCACTTCGGGCCCTAATATGTACTGGCCGTGCGCAAGCACGCGGGCCATGGCGGCGTCGATCTCGCTTTTGATGCGCGCCTGCTGGGCCTTGAGGTCGACGAAATCAATCATTAATCTATATAGAGAGTTTGGTAATTGTTTGATCGTGGAGCACATAGCGAGCCCCTGTATGTGGGCAGGTGGCTTCGCCGTAGCCCGCCAGGGGGAGCGCAAGTTGCTCACCAAATTCACTTATCCACCCAATCTGCAGTGCGGGTACGCCTACTACCAATGCGTAGGCGGGCACATCTTTGTTAACCACGGCGCCAGCGCCCACAAAAGCGTATTCGCCAATAGTGGTACCACATAGGATGGTGCAGTTGGCACCCAGGGTGGCGCCATGTTTGACCCGTGTATTGCGGTATTGGCTTTTGCGTTCAACGAATGCGCGAGGGTTGTGTACGTTGGTGAACACCATGCTCGGCCCGCAAAACACACCATCTTCGAGAGTTACGTTGTCGTACACGCTGACGTTGTTCTGGATCTTGCAGTGGTCGCCAATCACCACCCGGTTGCCCACAAAAACGTTCTGGCCCAGCGAAACGCCTTTACCGATGCGCGCACCGCCGCAGATGTGCACCCAGTGCCAGATGCGGGAGCCCTCTCCAATGACTGCGCCTTCATCCACGATGGCGCTGGGGTGGATGGTGGTTGCGTTCATTGCGGTGCTCTCATCGGGACAACTTGATCACGAACGGATGCACTTCGCCGGGGCCGCCGACCCGTGGCGTGGAAGTGCGGATGCTGTGCACCGTTTCTATGCAGTGGCGTGCGTCTTTCAGGCCATAGCCATTGCCTGCCAAAATTTCCTGGTAGCTGATCGTGTGCAGATCTGTAAAACCTTCCGAGAATTCCAACGGCTCGCCGCTGACATCAATGTTGCGGTAGGTGGCTTTTTTTCCTTGAACGCTGGCGGGTAGATCGCTTGCGTCGATGGAGAGAAACCAACGCACCCGAGCGCCTTGGTATTCAAGATATCCACCAGCTTTTGTCTCACTGAGGTAGTGCACGCGGTTGTACTGGAGTGGACCGAAAATGAAGTGCAGCATGTCGAAGAAATGCACCCCGATGTTGGTGGCAACCCCGAACGATTTGCGCGGATCACCCTTCCAACTCGTGGCGTACCATTTGCCACGTGAGGTGATGTAGGTTAGGTCCACATCGAACTTGGTGTTTAGTGGGGCTGCAGACACCTTGTTGCGCAGCTGAACAATCGCCTCATGGTGGCGCAGTTGCAGGATGTTGAAAACGCGCTGGCCGGTCTCGCGTTCCACACACGCTAGTTCGTCCACCAGTGCGGGCGTGGGGACCAGTGGCTTTTCGCAAATAACGTCGCAGCCTAGGCGCAAGCCTGCGGCAATGTGAGCGTGGTGTAGATGATTGGGGGAGCACACCACCACATAGTCCAGCGCTTGATGGGGTCGGCGGCGCAACGTCTGTGCGTGCTCGTAAAAGCACTCGAAGTCAGTGAAAAAATCAGCCTCAGGGGCCAGACTGTCGATAATGCCGACCGAGTCGTTGACATCAAAGGCTGCAGTTAAACAGTTGCCTGTGTCTTTGATGGCACGCATGTGGCGCGGGGCGATGTAGCCAGCGGCACCAATTAGTGCAAAGTTTTTCATGGGCTCAAAGTCGGTAGACGGTAAATCCTGCTTGTTTCAGCTCCTCGCGGTCATATAGTGACTTGATGTCAGCAATAACCGGCTTAGGATGGCGGCAGTAAGAGCGAAGCTGCTTGGCGCTCAAGGAGCGGTAGCTATTGTGTCCGACCGCAACGACAAGAGCGTCCACGGGATGGTCTTCGTCCACTATGCCCAGAGTCAGCTGGTATTCATGCTGAACCTCGGCCGCGTCGGCAATAGGGTCCGAAATGACCACCTCCACGCCCCAGGCTTTCAATTCGTTGACTAGGTCTACAACCTTGCTATTGCGAATATCTGGGCAGTTTTCCTTGAATGTGATGCCCATTACGCCAATCTTGCAGCGTGGAGCGTCCATGCTTGCCCGCAGCATTATTTTGATGATGTTGTGCGCCGCATAGCCAGCCATGTTGTCGTTGATGCGGCGGCCCGCCAGAATTATTTGTGGGTGATAACCCACTTGTTCAGCTTTATAGGTCAGATAGTAGGGATCTACACCGATGCAATGCCCGCCAACCAAGCCAGGCCGAAAAGGGACAAAGTTCCATTTGCTGCCCGCAGCTTCGAGCACTTCGAGCGTGTCAACCTCTAGGCGGTCGAACAATATCGAAAGCTCGTTCATCAAAGCGATGTTCAAGTCACGCTGCGTGTTCTCGATGACTTTGGCGGCTTCTGCCACCTTGATGCTGCGCGCTTTGTACGTGCCTGCCGTGATTATGCGACTGTAGAGTTGATCAACAGCCGCTGCGGCTTCGGGCGTGCTGCCACTGGTGATCTTGCGGATGCGCGTGAGTGTGTTGACCTTGTCACCCGGGTTGACGCGCTCCGGGCTGTAGCCACAGAAAAAATCGTGATTGAAGCGCAGTCCAGAAGATTCCTCCAGCACTGGCACACAGATTTCTTCGGTGACACCCGGGTAGACCGTTGACTCAAAAATCACCAAGGCGCCCGGGCGCATGGCGTGCCCTACGGTCTGACTCGCTTTGATCAACATCGACAAGTCGGGGCGCTTGGCATCGTCCACAGGCGTTGGGACTGTCACGATGTAGATATTGCAGCCTTCTAGATCTTTTGGACTTGAGCTGTATTGCAATTGCGTGGCAGCCTGCATTTGCTGCGCGCTTGTTTCTTGCGTTCGGTCGTAATCTGATTGCAGCTCAAGGATGCGTGGTTGGTGGACATCGAAACCTACGACCGGAAAATGCTTGCCAAACTCGACGGCTAGTGGCAAGCCCACGTAACCAAGACCGATGATGGCAATTCGGGGCTTTGTCGCGATAGAGGTCAGCATTGTGTTTTCACTAGATCTGGTTTGTAGCCTCTCACCAGCAAAGAGAGCGAGCGCTTCAGTGCTGCCTCGTCATTCGCATTGGCGGCTTCTTGTAGCGGCTGCAAGGCGGCTTGCAACTCTGACCACGGGCAGAATTCCTCGCGCGCACGCCTGATGCGCGGATGTGTGGTGGCGAGTGGGTTGTCACCGATAAGCAGTTCTTCATACAGTTTTTCACCAGGGCGTAGTCCAGTGAACTCTATGGCTATATCGCCCTGTGGGTGCTCTGCATCGCGCACTGTCAAGCCGGACAGAGCTACCATTCGCTTTGCCACATCAAGGATACGGATGGGTTCTCCCATGTCCAGGAGGAATAGATCACCGCCTTCCGCCATGGCGCCAGCCTGCAGCACAAGCTGCGCTGCCTCGGAAATGGTCATGAAATAGCGTGTCACCTCGGGATGGGTGACAGTCAGTGGGCCACCTGTGGTGATCTGGCGCCTGAAAAGGGGAATCACGCTACCGCTGGACCCCAGCACATTCCCAAAACGCACCATGGAGAGGCGCGTTGGACAGGACCAAGTGACGACTCCTTCCGGCAATACCTTGTCAAACGGCGGCAACTTACTGGCGGTGATGGCTTGCAGCACTTGCTCAGCCACGCGCTTGCTTGCTCCCATTACGTTTGTGGGGCGCACTGCCTTGTCAGTGGAAACAAGCACAAAGTTGCGCGCGCCATATTCAAGGGCTATTCGTACCATGTTGAGCGTTCCAAAGACGTTGTTCAGCACGCCTTCCCCTGCGTTAGCCTCCACCATAGGAACGTGCTTGTAGGCAGCTGCATGGTAAATTGAATCGGGTCGGTGTTTGCGGCAGATGTCAGCAATACGATGCGGGTTGACCACGCTGGCCAGCAGCGGCACCAGTTCGCACGTGTGGGTACCTTGATCGCGCAGCGCCTGCAGCTCGTGATGGACGGCATAAAGCGCGTATTCGCTGTGGTCCACAAGTAACAGCTTCGCAGGACCTTCGTTAACAATTTGGCGGCACAGTTCGCTCCCGATACTGCCTCCGGCCCCCGTGACAAGCACCACCTGACCAGCAAGACCGTTTCCAAGCAGATCGAGTAGGGGGGCTACAGACTCGCGCCCCAGCAGGTCTTCGATGTCCAACTCCTGGAAATCTGTCACGCTCACCCGACCACTGGCTAGATCGGACAGGCCTGGTAGTGTGCGCACGCGCACAGCCGCACTGCCAAGGCTCTGAATGATTTCATGTCTTCGCTGACGTGTGGTGCTGGGAAGCGCCAGTAGCACGTCAGTGACCTTAAGCTGTTGGATCAGCTCAGGCAAATTGTTGGGACTGCTCACGCGCACGCCGTTGATGGTGCTGCCGGCCTTATTGGGGTCATCGTCCAAGAATCCCATCAGCTGATATTGCCGCATGTTCTGCATGGCGGCAGCAGTTTGCGCGCCTGCGCTGCCGGCCCCATAAATCAGCAACCGATGAGACGTATTGCGCGGCTTGCCGGCCAGCCAGAACCAGCCCAGTGCGCGGCTGGAGCCCACCATCAAGAGCAAAATTATCGGTTGTAGTACGCCAACACTACGCGGCACCCCTTCCCATTGAGCTACCATCAAAATACTGAATAGTAAGGCTCCGTAGAGCGCTACGGCTCGTCCTGTGGTGATGAGCGCCGCAATTCCGGTATAGCGAAAGATAGCTCTATACAAGCCAGCGCGAATGAAGACGGGTAGCGCCAATGTCGGCCCCAAGCCATAAACCAACCATTGGAGCCCGGTGGGCCAATGTGGTGAATCTAGTCGCAGACTAAAAGCCAGCCACATGGCAATGAGGCTCGCGCAAAGGTCCAAGCTCACCACAAAAAACCGCTTGGCGGACCGTGGCCAAGAGAGGATGGCGCTTCGCATGGGGGTACTTAATGGCATGGATGATGGCGTTGCTTACGCGTTAGCAAGTGGCGCATGTTCATCGAGACTGCGCGATCCCCGTCCGCTCCAGCACATCCCCCACCAGTTCCAGGCGGACCAGGGGGTTGTCCAGCTCCATCAACCGCTGTTTCAGCTCCAGTGGCACTGGCAGCAGTTCGCACCATCGGTTCGCCACCCAGCCGCAATCGTTCAGTTGTGCTGCAGTGGGGGTGACCAAGTGGGGCATGTCTGGGTCGCGTACCTGCAGCGTGTGCAAGACCTGCGCCAATGCTGTTGACGCCTTTTTGAGATCGTCTGGAACCGGTACTGTCAGATCCTGTTCGACGTGATCGACGTCAGCAATCCAAAGGCCGTGCTGCAGGTGATGGCGTTGAGTGATACGAAAACGCTGGCTACCACGGCATAACAGGGTGACCAGTCCGGGCTGGGGTGTCTCCAATTGCTCGATGATGGCCAGGGTACCGATGTCGTTGAAGCGTTCTTCTAGCGCTCCGGCTTGGCGCACTTCCTGGCCTTGGGTGAGTGCAACCACGCCGAAGGGGGCGCCTGTCCGGTGGCACTTGCGCACCATGTCCAGGTAGCGCACCTCAAACACCCTCAGAGCTAGCACTCCGTCCGGGAACAAGACAGAGCCCAGGGGGAAAAGCGGCAGGGACGACAAGGTGAGGGGTGGGGTCATGGGCGCGTGGATGCCTTCGCCCGCTATCATCCCATGACACCGTCGGCTTTTGCTGCACACCACTGTTTTTGTCTCATCCATGCTCTATCAGATCGCCTCTTTCCTGCTCGATGTTGTTGGCGGCTTGCTGACCGGAGCCTGCCTTTTGCGGCTGTACATGCAGTGGCAGCGGGTGCCGTTCTCCAACCCGGTCGGTGGGTTGGTGTTTGCGTTGACGGACTGGCTGATCATGCCGCTGCGACGGGTGATACCCCCTGCGGGGCGTTGGGATGTGTCCAGTCTGGTGGCTGCGATGCTGGTGCAGCTGGTGCAGTACGCGTTGTTGACCTTGCTGCTCAGTGCGGGATCGGCATGGGCGTGGTTGCCCTGGTTGGCCTTGTTCGGGCTGCTGCGCGTGGCGGTTTCGGGGCTGATCGGCCTGCTGATTGTCTATGCCGTCCTGTCCTGGGTACAGGGTGGTCGTTCACCGCTGGCGGATGTGATCGCGCGCCTGTGTGAACCCGTGTTGCGTCCTTTTCGGCGCGTCATTCCGCTGATGGGCGGCTTCGACCTGTCGCCATTGGTGGCGCTGGTGGTGCTGCAGGTTGTGATGATTGTTCTGGGCCATTTGCAGGCCAGTGTGATGCGTTAAGCATCCCAAAGGCCCGATGCGCTAGCCAAATATGCTCTGTTTGCTATTGAAAATATAGCAATTGCGTGGTGAGGCCTCACTCAGTCCCCTTTTCGGGAACCGGGTATTTACATCACCGCGTCAGCAGGCAGTCGTTGCAGCATAGCCAAACTGCTGGCCACGGTGTTGCGCAGTTCGCGGCGGTCGCAGATGAAGTCCACCGCGCCCTTGGTTTGCAGGAACTCTGCACGCTGGAAGCCCTCGGGCAGGGTCACACGCACGGTGGATTCGATCACGCGCGGGCCAGCGAAGCCGATCAGCGCCTTGGGCTCGGCAATCACGATGTCGCCCACAAAGGCAAAACCTGCGCTCACGCCACCCATGGTGGGGTCGGTCAGCACACTGATGTAGGGCAGGCCCTTCTTGGCCAGGCGGGTCAGCGCTGCGTTGGTCTTGGCCATCTGCATGAGCGACAGCAGGCCTTCCTGCATGCGGGCGCCGCCGGTGGCGGTAAAGCAGATGAAGGGCACCTTTTGCTCGATGGCGGTTTCCACGCCACGCACAAATCGCTCGCCCACCACGGAGCCCATGGAGCCGCCCATGAAGTCGAACTCGAAGCAGGCGGCGACCACGTTGATGCTCTTGACCGCGCCGCCCATCACGATGAGGGCGTCGGTCTCGCCGGTGTTCTCCAGGGCTTCCTTCAGGCGCTCGGGGTACTTGCGGCTGTCCTTGAACTTGAGCGCGTCTACGGGCAGCACTTCCTGGCCGATTTCGTAGCGGCCTTCAGCATCCAGAAATGCGTCCAGTCGGGCGCGCGCGCCGATGCGGTGGTGGTGGCTGCAGTGGGGGCACACATTCTGGTTGTGCTCCAGGTCGGCCTTGTAGAGCACCGTCTCGCAGCTCGGGCACTTGATCCACAGGCCTTCGGGCACCTGACGGCGCTCGGTGGGGTCGGTTTGCTGGATTTTGGCGGGTAGAAGTTTTTCGAGCCAGGACATGGTGTTCTCCTCTTCAGTGGCGCGACCTGCTACAAAGCCCGTAGGCGTTTGCGGGGCAGGCCGGGTGTGAATCTGTCGGCGCACCCCGCAGGATGCGCCGGGCTGCATTATGCGACTAGGCGTCCAGGGCCTTGCGGATGCCGCGCAGGAAGTCGATGGTCAGGGGCACCACCTTGGCGTGCTCCTGGTCTTCAATCAACTGGATGATGCGGCTGCCGATGACCACGGCATCGGCCACCTTGCCGATGGCCTGGGCGGTGGCGGCGTCGCGGATGCCGAAGCCCACACCCACCGGGATGGTCACGTGCTGGCGAATACGGGGCAGCATCTGCTCCACGGCCGCCGTGTCCAGCGCGCCTGAGCCGGTCACGCCCTTGAGCGATACGTAGTACACATAGCCGCTGGCCACACGCGCCACCTGGGCCATGCGTTCATCCGTGCTGGTGGGGGCCAGCAGGAAGATCAGGTCCATGCTGTGCGCGCGCAGGCTGGCGGCAAAGGCTTCGCATTCTTCGGGTGGGTAGTCCACGATGAGCACGCCGTCCACGCCCGCAGCGGCAGAGTCGCGCACAAACGCACCTTCGCCGTGCTTCTGGTCGTAGCGTTCCACAGGGTTGGCATAGCCCATCAACACCACTGGCGTGGTGCTGTTGCGCTTGCGGAACTCACGCACATGGTCGAGCACCTGCACCATGCCAATGCCCAGGCTGAGGGCTTTTTCACCCGCCTTCTGGATCACCGGGCCATCGGCCATGGGGTCGGAAAAGGGCACGCCCAGCTCGATCACGTCGGCACCGGCCTCGACCATGCCGTGCATGAGCGCGGGGGTGATGTCGGCGAACGGGAAACCGGCGGTCACATAAGGAATCAGCGCCTTGCGGCCCTGGGCTTGCAGGGCAGAAAAGGTGGATGCGATACGGCTCATTTATTTCACCAACTTGATGGGTTGCTCGCCGCCCTTGACGGACTGCCCCTGGCAGCTGGGTCGGCAGTAAAAGTCGGCGCCACTGAGATCGGCCACAGTACCAATGTCCTTGTCGCCCCGGCCCGAGAGGTTGACTAGGATCGACTGGTCTGGGCGCATGGTTTTGGCCAGCTTCATGGCGTAGGCCACGGCGTGACTGGATTCGAGTGCGGGGATGATGCCCTCGGTGCGGCACAGGTAGTGGAAGGCGTCCAGCGCTTCCTGGTCGGTGATGCCGACGTATTCGGCGCGGCCGATTTCCTGCAACCAGGCGTGCTCCGGGCCCACGCCGGGGTAGTCCAGGCCTGCGCTGATGCTATGGGTTTCGGTGATCTGGCCGTTGTCATCCTGCAGGATGAAGGTGCGGTTGCCGTGCAGTACACCCGCGCTGCCCTTTTGCAACGATGCCGAGTGTTTGCCCGACTCCAGGCCTTCGCCCGCAGCCTCCACGCCGATGAGGCGCGTTTTCTCGAAAGGGATGTAAGGGTGAAAGATGCCCATGGCATTGCTGCCACCACCCACGCACGCGATAACCGCATCGGGTTGGTCGCCCAGCACCTTTTGCTCGGCCAGCATGCTGGGCATTTGCTCAATGCATTCCTTGCCGATCACGCTCTGGAAGTCGCGCACCATCATGGGGTAGGGGTGCGGGCCCGCCACCGTGCCGATGATGTAGAAGGTGTTGTCCACGTTCGCCACCCAGTCGCGCATGGCGTCGTTCAGGGCGTCCTTCAAGGTCTTGCTGCCAGACTCCACGGGCACCACCGTAGCGCCCAGCAGTTTCATGCGGTACACGTTGGGGCTTTGGCGCTTCACGTCTTCGGCACCCATGTAAACAACGCATTCGAGCCCGTAGCGCGCGCAGATGGTGGCAGTGGCCACGCCGTGCTGGCCTGCACCCGTCTCGGCAATCACGCGGGGCTTGCCCATGCGCTTGGCCAGCATGGCTTGGCCGATCACGTTGTTGATCTTGTGCGCGCCTGTGTGGTTCAGGTCTTCGCGCTTGAGGTAGATCTGTGCGCCACCCATCTCGCGGCTGGTGCGCGCTGCATGGTAGATGGGGGAGGGGCGACCGACGAAGTGCTTGAGTTCGTAATGGAATTCAGCCAGAAATTCAGGGTCGTTCTGGTAGCGCGCGTAAGCCTCGCGCAGTTCCTGGATGGCGTGGGTCAGGGTTTCGCTGACGAAGCTGCCACCATACGGGCCGAAATGGCCGGAAGCATCAGGTTGCTGATAGGAATTCATGGGGGTTCTTTGCAAGTTGTGCATCGGCCGCACGCACGGCGGCAACGAAGCGTTGGATCTTCACGGCGTCCTTGATGCCCTTGACGGGTTTGCCATCAGGACCATCGGCTTCGACGCCGGAACTGACATCAACCGCCAGCGAGAGACCCCGCGGGCGGACTTGCAAAATGCCATCGGTCACGTTTGCAGGCGTGAGTCCACCAGACAAAACGAGGTGAGAGCTGACGCTTGGTGGAAGGAGTGACCAATTGAATGCCTTGCCGCTGCCGCCAAACCCCTCGACATGGGCGTCGAGCAGGATGGCTTGGGCGTGAGAGTAATCGTGGGCGTATTTTACGAGGTCAAACTGCGCCGCTCCATCACCGAGGGGAATTCGGGCTGCGCGCAGGTAGGGGCGTGCCCCCTGGTGGGTGGCCGCCATGCAGTCCTGTGGCGTCTCATCACCATGGAATTGCACTGTAGCGCCAGCAATCATTGCACTGGCTGCTATCACATTAGGAGTGGATTCGTTCACGAACAGCAGCACGGGCGTGACAAACGGCGGCAGGCGCCGTGCCAACTGCGCGGCCCGTGGGGGGGTGACCGACCGTGGGCTGGGGGCGTAGAGCACAAAACCCACCGCATCGGCGCCCGCAGCCACAGCTGCATCCACGTCTTCCTCGCGGGTCAGCCCGCAGATCTTGATGCGGGTGCGTACGTTGGCAGACGCCTGGAAAGGGGCGTGGAGGCGTTGACTGACGGCGGGAGCCGTTGTGGTCGGTGTGGTGGCCTGGTTCATGGAAGCCAATCATACGCAGCCGTGCGCTGGGGTAGCCCCCAGGCGGCGTCGTAGACGGGCCCTTGAAAGTACAACCCGTCTGGTGAGAATGTCGGCGCAGCCACCTTGCGGGACTGGGCTGCCAGCACCTCGGCCATCCATTCGGGAGGCTGCGTGCCCTGGCCGATGGTGATCAGGCAGCCCATGATGTTGCGGATCATGTGGTGCAAGAAGGCGTTGGCTTCGAATTCAAAACGCCAGTAACAGGGGCTCCAGCCCAGTTCGGGGTGCGGTGTGTCCGCCCCCCGTCGCACGATGTCGATGCGTTGCAAGGTCTTGACCGGGGTCTTGGCCTGGCAGGCGGACGCGCGAAACGAGGTGAAATCATGCTCGCCGATCAGGTAGTCGGCCGCCTGCCGCATGGCGTCATGGTCTAACGGGTGAAACACCCAGCCCACCCGCCCGGCATCCACGCTGGGCCGCACTGGCGACTGCAGAAGCACGTAGGCATAGCGCCGGGCCACAGCGCTTGCACGCGCGTGAAAGTGGTCTGGGACGGCCTGAGCCCATTGCACCGCGATGTCGGAGGGCAGGAAGGTGTTGGTACCCCGGACCCAGGACGCGGCGGGCCGGTCCAGCGGGGTGTCAAAGTGCACCACCTGCATCAGGCCGTGCACACCCGCATCGGTACGGCCTGCGCAAAGGGTGCTGACCGGATGCGTAGCAAAGCGGCCCAGGGCCGCTTCGAGTTTGTCCTGCACGGTATTGCCAGAAAGCTGGCTCTGCCAGCCACTGTAGGCCTGGCCGTTATAGCTGACCCCCAGCGCCACCCGGGTCACGGGGCGGCCTGGGGACGTGCAGGGGGTTAAATCAGCGGAGGGGCCGAGCGGCATCAGCCCAGTTCGGCCAGCATGCGCTGGGCGCGGGTCTTGAGGGCGCCGCTGGACTCTGCCACCACCTCTTCAATCAGCGTACGAGCGCCGTCAGTGTCCCCGATGGCGTTGAACTCTTCGGCCAGCGCAAGCTTGGTGGCCAGCGGGTCGTCCTGCGCTGCGGCCGATCCATCGTCTGTGAATTCCGGTGCGGGAGCCGCCGGGGCCTTGGCGACGGGAGCTGCCATGGGCTTGGAGGGGGCGTTCAAGTCCAGCGACAGGTCGCCCAGATCAAACTCCATAGGGCCGGAGTCTTGGGGCTCGCCATGGAGAGGCATGGGGCCGGACGGCGCCATGGTCAGGTCGTCGCTGCTGGGGAAGTCCAGATTGGCCACTGGAGGCGGCGCCATCATGGGACTCGGAGCGGTTTCCTGACTGCTCCACGCGGCGGTGGGCTCGTCGGGGATGCTGGGCAGATCCAACTCGGGGCGCAGCGTCTGCGGTTCGCCGGCTTCACTGCGGTTGTTGGCCGCAGCGGCCGCAGCGGCCGCAGCAAAACCACCGGCTGCAGCAGGGGGGGCGTCCGTCAGCGCGTCATCGGGCAGGTCCAGATCCAGGTCGAGGTCCAAGTCTGGTGGCAGGGCTGCGGCAGGGCTGCCTGCACCAGTGAAGGTGCTGGGGAACCCGCCCGGTGGCACGGAAGGCGACTCATCCTCGGCCATTCCGGGGCGGCCGCCAGGTTGGTACAGGCGGTTTTCGGGCTCCAGGTCACGCCCGAGTTCGGCAATGCGGTTCCAGTCAGGCCCTTCGCCCTGGGTCAGCTTGAACACTTCGCCAGCGACGGCCTCGAGGGCTCTGCGGTCCTGGCGCTTGGCGTAGATTTCACCCAGCTTGACGTGCACTGAGACGCGGCCCGGGTTGTGGCGCACGGCTTCTTTCAGGATTTCTTCGGCCTGGAGATCGCGGCCGTAGGCCAGATAAACGTCGGCTTCGGCCACGGGGTCCACGTCACCGCCGGCGTCCAGTTGGCTGGGTGAATAGGCCATGGACGAGCCGGTGGTCATGTCGCTGTTGGCCGTGTCTACACGCTGGCCGCCGCTGGCACCAAAAAACGAGTCGGGTTGAATGCGACTTTCCAGGAAGGAGCTGTCCACCCCACCGTTCTGTCGACGGCGCTGGACCAGGCGGTAAGCGCCAAATCCGAGCAGACCCGCCACCAGGATGCCGCCGCCAATAGGCAACAGTGGGTCGTCCATAAGGGTGGACAGGAAACCGGGCTCCTCGACCGGGGCCGGAGCAGGTTTGGGTGTGGGCGCTGGTTTGGGGGCCGGTGCGGGTGCAGAGGCCTCCGTGGCGGGTGCCGAGGCAGCCGCTTCTGCTGCCACTGCGGTGTCTGGCGGGGTGCTGGCGGCCGCAGCGGGGGCGGATGCCGGGGCTTCGGGCGCCGGCGGCGCGGTCGGTGTTGCCGGGACGGCTGGGGCCTGCACGGCCACCCCCGCAGGTGCGCTGGCTGCACCCGCTGCGGCGGGCGCAGGGCTGCTTCCGGCGGCTGCAGAGGCTGCGCTCAGCTTGTTGAGGTCGGTGATGTTCTTGGACAACTCTGCCATCCGCGTGGCGGCTTCGCTGGCCTGTTTGTCCTTGGCGACTTGCTCTTCGGCTGCCTTCTGGCCTTTGACGGCCCCCTTGGACAGGGTGAGCTTGTCGGGCGCTGCAGTCGCGGGTTTTTTGTCTTCTACGCGCGTCTGTACGGTGCCAGAGGCGGAGCGCTGGGCAGCTGCCACTTCGGTCGAAGGGGCCGCACCCGCGAGTTTGCGGCGGAAGTCGTTGAAGTCACGGGCCTGTGCGGCCAGAATCTGACGTGCTTCGGGGGCTGAAGTGGATTGCGCTGCGGCCTGGTCGGGCATTTGCAGCACAGCACCTGCCCTCAGGCGGTTGACGTTGCCCTGGATGAATGCGTCCGGGTTGGTACGCATCATGGCGACCAGCATCTGGTCGAGCGAAACGCCTGCAGGCTTGTACGCGTTCGCGATGCGGCCGGCGGTATCGCCGGCCTGTACCGTCACTCCATCTGCGGGGGCGGGGCGTGGGGCTGCCGCACGGGGTGCGGGTGCAGCGGCAGTTGCCTCGCTGGCACGGGCTGTGGCTGCGGGGCGCGTCGCAGGGACCTGGGGCGCCACCGGTGCAGAAATTTGGGGCGCTGCTGTGACGGCAGGCGCTGCGCGGCGCATGCTTGGCGGGTCAAACAGCATGGTGTAGCTGCGAACGATGCGGCCTGAGCCCCAGTTGGCATCCAGCACCAAGTCCAGGAAGGGTTCGTTCACAGGCCGGTCGCTTGACAGGCGCAACACGGCGGTGCCGTCGGCGCGGCGCTGCAGTTGAATCTGCAGGTTGTTCATGGTCTGCGTGTATTCCATGCCCTGGGCACGGAAGACCTCAGGCGTGGCCGTCGTGGCACGCAGCGAGTCCGCTTCGGCAGGAGTGATCTGTGGCAGGTCGATTTCAGCGCGCAGCGGCTCGCCCAGGGCAGACTGCACGGTGATGCGGCCCAGTGCCAGCGCAGACGCGTCGCTGGTGTAGAAACCAGCGCAAGCCACGGCCGCGGCCGCCAGGACAGAAAATTTCCAACGATGCATGTTTGCCAACAACTGATTAGGATTTTTTGCGGCTCGGACGAGCGGTGCTTTTGTTCTCATGGTCTGATCCCCGCCCCGGCGCGTGAAAATATGTAAAAAGCACCATAGCATCAATGTTTTGCACTGACAAGCTGAGGTGGCTCCGAAGCTTTGAGTGGGGTCCCGGCGCCCCAAATTGGGGCGTGCAGATGTTGCCAATTGCCAACGCCGCGTAACCGAGTGTGTCGATGTCTCAGGCGTAAAAAAGCGCGCGCAAGGGGGCTTGCGCGCGCTTTATGAGGTGAGACGATCAGGCGTTGAGCAAGATGCGCAGCATGCGACGCAGTGGCTCGGCGGCGCCCCAGAGGAGCTGGTCGCCGATGGTGAAGGCGCCGACATACTCGGGGCCCATGGCCAGCTTGCGGATGCGGCCCACGGGGATGGTCATGGTGCCCGTCACGGCGACGGGTGTCAGGTCCTTGATGGTGGCTTCGCGGGTGTTGGGTACCACCTTCACCCACTCGTTGTCGGCGGCGATCATGGCTTCGAGGTCGGCCACGGGCACGTCCTTCTTGAGCTTGAAGGTCAGGGCCTGGCTGTGGCAGCGCATGGCGCCCACACGCACGCAGAAGCCGTCTACGGGAATGGCCGCAGAGCTGAAGCCCTCGCCCAACCCGAGGATCTTGTTGGTCTCGGCCATGCCCTTCCACTCTTCTTTGGATTGGCCATTGCCCAGGTCCTTGTCGATCCAGGGGATCAGCGAGCCGCCCAGGGGCACGCCAAAGTTGGCGGTTTCGGCGCCGGTCAGTGCGCGCTGCTTGGCGATGACCTTGCGGTCGATTTCCAGGATGGCGCTCTTGGGGTCGTCAAGCAGGGCCTTCACTTCGGCATTCAGCGTGCCGTATTGGGTGAGCAATTCGCGCATGTGCTGCGCGCCGCCGCCCGAGGCTGCCTGGTAAGTCTGGGTGCTCATCCACTCGACCAGCCCCGCCTTGTACAGTGCGCCCACGCCCATCAGCATGCAGCTCACGGTGCAGTTGCCGCCCACCCAGTTCTTGCCGCCGTTGGCCAGCGCGTCCTTGATGACGGGCATGTTGACGGGGTCCAGGATGATGACCGCGTCTTTTTCCATGCGCAGGGTCGAAGCAGCATCGATCCAATGGCCGTTCCAGCCTGCGGCGCGCAGCTTGGGGAAGACTTCGGTGGTGTAGTCGCCGCCTTGGGCTGTGATGATGATGTCGCAGCGCTTGAGGGCGTCGATGTTGAAGGCGTCTTGCAGTGTGGTTTCGTTCTTGGCCTGCGCAGGGGCCTTGCCGCCGGCATTGGATGTGGAGAAGAACAATGGCTCAATTAGGTCGAAGTCTTTTTCCTCGACCATGCGGTCCATCAACACCGAGCCGACCATGCCGCGCCAGCCGACCAAACCTACCAACTTGCTCATTTCAACGCCCCTTTCAGATTAAGAAACAGTGCCAGACCAGACTGTTTGCCCCGGCTCGTCTGGCCGGGAGAGGGCGCACGACGGTACCGGAGCTGGATCAGCCCTTAATAATGGTCGTGGTTTTGGTGGTGATTGCGCGCACAGCCACGCCTGCCAGGGCGGCAGTTGCGGTGTTCAGGTCGAACGGGCGGGCGGCAAACATGGGCATGATTGTAATGGATCGCGGCTTGCACGGGGCTTGCAGCGTTGCGGGAACGCCATGGTCCGCTCGGCGACGGCGCCCCTGGCGGGCTGGATGGGTGTGCGAGTCGGTCCGCGCCCATAAAAAAGGCGATCACAGAGGATCGCCTTTTGCGGATGCCGCGCGCCGCCGCTGTGGGCAGCTCGGACGGCTGGGGTGATTTACGCCTGCAGCGCCTTCACCACCGCGTCGCCCATCTGCGCCGTGCCGACCTTGGTGGTGCCTTCGCTGTAGATGTCGGGCGTGCGCAGGCCCTGGGCCAGCACCTTCTGCACGGCGGCTTCGATGCGCTGGGCGGCGGCTTCCTGGTTCAGGCTGAAGCGCAGCATCATCGCTGCCGAGAGGATGGTGGCCAGCGGGTTGGCCACGCCCTTGCCGGCGATGTCGGGGGCGCTGCCGTGGCTGGGCTCGTACAAGCCCTGGTTGCTGCTGTTCAGGCTGGCCGAGGGCAGCATGCCGATGGAGCCAGTCAGCATGGAGGCTTCGTCCGACAGGATGTCGCCGAACATGTTGCCGGTCACCACCACGTCAAACGCCTTGGGGGCCTTGACCAGTTGCATGGCCGCGTTGTCCACGTACATGTGCTGGAGTTCCACGTCGGGGTACTGCTGGCCCACCTCGGTCATGACGTCCTTCCAGAACTGGAAGGTTTCCAGCACGTTGGCCTTGTCCACGCTGGTGACCTTCTTGTTGCGCTTGCGGGCGGCCTGGAAGGCGACGTGGGCGATGCGCTCGATCTCGGGGCGGCTATAACGCATGGTGTCGAAGGCTTCTTCGGCACCGGGAAAGTGGCCGTCCACTGCCGTGCGACGGCCGCGGGGCTGGCCGAAGTAGATGTCGCCCGTCAGCTCGCGGATGATGAGGATATCGAGGCCGGCAATCAGCTCGGGCTTGAGGCTCGATGCACCCACCAGTTGCTCGTAGCAGATGGCGGGGCGGAAATTGGCGAACAGGCCCAGGTTCTTGCGCAGGCCCAGGATGGCCTGCTCGGGGCGCAGGGGCCGGTCGAGCTTGTCGTATTTCCAGTCGCCCACGGCGCCGAACAGGATGGCGTCGGCTTCCTTGGCGAGCTTGAGGGTGGATTCGGGCAGCGGGTGGCCGTGGGCCTCGTAGGCGGCGCCGCCGACCAGGGCCGATTCCATCTCGAACTTCAGATCGAGTGCGTTGAGGACCTTGACGGCCTCGGCGACGATTTCGGTACCGATGCCGTCACCCGGCAGAACTGCGATTTTCATTGATTTTGCTTTGTTTTTGATAGCTGCTAGCGCATATGGATGTAGCACTTGCGGCCGATTGGGCTGAATTTTTGAGTTACGACACCATGGTGTGTGCCAGCCAGGGCTTGGTGGCAAGACGCTGGGCTTCAAAGGCCTTGATCTTGTCCGACTGGCGCAGGGTCAGGCCGATGTCGTCAAAACCGTTGAGCAGGCAGTACTTGCGGAAGGCCAGCACGTCGAACGGGATCTCTTCGCCCTGGGGGCGCACGATGACCTGGCGCGCCAGGTCGATGGTGAGCTGGTAGCCGGGGAAGGCCAGCACTTCATCGAACAGCTGGGCCACCGTGGCCTCGGGCAGCACGATGGGCAGCAGGCCGTTCTTGAAGCAGTTGTTGAAGAAGATGTCCGCAAAGCTGGGCGCGATGATGGCGCGGAAGCCGAACTGATCCAAGGCCCACGGCGCGTGCTCGCGGCTGGAACCACACCCGAAATTCTTGCGTGCGATCAGGATGCTGGCGCCTTGGTAACGCGGCTGGTTCAGCACGAAGTCGGGATTGGGCTTGCGACTGGCGGGGTCCTGGCCGGGCTCGCCGTGGTCCAGGTAACGCCATTCGTCAAACAGGTTCACGCCAAAGCCGGTCTTCTTGATCGACTTGAGGAACTGCTTGGGGATGATGGCGTCGGTATCGACGTTCTCGCGATCCATGGGGGCCACAAGGCCCTTGAGCAAGGTGAATTTTTGCATGGCGGTATCAGTTACTTGGCGGCCCGCTCGATGGCGCTGCCGGCTTTGCCAATGTCCTGGCCCACACCCTTGACGGTGTTGCAGCCAGCCAGCACAAAGGCCAGGGACAGGGCGATGAGGGTGGCGGTCTTTTTCATGACAAGGCTCCTTCAGGCGGTTGGGGCAGTAGAGAGGACAACGGGCGGATGATGGGATGAATGATCAGCTCAGGTGAACTGGCGGATGTCCACAAAGTGGCCATGCACGGCAGCGGCTGCGGCCATGGCCGGGCTCACCAGGTGCGTGCGGCCACCAGCGCCCTGGCGGCCTTCAAAGTTGCGGTTGCTGGTGGAGGCGCAGCGCTCGCCAGGCTCCAGCCGGTCGGCGTTCATGGCCAGGCACATGCTGCAACCGGGCTCGCGCCACTCAAAGCCTGCGGCCACAAAAATCTTGTCCAGGCCCTCGCGCTCGGCCTGCTCCTTGACCAGCCCCGAGCCGGGCACCACCATGGCCAGCTTCACATTGCTGGCCACCTTGCGACCCAGGTTCTTCACCACAGCGGCGGCTTCGCGCATGTCTTCGATGCGGCTGTTGGTGCAGCTGCCGATGAACACCTTGTCGATCGTGATGTCATTGATCGGCTTGCCGGGCTGCAGGCCCATGTACGTCAGCGCGCGCTCGATGGCACCACGCTTGTTGACGTCCTTTTCTTTGTCCGGGTCGGGCACGCGAGCGTCCACGCCCAGCACCATCTCGGGGCTGGTGCCCCAGGTGACCTGCGGCACGATGTCGGCCGCATCAAGCTTGACCACGGTGTCGAACTTTGCGTCGGCGTCGGAGTGCAGCGTCCTCCAGTACGCAACGGCCTGGTCCCATTCCACGCCCGTGGGCGACAGGGGGCGGCCCTTGACGTATTCAATGGTTTTGTCGTCCACCGCCACCAGACCCGCGCGAGCACCACCTTCGATGGCCATATTGCACACGGTCATGCGGCCTTCCATGCTCATCGCGCGGAAGACAGAACCTGCAAATTCAATGGTGTAGCCCGTGCCGCCAGCCGTGCCGATCTTGCCGATGATGGCCAGCACCACGTCCTTGGGGGTCACGCCTTTGGCCAGCGTGCCATCGACCTGCACCAGCATGTTCTTGGCCTTTTTGGCCAGCAGGGTCTGCGTGGCCATCACGTGCTCGACCTCAGAGGTGCCGATGCCGTGGGCCAGTGCGCCAAACGCGCCATGGGTGCTGGTGTGGCTGTCGCCGCAGACCACGGTCATGCCGGGCAGGGTGGCACCGTTTTCGGGGCCAATGACGTGCACGATGCCCTGGCGCTTGTGCATGAACGGGAAGAACGCGGCGGGGGTGATCTGCGCGATGTTGTCGTTCAGCGTGGTGATCTGTTCTTTGCTGATCGGATCGGTGATGCCGTCGTAGCCGTTTTCCCAGCCCGTGGTGGGCGTGTTGTGGTCGGCCGTGGCCACGATGGAGCTCATGCGCCAGACCTTGCGGCCCGCTTCGCGCAGACCTTCGAATGCCTGAGGGCTGGTAACTTCATGCACCAGATGGCGGTCGATGTAGAGGATGGAGGTGCCGTCCTCTTCGGTGTGGACGACATGCTCGTCCCAGATCTTGTCGTACAGGGTGCGTCCCATGGCGTGGCTTTCTTTCTGCTTTCAGGTGGGTGATTGGATTTTAGTGTCGGGGGCCGGGTGCGCCGGGGTGGGTTCTGCCCGGGGTGAGAGGTGTTCCACCAGCAAACGCGCCGTGACGGGCAGGGCGTCAAAGTCGCGGGCTACCACCCGCAGTTCGCGGTGGGCCCAGGCATCGGTCAGCGGGATGGCTTGCAGGTTGCCCACGCCGCGCATCAGCGCAAATGCCCGGTCGGGCAGCAGGCCCACGCCCAGGCCGTTGTCGATCATGCGGCACATGGCGTCCAGCCCCGTCACCTGGATGCGCTGGCGCAGGGGGCGCCCGGCGGCGGCAGCGGCTGCGCGCATGGCCAGGCTGATGCTGCTGTTGGCGTGCAGGCCCACAATGTCCCAGTCCAGGACTTCTTCAAAATTGATAGCATCCAGCGCAGATAAATCATGCGCTCGGGGCACAACCAGCACCAAATTGTCGGCGCGGTAGGGGCGGCTCTGCAGCTCTAGGGCTCCGCCGCCGTTCGCCATGCCGATGTTGCAGATGCCCAGGTCGGCGGCTCCCTCTTGCACGGCGTGCAGCACATCGCTGGAGAGGTGCTCCTGCAGGTCGATCTTGATCTGGCTGTGCTCGCGCGCAAAGGCGCCCAGGTCTTCGGGCAGAAACTGGAAGATGGCCGATATGTTGGCGTGCATGCGGACATGGCCGCGAACGCCGTCGGCGTATTCACTCAGTTCGCCCTGCATGCGCTCCAGGCCAAACAGCACGGTGCGCGCATGATGCAGCAGGCTCTCCCCAGCGGGCGTGAGCGTCACACCCCGGCTGTGGCGGTAGAGCAGGGCGGTGTCTACAGCCGTTTCCAGGTCCGACAGGCGCTTGCTGACCGCCGATGCTGCAATGAATTCGCGCTCGGCGGCGCGGCCGATGCTGCCCAGCTCGCACACCGCCACAAACAATTGCAGCGAGGTGAGGTCAATACGGCGCGCAAAACTGCGCTCGGAGCTTTTCATGGGGTTTTGACTTCTCAAAAAGAGAAGGTTTCATATTTTCTCCCCATTGTTGGTGATTTGTCATCGCGATACGCGATGGCTGCGATGCCCTTCTGCGCGAGAGCGGCTCTCCTGGAGTGCAGAAAGAGACCGGGCTCAGGCCGCGCAGGTGCTGCCGTGCTCTGGCACTGAGGCCCGCCAGCGCAATTCGTGTTCTATGCGCTGGCGCAGCAGGTCTGCGGCGCCCATTTCGCCATGCACCACATACACCTGGTCGGGCGCGTGCCCCATGCTGCGCAGCCAGGCGATGAGCTGGTTGCCGTCGGCGTGGGCCGATGCGGAAGACAACTTGACCACTTCGGCGCGCACGGCAACGTCCTGGCCGTGAATGCGGATGGTCCGTTCGCCCTCAGCCAGCCGCGCGCCGCGTGTGCCCGGCGCCTGGTGCCCGGTCAGAATGATCATGTTGCGGTGATCGCCAGCGTGCAGCGCCAGGTGGTGCAGCACGCGTCCTCCGGTAGCCATGCCACTGGCCGACAGGATGACCATGGGACCATGCAGTTTGGCCAGTCCTTTGGATTGCTCGGGGGTCTGGACCATGGTGGCGCCATGCTCTAGCGCCTGCACCTCGCGGCCGCTCAGGCGGTGTTCCTGCATATGGTGCTGGAACAGCCCGGTGGTGCTCACGGCCATGGGGCTGTCGAGGAATACCTTGAGCGATGCAGGCACCACGCCCTGCGCCTTCAGCAGCCCGATGGCGTGCAGCACGGCCTGTGCGCGGCCCACGGCGAAGACGGGCACCACGGCGATGCCCCCGCGTGCGGCCAGGCGCTGCAGTGCGGGGCCCAGTTCGTCGAGCAGACCTTCGGGCGGGTGCTCGCGGTCGCCATAGGTGGATTCGATGAGCACGGTGTCCGCCTGGGCCGGGGCGTCCGGTGGATTCATCAGCAAGTCGTCTGGCCGGCCCAGGTCGCCAGAGAACAGGATTCGCCTGCCTCCGACCTCCAGCAGCACGCAGGCCGCACCCAATATGTGGCCTGCGGGCGAAAACGTCACGCGCCAGCCGGGCAGGGGCTCGAACGCCTTGTGGAAGGCATGGATCTGGAATTGCTTGAGGCAGTGCAGCGCGTCGAGCCGGGTATACAGGGGCAGGGCGGGGCTGTGGCTGCTGAGTTGGTGGCGGTTGAGGAAGGCCGCGTCCTCTTCTTGCAGGTGCCCGCTGTCGGGCAGCAGGATGGTGCACAGGTCACGTGTGCCCGGGGTGCAGTGGATGGCGTGGGCGTAGCCGTCGCGCGCCAGCAGCGGCAGGTAACCGCTGTGGTCCAGGTGGGCATGGGTCAGCACCACGGCGTCGATCTGGTGCGGCGTGATGGGCAGGGGCTGCCAATTGCGCAGGCGCAACTGCTTGTAGCCCTGGAACAGGCCGCAATCGACCAGCAGGCTCTTGCCGTTGTAACGCACCAGGTACTTGGAGCCGGTGACGGTGCCGGAGCCCCCCAGGAAGGTGATGTTGACGTTCATGTGCCCAGACTCCCGGGTGATCATCGATGATGACCATCCTACTGGTCGGATTGCGCCTGCGGACGTTGCCAGGGGGTTTCTTGCCTTGCATCAAGAAAAAACCGCCTGCGGCCTTGGGGCTGCAGGCGGTTTTTGGCGGGAAACCCGCGCGTGGTCAGCTGAAGAAGTTCTTCAGCCGGTCCGTCCAGCTCTCGCCGCTGGGCGAATGGCGTGCGCCGCCCTTCTTGAGGGAGTCTTCCAGCTCGCGCAGCAGCTTGCGCTGGTGTTCGGTGAGCTTGACGGGTGTCTCGACCGCAATGTGGCAGTACAGGTCACCTGGGTAGCTGGCGCGCACACCCTTGATGCCCTTGCCGCGCAGGCGGAACTGCTTGCCGGCCTGGGTGCCTTCGGGGATGTCGATGGCCGCCTTGCCCTGCAGGGTGGGCACCTCGATCTCTCCACCCAGCGCCGCTGTGATGAAGCTCACCGGTACCTGGCAGTGCAGGTCGTCGCCGTCGCGCTCGAAGATGTCGTGTTTCTTCAGGCGGATCTCGATGTACAGGTCGCCTGGTGGGCCGCCGTTGGTACCCGGCTCGCCGTTGCCGGTGGAACGGATGCGCATGCCATCGTCGATGCCGGCAGGAATCTTCACTTCCAGCGTCTTCTGCTTCTTGAGCTTGCCCTGGCCATGGCAGGTGGTGCAAGGCTCAGGAATGATCTTGCCCGTGCCACGGCAGTGGGGGCAGGTCTGTTGCACGCTGAAGAAGCCCTGGCGCATTTGCACGGTGCCCGCGCCTTGGCAGGTGCCGCAGGTCTTGGCGCTGGTGCCGGGTTTGGCGCCGCTGCCATGGCAGGTGTCGCAGGTGTCCCAGGATGGGATACGAATCTGCGCGTCTTTGCCGCGAGCTGCTTCTTCGAGCGTGATCTCCATGGCATAGCTGAGGTCACTGCCACGGTAGACCTGGCGTCCACCGGCGCCGCGCCCGCGCCCGCCTTGTTGGCCGAACATGTCGCCAAAGATGTCGCCGAAGGCTTCCGCAAAACCGCCAAATCCTTCCGCTCCCGCGCCACCAGGGCCGCGCATGTTGGGGTCTACCCCCGCATGGCCATACTGGTCATAGGCCGCACGCTTTTGGGGGTCCGAGAGCATCTCGTAGGCCTCTTTGGCCTCCTTGAACTTCTCCTCGGCAGGCTTGGCTGCGTCCCCCTGATTGCGGTCAGGATGGTGCTTCATCGCCAGCTTGCGATAGGCCTTTTTGATTTCTTCGTCCGAGGCGTTCTTCGGAACGCCCAGGATTTCGTAAAAGTCTCGTTTGGACATAGTGATTCAGAACCCGGTTGGAACAGGAACGCCGCGCAGCCCCTGACGAGCATTGCGCGGCGGCTCGGGTCAACGGGGGCTCGTTCAGCCCTTCTTGACTTCCTTCACCTCGGCATCAACGACGTTGTCGTCGTCTGCGGGCTTGTTGGCTGCACCGGCCGATGCGCCTGCGGCGTCTGCACCACCGGCCGCCTGGGCGGCTTGCGCTGCCTGCGATTCGGCGTACATCTTCTCGCCCAGCTTCTGGCTGGCGGCCATCAGCGCGGTCGTCTTTTCGTCAATCGCGGCCTTGTCTTCACCCTTGAGGGCTTCTTCGAGGGCCTTCACGGCTGCAGCGATCGCGTCCTTTTCACCTGCGTCGAGCTTGTCGCCGTGTTCGGCCAGGCTCTTGTTGACGCTGTGCACAGCGGCTTCACCCTGGTTGCGGGCCTGCACCAGTTCCAGCTTCTTCTTGTCGTCCGCAGCGTTCAGCTCGGCGTCCTTCACCATCTTCTGGATTTCTTCTTCCGACAGGCCCGAGTTGGCCTTGATGGTGATCTTGTTTTCCTTGCCGGTGCCCTTGTCCTTGGCGCCCACGTGCAAGATGCCGTTGGCGTCAATGTCGAACGACACTTCGATCTGCGGAACACCACGGGCTGCGGGTGGAATGCCTTCGAGGTTGAACTCGCCCAGCAGCTTGTTGCCGGTGGCCATTTCGCGCTCGCCCTGATAGACCTTGATGGTCACGGCAGGCTGGTTGTCATCGGCCGTCGAGAAGGTCTGAGCGAACTTCGTCGGGATGGTCGTGTTCTTGGTGATCATCTTGGTCATCACACCGCCCAGGGTTTCGATACCCAGCGACAGGGGGGTCACGTCCAGCAGCAGCACGTCCTTGCGGTCGCCCGACAGCACTTGGCCCTGGATGGCGGCGCCCACGGCCACGGCTTCGTCAGGGTTCACATCCTTGCGGGGGTCCTTGCCGAAGAATTCCTTGACCTTCTCCTGCACCTTGGGCATGCGGGTCATGCCGCCGACCAGAATCACGTCATGGATGTCGGACACCGACACGCCCGCGTCCTTGATCGCCATGCGGCAAGGAGCGATGGTGCGCTCGATCAGCTCTTCCACCAGTTGTTCCAGCTTGGAGCGGGTCAGCTTGATGTTCAGGTGCTTGGGACCCGAGGCGTCGGCCGTGATGTAGGGCAGGTTGATGTCGGTTGCTGCCGAATTCGACAACTCGATCTTGGCCTTTTCGGCGGCTTCCTTCAGGCGTTGCAGGGCCAGGACGTCCTTGGACAGGTCCACGCCTTGTTCCTTCTTGAACTCGCCGATGATGAAGTCGATGATGCGTTGGTCGAAGTCCTCGCCGCCCAGGAAGGTGTCACCATTGGTCGACAGCACTTCGAACTGCTTTTCGCCATCCACGTCGGCGATTTCGATGATGGACACGTCGAACGTGCCGCCACCCAGGTCATACACGGCAATCTTGCGGTCGCCCTTTTCCTGCTTGTCGAGGCCAAAGGCCAAGGCTGCAGCGGTGGGCTCGTTGATGATGCGCTTGACATCAAGGCCAGCGATGCGGCCAGCGTCCTTGGTGGCTTGGCGCTGGGCGTCGTTGAAGTAAGCGGGCACGGTGATGACGGCTTCCGTCACGGGCTCGCCCAGGTAGTCTTCAGCCGTCTTCTTCATCTTGCGCAGGATGTCTGCGGACACCTGCTGGGCCGACAGCTTGTTGCCGCGCACTTCGATCCAGGCGTCGCCGTTGTCGGCAGCCACGATCTTGTAGGGCATCAGGTCGATGTCCTTTTGCACTTCTTTTTCGGTGAACTTGCGGCCGATCAGGCGCTTGACGGCGTACAGCGTGTTCTTGGGGTTGGTCACGGCCTGGCGCTTGGCCGAGGCGCCGACGAGGATCTCGCCGTCTTCCTGGTAGGCCACGATGGAGGGCGTTGTGCGTGCACCTTCGCTGTTTTCAATCACGCGGGTCGTGTTGCCCTCCATGATGGAAACGCAGCTGTTGGTGGTGCCCAGGTCAATGCCGATGATTCTTCCCATGATTTTTCTCCGAATGCTTGAATGGTTTGGATGGCTAGTAACTTGTGGATAACTTGGTTTGCTTCAAGTCTTCCAGGTCGATTTTTTTGAGGCTTACTTGGGCGCAGTCACGGTGACCAAGGCCGGGCGCAACACGCGCTCCGCGATCACGTAGCCCTTTTGCAGCACAGCCACCACCGTGTTGGCTTCTTGCTCCGCGGGCACCACGCTGATGGCCTGGTGCTGGTGGGGGTCGAACTTGGCGCCTGCGGCGGGGTTGATGGCCACCACCTTGTTGCGCTCCAGCGCAGACGTCAACTGGCGCAAGGTGGCGTCGGCGCCTTCGCGCAGCTGCTGGGGCGTGGCCTCCTTGATGGCCAGGGCCGCGTCCAGGCTGTCAGCCACGGGCAGCAGGCTCTCGGCAAAACTCTCGATGCCGAACTTGCGGGCCTTGGACACTTCCTCTTCAGCGCGGCGGCGGGCGTTCTCCGCCTCGGCCTTGGCGCGCAGGAACTGGTCCGCCAGATCGGCACTTTTGGCCTTCAGCTCGGCCAGCTCGCCCTGCAGGCGTGCCAGCTCATCGGAGGCGTGGGCGGCCATGGCGGCTTCGACTTCTTCGGGGGCGGGGGCGCTTGGGGCGGGGTTGGTTTGGCTGTGGTCTGACATGTCAGGATTTGAAGAGGTAAAAAAGCAGTACGCGCGGCATCTGGGGGCTTGCCGGGGAATATCAAGGTCCGCGCCAGGGATTTGTCGTTGTGACGGCCCCGTGTTGGCGCAAGTGGTTGTAGGGCATGTCGGCCCAACCGCCGTTTTTGCAAGGGCCGCACCTTCCATGGCCGGACAAAATGGGGTGTGGACGATGCGGTAGCGGGTGTGCTGAGTGTACAAGCGCAAGCGGTCGGGTTATAATCGCAGGCTTTCCCTTGCCACACCACTTCTAGACGCGGTGGGTGGTCTCACCCAAAAGGAGTCTGCATGCGTCATTACGAAATCATTTTGTTGATCCATCCGGATCAAAGCGAACAAGTTCCAGCCATGCTGGAGCGCTACAAGGGCATGATCACCGCTGGCGGTGGCAAGGTGCACCGCGTGGAAGACTGGGGCCGTCGTCAACTGGCGTACCTGATCAACAAGCTGGCCAAGGCCCACTACCTGTGCGTGAACATCGAAGCCGACCAGGCTGTGATGGCTGAACTGGAGCACGCCTTCAAGTTCAACGACGCCGTG
Source organism: Acidovorax sp. 22279 (assembly GCF_052045435.1). NCBI lineage: Bacteria > Pseudomonadati > Pseudomonadota > Betaproteobacteria > Burkholderiales > Comamonadaceae > Acidovorax > Acidovorax sp. 22279. The sequence continues at coordinate 252,810 of NZ_JBQEOV010000003.1, forward strand.
CTGCGCCACCTGACCGTGCAAAAGAAGAAGGCTGAAACCGGTCCTTCCTCCATGATGAAGACCGTCGAGCGCGAAGAAGCCCGCAAGGCCAGCCAAGCTGAATACGCAGCGGCCGGCGAGCGCTGATCCTCTTCTCTCTTTGGAGTGGAGAACCGCGTCGTCTTGACCGCCTGTATCGCAGAGGCTGAGCCCTTGCGATACACGCCCGCCGGACTGCCTGCCCTCACGCTGCGCCTCGAACACGAGTCCCAGCAAACCGAAGCAGGCCATCCCCGCGAAGTCAAGGCCGCCATAAAAGCCACAGCCTTTGGAGCGATGGCTGAGCGACTGGCAAGGCAGAACATCGGAAGTCTCTGGACTTTCCATGGATTTCTGGCCACACCGCGCAATGGCAAGACTGCAGTGCTGCACATCCAGGATATTCAACAAAATTAATTTTCAAGGGGTCCGCAATGGCCACGTTCAAGAAGTTCAACAAAGACAAGCGCCCAAAGCGCAACACCCAGTCCCTGCTGTTCAAGCGCAAGCGCTTTTGCCGCTTCACGGTGACCGGTGTTGAAGAAATCGACTACAAGGATGTCGATACGCTGCGCGATTTCATCGCCGAAAACGGCAAGATCATCCCCGCACGCCTGACCGGCACGCGCGCCATCTTCCAGCGTCAGCTGAACACTGCCATCAAGCGCGCACGCTTCCTGGCCCTGGTGCCTTACAGCGACCAGCACAAGATCTAAGGAGCACAACCCATGCAAATCATCCTGCTCGACAAGGTTGTGAACCTCGGCAACCTCGGTGAAATCGTCAAGGTCAAAGACGGCTACGCCCGTAACTTTCTGATTCCCGCTGGCCGCGCCCGCCGCGCCACCGAAGCTGCCAAGGCAGAGTTCGAAGCCAAGCGCGCTGAACTCGAAAAGGCCGCTGCTGCCAAGCTGGCAGAAGCCCAAGCCCAAGGCGAAAAGCTGGCTGGCACCACCGTCAAGCTGACACAAAAAGCTGGCGTGGATGGCCGTCTGTTTGGTTCCGTGACCAACCATGACATCGCCGAAGAGCTGAACAAGCAAGGCTACAAGGTTGCCAAGTCGCAAATCCGCCTGCCCAACGGCCCGATCAAGGTCGTGAGCGACAGCGCTGTGAGCGTGGCTCTGCACACCGATGTGGTCGTGGAAGTCAACGTGTCGGTCTACGGCGAAACCGCCTGATCGTCCGTCAGGACCTCTCAAAAAAGCCGCCCTTGGGCGGCTTTTGTCTTTGTGTGACCGTAGTTTGTACACGGTTGCCCACGGGTTACCCCCGCCTTATCCACAGACTTGTGCCATGACGACACGCCGCGTGGGCGATAGCATGCCGGGTTAGCTCCAAGGATTCCATGTCTGCCGTTTTCCCACCCCTTGATGATGGATTCACGCCCGTGCCGGACCGTGAAATTGCCCAGTTGCGTGTGCCACCGCACTCCATCGAGGCGGAGTCCAGTGTGCTGGGCGGTCTGCTGCTGGACAACAACGCCTGGGACCGCGTGGGCGACCTGCTGGTAGAAAGCCATTTCTACCGCCACGAGCACCAGATGATCTATACGGCCATTGGCGCGCTGATCAATGCCAGCAAGCCAGCCGACGTGATCACGGTGTTCGAGCATCTGCAGAACCAGGGTAAGGCGCAGGAGATGGGCGGGCTGGCCTATCTGAACAATCTGGCGCAATACGTACCCAGTGCCAGCAATATTCGGCGCTATGCCGAAATCGTTCGCGAACGCGCCATCCTGCGCAAGCTGGTCACGGCCAGCGACGAAATTTCGACCAACGCGTTCAACCCCCAAGGCAAAACGGTGGAACGCATTCTGGACGAAGCCGAGGCCAAGATCTTTGCCATTGGCGAAGAGGGTTCGCGCACCAAGCAGGGCTTCCAGTCGCTCGATACGCTGGTGATTGACCTGCTCGACCGCGTGCAGGAGATGGCTGACAACCCTGTGGACGTCACGGGCGTCCCCACCGGCTTTGCCGACCTGGACCGCATGACCAGCGGCTTGCAGGCGGGCGACATGGTGGTGCTGGCAGCCCGCCCGTCCATGGGCAAAACCTCGTTCGCGGTGAACATTGCTGAGCACGTGGCGCTCAACGAGGGCTTGCCGGTCGCCATCTTCTCGATGGAAATGGGTGCCGCTCAATTGGCGGTGCGTATCGTGGGCTCGATCGGCCGGGTGAACCAGGGCAACCTGCGCACCGGCAAGCTCACCGACGATGAATGGCCACGCCTGACCGAAGCCATCGAAAAGCTGCGCACGGTGTCGCTGCACATTGACGAAACCCCGGGCCTCACGCCGAGCGAGCTGCGTGCCAACGCGCGCCGTCTGGCGCGCCAGTGCGGCAAGCTGGGTCTGATCGTGGTGGACTACTTGCAGCTCATGAGCGGCTCGGGTTCGTCGGGCTCGGACAACCGGGCGACGGAGCTGGGCGAAATTTCCCGGGGCCTCAAGATGCTGGCCAAGGAGTTGCAATGCCCGGTGATCGCGCTGTCTCAGCTCAACCGCTCGGTGGAGCAGCGTACCGACAAGCGCCCCATGATGTCCGACCTGCGCGAATCGGGCGCCATCGAGCAGGACGCGGACATCATCATGTTCATCTACCGCGACGACTACTACAACAAGGACTCCAAAGAGCCCAACGTGGCCGAGGTCATCATTGGCAAACAGCGGAACGGCCCCACCGGAACCGTGAAGCTGTTCTTCCAGAAGAACCAGACGCGCTTTGAGAACCTGGCGATGGGTTCCGGCGACGATTTCTAATAAAAATAGCTGCTAGCGCCGGTTTTATATGCGCTAGCAGCTATTGAATTTATAGCAAACAAGTTCTGGTGCCATGCCGTACAGTGCCCGTGGTTCCAGGCTCCCGGCATGCGCGGTATCGCTATTGCGCTATTGAGTTAGTACCCACACCAGCAAACCTGCGCATGCCACTGCCAGCATGCTCACCGCCACGGTGAGCCATTGTTGGCGTCGGCGCAGCACTTCCACCGCCTGCACCACCTGGGCATGCTGTTCGGCCAGGGACTGAATCAGCATGGCGGACTCCTGCTGCTCCCGCTCCAATTGCGCCACGCGGTCACGCAGATGCTGAAGCTGCAAGGCCACCGGAATGGCGGGCTCGCCGCCGGCACCATCGAGTGCACCCGTCGCCGCTTCGGCATTCCCTTTTTGGGTGGTGCCCAGCAGCTTCTTGGCCGCCTGCAGGATCTGGGGCGTCGCCTCGATGACGTCGCCCCAGGGCACCAGTTTCAGTGCTGCAACCCAGCCCGCTGCCAACTCAAAGCACCTCGCTGGCGAAGTCCGCCAGGCGTGAGCGTTCGCCCCGCGCCAGGGTGATGTGCCCGCTGTGTGGCCAGCCCTTGAAGCGGTCCACCGCATACGTCAGGCCGGAGGAGCCTTCGGTCAGGTACGGTGTATCGATCTGCGCCAGGTTGCCCATGCAGATGATCTTGGTGCCGGGGCCTGCGCGGGTGATCAGTGTCTTCATCTGCTTGGGCGTCAGGTTCTGCGCCTCGTCGATGATCACGTACTTGTTCAGGAAGGTGCGCCCGCGCATGAAGTTCATGCTCTTGATCTTGATGCGGCTGCGGATCAGCTCGTTGGTGGCCGCGCGGCCCCACTCTCCTGCGTTGCCGCCATCACCCTTGGCCAAAAACTCCAGGTTGTCATCCAGTGCGCCCATCCAGGGGCCCATCTTCTCTTCTTCGGTGCCGGGCAGGAAGCCGATGTCCTCGCCCACGCTCACGGTGGCGCGTGTCATGATGATCTCGGTGTAGCGGCGGTCGTCCAGCACCTGGGTGAGGCCCGCGGCCAGGGCCAGCAGGGTCTTGCCGGTGCCTGCAGTGCCGGTCAGGGTCACGAAGTCGATCTCGGGGTCCATGAGCAGATTCATGGCGTAGTTCTGCTCGCGGTTGCGCGTGGTCACGCCCCACACAGCATTCTTGGTGGAGCCATAGTCCTTGAGCGTCTGCAGCACCGCAGTCTTTTCACGGATCTCGCTCACGCGCGCAAACAGGCTGGGCTCGCCGGGGGCCTCGAAGTACACAAACTGGTTGATCATCAGCTGCGGCACGATGGGCCCGCCGATGCGGTAGTAGGTGTGGGCGCCGCTCTGCCAGCTTTCTACGTTCTTGCCGCTCTTGGCCCAGAAGTCGGGGGGCAGGGCCAGCACACCGGCGTACAGCAGGTCGCCGTCTTCCAGCGTCTTGTCATTCTGGTAGTCCTCGGCGTTCAGGCCCAGGGCGCGCGCCTTGACGCGCATGTTGATGTCCTTGGATACCAGCACCACCTCGCGCGGGGCGTGCAGCTTGCGCAGGGCTTCGACCACGCCCAGGATCTGGTTGTCGGCCTTGCCGGGGGGCAGGCTGGTGGGCAGGCTGTAATCCAGCGGTACGGTCTGGAAGAACAGGTGGCCGCCCGCGGCGCGCTGGCCGGTGGAGTCGAGCTTGAGGCCCTTGGCCATGTCGGCGCCCTGGGCTGCAGCCAGCGCATCCAGGGTGCGGCTGGCTTGGCGGCCGTTGCGCGCGACTTCGGTCATGCCCTTCTTGTGGCCGTCCAATTCTTCCAGCACGATCATCGGCAGGAAGATGTCGTGCTCTTCAAAGCGGAACAGGCTGGTCGGGTCATGCAGGAGCACATTGGTGTCCAGCACGAAGAGCTTGGTCGGGCCGTGCGATGCGGACTTGCGGCTGCGTGTGGTGGTTGCGGTGGCTGGCGCGGGGCTGGCGGTGACGGCAGGAGGAGTGGCGGTACCGCGCGCCTTGCGCGTGCCAGTGCTGCGAGCCACGGGAGCGGCAGAGGGGGCAGCTGCACGGGTTCGTGTCTCGATTTGTAGCAGTGGAGCGGTGTCAGGCGCTGCCAGCGACGAGGCCACACTGTCTGCCTTGCGCCCCGCGCGGGCTGGGGCTGCAGCGGCGCGCTGAGGCATGGCAACGGCTTCGTTGGCCGAGGTGGTGGCTACGCGGGGGCGGGCCGTGACTTCAAAGGCTTCTGGCGCGAGGAGTGCAGCGCGCCGGCTGGGGGCGGGGGGCAGGGGCATGGTGGCAGGGCCTCGGTCGGTAAAGGGATAACGGATAGGGTCAGAAAGCAAAAAGCCGCCTGGAGGCCAAGGCGGCTTTTTGGATGGGTGCTAACGGTGCAAGAACCAGGGGCATTGATCCATTATGCCCACTCCATGTGTCTTGCCAGGGCAAAACGGGTGGTGTGTCGCGTGGATGCTCCAGTGCCCTTTGGTGGATTGCAACGGTCGCAGCAGCGCTGATGCGATCAGGTTGTCCGCTCAGGCGGCCTTTTTCAGGGCCTTGAGGGATTTGACGGTCTTGAGGACTTCGTCCACATGGCCTGGTACCTTGAGGCCGCGCCACTCTTGCACCAACAGGCCATCGGGGCCGATCAGGAAGGTGCTGCGCTCGATGCCCTTGACCTTCTTGCCGTACATGATCTTGTTCTTGACCACACCGAACATGTGGCACATCTTTTCTTCGGTGTCGGCAATCAGCTCGAACGGCAGTTCCAGCTTTTCCTTGAAGTCGTCGTGCGACTTCATGTTGTCGCGCGAGACACCGAACACGGCTGCGCCAGCTTTCACGAAATCCTTGTACTTGTCGCGAAACTGCATGGCCTCCGTGGTGCAGCCCGGCGTGTTGTCCTTGGGATAGAAGTAGAGAACCAGAATTTGGCCAAGGTGGGAGGTGTTGGAGACCTTGATACCACCGGTTGCGTTGGCTTCAAATTCAGGGAGGGGTTTGTTGACAACGATCGCCATATCACTTCAATCTCTCAGGATGTAGTCGTTGGTAAGCCGGGGGAGTGGGTGTGTTATTGCTCTTGGTGGTGCCCCCGACCGCAACCGGTGATTTTACCCTGAAATCGGTTCCCGGCCAAATGTAAGACAGTGTGTCCTGCGTGGGGTGGCGGGCACTTTGGCACGGCAGTACATAAGTGGCATTCCCGGTGCGCCCGACTTTGAGGCAGGCCGTGAGCGCGCGTTCAGACTTCCAGAATCAGGGCTGCGACCACGTTGCGTCCTTCGCTCGCCAGGATGTTGTAGGTGCGGCATGCTGCCTGGGTGTCCATGGTCTCCAGCCCAAGTCGCCGCGCTATCAGGGGAGCCAACCATGCGGGCGGGGGAAAACGATTGCGCAGCCCGCTGCCAAAAATGACCAGTTCGGTTTCCAGTCCGGCCAACTGGGCGAAATGCTCCGGGGTCAGGTCCTCAAAGCGGGAGCAGGGCCAGGGCTGGCGCAGGCCTGCCGACCCGATGATGACGCTGTGGGTGATCTTGTCGGCGTCGATGCCGATCCAGCCGGGGCCGTAGCCGCTGATGGTCTGAGCGTTGGAGCGGTCGGGCTGGAATTTCATGGCAGGAAGTGGTGGGCCTCAGGTGCTGCGGGGTGTGGCAGCGGCGCCCGGCGCCAGGGGATGGCAACGGTTCTGTGGTCAAATTATAGGTTTCGCCTGAGGGCGCCGGCTCCGGCGGCCTCCTGACCCCACCGCACTACTGTCAGCGCATGAAAACCGTCCAAAAATCCGCCAAGCTCGCCAATGTTTGCTACGACATCCGGGGCCCGATCATGGACGCGGCCAAGCAGATGGAGGAGGATGGGCACAAGATCATCAAGCTCAACATCGGCAATCTGGCGGTGTTTGGCTTTGATGCCCCCGAAGAAATCCAGCAGGACATGATCCGCAACCTGCCCAACTCGGCGGGCTACTCGGACAGCAAAGGCATCTTCGCCGCCCGCAAGGCCGTGATGCACGAGACCCAGAAGCAGGGCATCAAGGGCGTGGCGCTGGATGACATCTACCTGGGCAACGGCGCCAGCGAACTGATCGTAATGGCCACCAACGCGTTGCTGGACACGGGCGATGAGTTGTTGCTGCCATCGCCGGATTACCCGCTGTGGACTGCTGCGGCCAGCCTGTCGGGCGGCACGCCGGTGCACTACCTGTGCGATGAGGCCAATGGCTGGATGCCCGACCTGGAGGACATCCGCGCCAAGATCACGCCGCGTACCAAAGGCATCGTGGTCATCAACCCCAACAACCCCACGGGTGCGCTGTACTCAGTCGAGTTGCTCAAGGGCATCGTGGCCATCGCCCGCGAACACGGCCTAGTGATCTTTGCGGACGAGGTGTACGACAAGGTGTTGTACGACGGCGCCAAGCACACGGCCATCGGCTCGCTGAGCGAGGATGTGCTTACGCTCACCTTCAACTCGCTGTCCAAAAGCTACCGGTCTTGCGGTTACCGTGCTGGCTGGCTGGTGGTCTCGGGCGACAAGAAGCCCGCCAAGGACTACATCGAGGGCCTGAACATGCTCTCGAACATGCGACTTTGTGCCAACGTTCCTGGCCAGTGGGCCGTGCAGACGGCGCTGGGTGGTTACCAGAGCATCAACGAACTGGTCTGTGAGGGCGGCCGCCTGCGCAAGCAGCGTGATCTGGCCTATGAACTGATCACGGCCATCCCGGGCGTGACCTGTGTGAAACCTCAGGCCGCGCTGTACATGTTCCCGCGCCTAGACCCGGCGGTGTATCCCATCGAGGACGACCAGCAGTTCTTCCTGGAGTTGCTGCAGGAGACGAAGGTCATGCTGGTGCAGGGCACGGGTTTCAACTGGCCTGCTCCGGACCATTTCCGCATCGTGTTCCTGCCCCATGAAGACGACCTGCGCGATGCCATTGGCCGCGTGGCGCGCTTCCTGGAGCAATACCGAAAGCGCAAGCAGACCGCTGCGGCAGCCGTCGCGGCCTGATCCGTCGCGTTGCCCAGAAGACAAGGCGATACGCTCCATGCACAGACCCCCCGTTCTTGACCTGGCCCGGCATGTCGCCGCCTGTGGGCTGGTGGCGGCGGGCTTGCACGGCGCTGCTGTGCAGGCTGCCGACAAGGGCAAAGAGCCCGTGAGCTTCCAGCACAAGGACTGGGCCTTGCAGTGCGACAACACCCGCACTTGCAGGGCCGTGGGTTACCAGTCGGAGAGTGGCGAGTCGGAGCCGGTCTCCATGCGCCTGACCCGCGAGGCAGGACCTGACACGCCGGTGCTGGTGGACCTGCAGGTGTCCACCGAGAAAGCCACTCCAGCGTCGCTGCACCTCAAGGTGGGCACACTGTCTTTGCCAGGGCTCAAGGGCGACACCCCCAGCGTGCCTGCAGCGCAGGTGCCCCGCCTGCTGCAGGAGCTGCTCAAGAACGAAGAGGCCACGGTGGCCGCTGGCAAGGACCGTTGGGTGCTGTCACTGGCGGGTGTCACCGCGGTTCTGCTCAAAATGGACGAGGCCCAGGGCCGGGTGGGCACACCGGGTGCCTTGGTGCGCAAGGGCACGAAGCCAGAGGCTTCTGTGCTGCCGTCTTTGCCTGCTCCGGTCATCAAGGCTGTGTCCCCGATGCCTGCGCGCAAGGGGGATGCCGCACTGGCCAAGCCGCTGGTGGCTGCGCTGGGCCGCGCCAGTACCGAAGGCCAGTGCAACGGCGACGATGCGTTCAACCCCGCAAATGTGCAGGTCTACCGGCTCACGGAGCGCAAGGTGCTGCTGTCCGTGCCCTGTGGCATGGGCGCTTACAACTTCAGCAGCTTGCTGTGGGTGGCCAACGACCGCCCGCCCTACAAGCCAGAGCCCTTGCAGGACGTGGACGGCGATTTCGATCCGGCCTCGGGCACGGTGCATTCGGCGATGAAGGGCCGGGGCATTGGCGACTGCTGGTGGGTGCGTGAGTGGCAGTTCGACGGCCAGGGTTTTGTGCTGCGCAGCGAGTCTGGCGACGGCATGTGCCGTGGCTTTGCGGGTGGCGCCTGGCAGTTGCCGACCTATGTCACGCGTTGAGGGATCTGCTGCTCGACACCGCGCCCTCTACATCCCTCCCGAATCATTGTTTTTCTTTCCCTTCTCATTGCTATGAAACCCATCCAAGTAGGCCTTCTGGGCATCGGCACCGTCGGCAGCGGCGTGTTCAACGTGTTGCAGCGCAACCAGGACGAGATCAGCCGCCGTGCTGGCCGTGGCATCGAGATCACCATGGTGGCGGACCTGGACGTAGCGCGCGCCAAGGCTGTGGTGGGTGACGGCATCCAGGTCGTCAACGACGCCCGTGCCATCATCGCCAACCCCGACATCGATATCGTGATCGAGTTGATCGGCGGCTACGGCATCGCACGCGCACTGGTGCTCGAAGCCATTGCTGCAGGCAAGCATGTGGTCACCGCCAACAAGGCGCTGCTGGCCGTGCATGGCACCGAGATTTTTGCGGCCGCATCGGCCAAGGGTGTGATGGTGGCCTTCGAGGCCGCCGTGGCGGGTGGCATTCCTATCATCAAGGCGCTGCGCGAAGGCCTCACGGCCAACCGCATCCAGTGGATCGCCGGCATCATCAACGGCACCACCAACTTCATCCTGTCCGAGATGCGCAGCAAGGGCCTGGACTTCGACGTGGTGCTCAAAGAAGCGCAACGCCTGGGCTACGCCGAGGCCGACCCCACCTTCGACATTGAAGGCGTGGATGCCGCGCACAAGGCGACATTGATGAGCGCCATCGCTTTCGGCATCCCGGTGCAGTTCGACAAGGCCTATGTGGAAGGCATCACCAAGCTCTCCGCCGCCGACATCAAATACGCAGAACAACTGGGCTACCGCATCAAGCTGCTGGGCATCACCAAGCGCGCCGAAAAGGGCATCGAGCTGCGCGTGCACCCGAGCCTCGTACCCTCCAAGCGCCTGATCGCCAATGTCGAAGGCGCTATGAACGCCGTGGTGGTGCAGGGCGATGCCGTGGGCACTACGCTGTACTACGGCAAGGGCGCAGGCAGTGAGCCCACCGCCAGTGCAGTGATCGCCGACCTGGTAGACATCGCCCGCTTGCACACGGCCGACCCTGAACACCGCGTGCCGCACCTGGCCTTCCAGGCCAACACGCTGCAGGGCGCCATGGACCAGCTGCCCGTGCTGCCGATGAGCGAAGTGGTCACCAGCTACTACCTGCGCTTGCGCGTCGCCGACCAGGCTGGCGTGCTAGCCAAAGTCACCGGCCTGCTGGCCGAGGCAGGCGTGAGCATCGACGCCGTGCTGCAGCGCGAAGCCGATGAGGTGGGTGGCGAAGGATCGACTCAGACCGACCTGATCATCCTGACCCACGACACCCGCGAAGGCACGATGGATGCCGTCATCGCACAAATGCAGGCGCTGCCGACCGTGCTGGCACCCATCACGCGCATTCGCAAGGAAGAACTCAACTGATGATGGGCCACGCCACACCATGATGCTGCCCCGCCATGCCCACTCTGGTTGCCGCCCTCACGCTGTCGGCGCTGCTCAAGATGGCGCATGTCGATTTGCCGCGCTGGCATCTGGCGTTCTGGTTTGGCCTGCTGGTCGCACTGGCCCTGTTCGGGGCCATGTCGCGCACGCAGGCCCTGCTCAACGGGGTGGGCAGCTTTCTGGCCGCGTGGCTGTACTTTGTTCTGCTGGAGCGCACCGACAACCGCCAGGACCGGACACTGCACTGGCTCATCCTGATCGGCGGGTTCTTCCTGCTGATCGCCTCGCGTCTCTACATTGACATCCGTGTGTACGGCATCAGCTTTTAGCCAGTTCACCACGTTCACCGATACCGACGGGAATCCTTCATGAAGTACCTCAGCACCCGCGGCCATGCAGACCGCAAACAGTTCTGCGACATCCTGCTCGAAGGCCTGGCGCCCGATGGTGGCCTGTATCTGCCCGAGCATTACCCGCAGGTGGATGACGCCATGCTCACGCGCCTGCGCAAGGCCTACCACGAGCAAGGCTACGCCGAGCTGGCGTTCCAGATCCTGTCGCTCTACATCGACGACATTCCTGCCGCCGATTTGAAGGCCATCTGCGCCAAGACCTACACCGCCGAAGTGTTTGGCACAGGCGAGATCGTGCCCCTGCGCCACCTCGAAAACAGTCTGTGGCTCGAAGCCCTGTCCAACGGTCCTACGCTGGCCTTCAAGGACATGGCCATGCAGCTGCTGGGCAACCTGTTCGAGTACGAGCTCAAGCGCCGCGGCGAGCAGCTCAACATCCTGGGCGCGACCAGTGGCGACACCGGCAGCGCCGCCGAATACGCGATGCGCGGCAAAGAGGGCGTGCGTGTCTTCATGACCAGCCCGCACGGCCGCATGAGCGCGTTCCAGCAGGCGCAGATGTTCAGCCTGCAGGACGAGAACATCCACAACATCGCCATCGAGGGCGTGTTCGACGACTGCCAGGACATCGTCAAGGCCGTCTCCAACGACCACGCCTTCAAGGCCAAGTACAAGATTGGCACGGTCAACTCCATCAATTGGGCGCGCCTGCTGGCACAGGTGGTGTACTACTTTGCGGGCTACATCCAGGCCACCGAGACCAACAACCAGAAGGTGAGTTTCACGGTGCCATCGGGCAACTTTGGCAACGTGTGCGCGGGCCATGTGGCGCGCATGATGGGCCTGCCCATTGCCAAGCTGGTGGTGGCCACCAATGAAAACGACGTGCTCGACGAGTTCTTCCGCACCGGCGTGTACCGCGTGCGCAGCAGTGCAGACACGCACGAGACGTCCAGCCCTTCGATGGATATCAGCAAGGCCAGCAACTTCGAGCGTTTCATTTTCGACCTGCTGGGCCGCAACGGCCAACGTACCAAGGCCTTGTTCGGCGCTGCATTGCAAACCTACGGCCGCTTTGACTTGAGCGCGGAGCCGCTGTTTGCCGATGCCGCCACCAAATACGGTTTTGAAAGTGGCAAGAGCACCCACGCCGACCGCCTGGCCACCATCCGCGACAACTATCAGCGCCATGGCGTGACCATCGACACCCACACCGCCGACGGGGTGAAGGTGGCCCTGGAGCATCACCAAGACCCCAACGTACCGATGATCGTGCTGGAAACGGCGCTGCCCATCAAGTTTGCCGAAACCATCGTCGAAGCGCTGGGCCATGCGCCCGAGCGGCCTGCCAAGTTTGCAGGCATCGAAGACCTGCCCAAGCGTGTACAGGTGATGCCCGCCGACGTGGACCTGGTCAAGGCCTACATCGAACGCCATTGCTCCCCTGCCGCGCTGGGGTGAACGGTCGGTACCTGCCTGTCCGCGTGAGCGGCCGGCAGATGCCGGGCGGGCCAGGACAGGGTCGTTTGTGGTCAATATTGCCCCGGGCGCTAGTCTGGTATGCACTTAAAGCTATAAATAACATAGCTAATCAAGGAGCAGTGGATGAAGGTTGTCGGTTTTGCCGGGTTTTCCGGCAGTGGCAAGACCACGCTGGTCGAGCAGTTGATCCCCGCGCTGCGGCTGCGGGGCCTGCGAGTGTCGGTGGTCAAGCATGCCCACCACAGTTTTGATGTGGACCACCCGGGCAAGGACACCTACCGCCACCGCGAGGCGGGGGCTTTCGAGGTGGTGGCGGCATCGGACAAGCGCCTGATGATGGTGCGCGAGTTCGAGCAGCCCGCCACCCTCAGCGTGCACCACCTGCTGGCGGAGCTGTACCAGGGTGTGGACTGGGTGCTGGTGGAGGGTTTCAAGGACAGCGACCTGCTCAAGATCGAAGTCTGGCGAGCCCCCGAGCCAGGGCAAGTGGCCAAGCCCGTGCGTTACCCCGAAGACGACTTTGTGGTGGCTGTGGCCACTGATGCCCCCGAGAGCCTGCCTGTCGCCACGCAATTGCCCTTGCTGGACCTGAACGCACCCGACCAAGTGGTGGACTGGCTCATCCAGTACGAACACCGCTTTGAATACAACTGGGAATTGCACGGAGGGCTGCTGCCATGCGCCCCGCAATGAAGCCGCTCAAGCCGCTGGACGAGGCGCTGGCGGACCTGCTGGCGCACGCCCAGCTGCTGCCAGGCTCCGATACCGTCACCACCTTTGACGCCGACGGCCGCGTGCTGGCGCAAAGCTGTGTGTCGGCTCTGCAGGTGCCTCCCCAGGACAACAGCTCGATGGATGGTTACGCCTTGCGCTGCGCCGATGTGGCGGCGGCAGGGGTGGTGTTGCCGGTGTCCCAGCGCATTCCTGCCGGCAGTGCGGGCGACCCACTGCAGCCCGGCACGGCAGCGCGCATCTTCACCGGCGCTCCAGTGCCTGCAGGCGCCGATGCCATCCTGATGCAGGAAGACTGTGAAGCCCTTGCGGCGGCCGATGGCCTGGGCTCGGTGCGTATCAACGCCGTTCCGCAAGCCGGGCAGTGGATCCGCAGCGCGGGCGAAGACATCACCCGGGGTGCGGTGGTGCTGTCGGCTGGCACGCGTCTCACTCCGGCCGAACTGGGCCTGGCGGCCAGCATCGGTCAGCACCAGCTGCAGGTCGCGCGGCGCCCGCGCGTGGCGCTGTTTTCCACGGGCGATGAACTGGTCATGCCCGGCGAAGTCCCGCCCGAGCAGATGCGACTCGGTGCCATCTACAACAGCAACCGCTTTTTCCTGCGTGCGATGCTGCTACGCCTGGGCTGCGAGGTGACCGACTTGGGCATCGTGCCCGACCGGCGCGAGGCCACCATCGACGCCCTGCGCCAGGCCAGCAGCGCGCACGACCTGATCCTGACCAGCGGGGGCGTGAGCGTGGGTGAGGAAGACCACATCAAGCCTGCTGTGGAGACTCTGGGCACGCTGGACCTGTGGCAGATCGCGATGAAGCCCGGCAAGCCGTTTGCCTATGGCCAGATCCCGCGTGAAGGCGGTGCTGCCCACTTCATGGGCCTGCCCGGCAACCCGGTGTCGAGCTTTCTGACCTTTGCGTTGCTGGTGCGGCCCTTTGTGCTGCGGCTGCAGGGCGTGCAGGACGTGACTCCGCAGGCCGTGGCGGTGCGTGCCGATTTCACCTGGCCCAAAGCCGATAAACGCCGCGAATTTCTGCGCGTGCAGCACAACGCGGCGGGCGGACTGGACCTGTTCAACAACCAGAGTTCGGGCGTGCTCACTTCGGCCGCCTGGGGTGATGGCGTGGTGGACAACCCGGCGGGCCAGACGATTGCGCCAGGCGATATGGTGCGGTTTATCGCGTTTTCGGAGTTGCTGGGATGAAGGTCTCTGTGCGCTACTTTGCCTCGATCCGTGAGGCCATTGGGCACGGCAGCGAGGCGGTCGAAACCGCTGCCACCACGCTGGGCGCCTTGCGCGACGAGCTCATCGCACGCGGTGGTGCCCATGCCAGCAGCCTCGCGCGGGGCCGGGCCGTGCGCATGGCACTCAACCAGACCTTGAGCGACGAGTCCGCCACCCTGGCCGATGGGGCCGAGGTGGCTTTCTTCCCCCCGGTGACGGGCGGCTAGCCAGGGCGCTCCCGCGCTCGCCAGCACGTCACCTTAAAGCGCCTTCAAACGATCTTGCAGCGCCTTTGAGGCCGGCATCATCGGCGCGCGCAGTTCACTGTGCATCCACCCTGCATGCGCCAGCATGGCCTTGAGCGGGGCAGGGTTGGGCTCTGCAAAACACGCTTCCACCCAGGGTTGCAAGGCCTGCCACAAATGGCGGGCTGCGGGCAGGTCGCCCTGACGCAGCAATGCCATCAACTCCACAAAAAGCGGCGTCTGCCAGTGTGCACAGGCAGAGATGGCGCCTGCGCCGCCGAGGGTCAGCGTATGGAAGATCTGCGCGTCTTCGCCCGTCAGCACCTGCAGCCGGCCATCGGCGATCAGGGCCTGCGTCTTGGCCGTGTTGCCGCCACAGTCCTTGATGGCCTCTATGCGCGGATGTGCCGCCAGCGCCAGCAGCGTTTCGGTGGTGAGCGTGGCGCCTGTGCGGTACGGGATGTCGTAGATCAGCAGGGGCACCGCGCTGGCGTCGGCCAGAGTGCGGAACCAGTGCAGCAGGCCCTCCTGCGAGGGGCGGATGTAGTGCGGGGCGGACACCAGCAGGCCAGCCACCGGGTGGTGTGCAAGGGCCTGCACCTGTTCCAGCACCTGGCCCTGGTGGTAACCCGACACGCCCATCACCACGGGCAAACCCTGGGCGGCGCTGAGCACGGTCTCCAGCACCTGCAGTTGCTCGGCCTTGTCGAGGGCCGCAGCCTCACCGGTCGAGCCGCAGGCAACGAAGCCCGCAACGCCGTCGGCACGCAGCCGGGTGGTGAGGGCGGCAAGGGCCGGGTGGTCCACGGCGCCGTCCTTGAACGGTGTGACCAAGGCGATCCAGAGCCCGCTGAACAGCGGCTGGAGGGAGGTGGCGGTATCGGTGGCAGACATGCGAAGCATCCTTTCAGGGTTCGACCAGGGGAAGAACCGTCCGGAGGGGGCGCGCGCGGAATGCCGGGGAGTGAAAAGAGAAAAGGAAATTTCTCTACCAGGTGGTTCCGTCGCTCATCCGGACGGAACCACAGCTCCGGTCAGATGAGCTCTGGTTTTTTGGTTTTGCCCACGCACTGCAACGCCACCGCAGGTGCGGCGGTCGTGGCAAAGGTGGTGCGCGTGGACATGGGCCGCAGTATAGCCAAGTGCCCACCGTGTTCCAAGGTTGGTCAGCCTGCCTGCGGTGGCTGGGCAGCGTTGGCTGCAGATTCGGGCTGCGGCGGCACCAGCACGGGGCATTGCCACACCAGCAGCTCGGCCAGCCGGGTGACGATCCATGTCGCTTCTGCCACCGCCACGCCAGATTCGGCCGTGCACAGCCCCGCGTGGATGCGCTGCAGGATCTCGGTCTCGGAAGGCGCCTGCACGTGGTACAGCGTCTGCGCGTGCTCCACCAGATGGCCTGCCAGGTCTTCGCACAGTTCGTAGCGGGCGCGCACACCGTTCGCCTTTTCCGTCAGGCGCCCTCGGGTGTCGGTGTAAACCGCCATGAAGGAGGGCGGCACGTGGATCTGGTTGTCGTCATCCATGGGGGGGTTAGTCGGGGGTGAACAGCCGTTCGAACTTGGCCTGATCGGAGGCCAGCTCGAAAGTCACCACCTGGCCCATTTTCATGTCCGACAGGCGGCAGGCACCAAACAGCGTCGTTTTGCCCGCCAGCTCCATCACATCCAAGTCAATGATGGCGTAGGGGTGGGGCACGAAGACCTGGTGCTCGAACACATCGCGGACCGTATTGCGCGGGGATGGGTAGAGCTTGTAGAGATCGGTCTGAATCGTTTGTGTGGCCATGGGTGGAAAGAGCTTGGAAGATCACGTACCGGATCGCATGCGGGTACAGTGCGGGCGAATCGTACAGACAAACGTTATTACCAATCTATGGCACGCAATAAAAGTGAATGGCCCGCCAAGGTGCTGGCGTTGGTTCGGGGCGGCAACCTGCCCGCTGCCATTGCTCAGATCAAGGTGGCACCGACCGTGGGCGACGTCACGCGGCTGCAGGCATTGCTGGCGCAGTTGCCCCCATCGCCCGCACTGGCGCAGTTGAACAAGGTGGTGGAGGAAGAACGCGCCCTGCTGGCCGCACCACGGCTGCATCGTTCGCCCTGACGCGACTTCCTGTCTGAACTCCACACCCCTGCTGAGAGCCTTTTGTCATGACTTTGCCCCGCGTTTCTATTCAGACCGAGGACTTTGACCTGTCCACCGAAATCGCTACCTTGCGTCGTGAGAACAAGGGTGTGGGCGCTGTCTGCAGCTTCGTGGGCACCGTCCGTGATCGCAACGAGGGGGATCAGGTGTCCTCCATGGATTTGGAGCACTACCCCGGCATGACCGAAAAATCTATCGAGGCCATGGTGGAAGAGGCCTTTCGGCGCTTCGATATTTTTGGCGCCCGCGTGATTCACCGCGTAGGTCTGCTGCAGCCCCTGGACCAGATCGTGCTGGTGGCGGTGACCAGTGCCCACCGGGGTCAGAGTTTTCAGGCCTGCGAGTTTTTGATGGACTACCTCAAGACCCAGGCGCCGTTCTGGAAAAAGGAGCAAACCTCACATGGCGCTCGGTGGGTGGATGCACGGGTGAGTGACGATGCAGCGCTCGCGCGCTGGGGGATCACGGCGGCCAACGCCTGAAAGAGCAACGGCCTTTTCGCAGCGCCGGCGCCACGCCCCCGGGGTGTCTCTGAGGGATGCGGATGACTTGAGGCTTGGCAGCGTGGTGTGTGGGGTCACGGTTTGTGGGTGTATCCGAGGCAGGCGCCCGCATTGGCGCGCCCCTTGCACTCCCGATACAGCCGGCGGTCGCGTTCCGAGCGGCTTTCCTCGGATGAGCTTCGCTCCTGTTTCACCTTGGTGGATTTCTTTTTCTTGCTCACTTCGCTATGGCCGCTTTGGGTCGCATTTTGGGTGGTGGCGTGGCTTGCCCCGGTATGCAGCCCGAGGCCAAGGGCCAGCATCCACAAAAGCAGGGGAGCGATAACCTTGCGCAGTGCCACGTTGGTCGAGGGGTGGAGGGCCGGGGGGAATGGCATGTTGAGTGGTCCGGGGTAGTGAATGTTGGGATGCCGGGGCGCCGGGTGATCTTAAAGTGGGCTTGGGCTGCAATGCGTCGAGGCGGGCTCACGCCGATGAGGCCTGTGCTGCGGCGTATCCTCTACGCTACACCGGCGGCGAAGGGCGGCAGCAAGCCCCCGTGTTCTGGTCCGGCGAGATCGGGCTGGCAAGGTGCCTGTGGGCTGGTCAGAGGCGAATTGAGGGCCTCGGGTTATAATCCACGAGTTTTGCATGGTGCAAGACGCACGCCTGCGGCCGTTCCAGCTGCTGGCGCAAGTAAAAACCATGGTCTTCCGCCTGCGGCAGGCCACATTCAAGGAAAAACATGATCGCATCCTCCATCAAGGCCGAAGTCGTCAAGGCGAACGCCCGTGCTGCCAATGACACTGGTAGCCCAGAAGTGCAAGTGGCCCTGCTGACCGCTCGCATCAACGAACTGACTCCCCACTTCAAGACGCACGCCAAGGACCACCATGGTCGCCGTGGCCTGCTGCGCATGGTGAGCCGTCGTCGTAAGCTGCTGGACTACCTGAAGGCCAAGGACGCTGACCGTTACACCGCGCTGATCGCCAAGTTGGGTCTGCGCAAGTAATCTTCATTGCATGCCAAAACGCCTGGGTTAGTCCGCTAGCTCAGGCGTTTTTTACTTCGGAGCCGCAAAACAGAGCGAAGCTGTGTCATTCCAATGAAGTTGTTGTTACTGCCTGGCGCAGAACTTCCCTGGAATGGCATCGTGTTCTGAATTGCTCTCCAAGACAATCTGGTAGGGCACTACCAGCTATTAAAACAGGAGCTGAACATGAGCATTTTCAACAAAGTCACCAAGACCTTCCAATGGGGTGACAAGACCGTCATTATGGAAACCGGCGAAATCGCCCGCCAGGCCTCTGGCGCCGTGCTGGTGAATATTGACGACACCGTGGTGCTGGCCACTGTGGTCGCCTCCAAGTCCGCCAAGCCCGGCCAGGACTTCTTTCCCCTGACGGTGGACTACATCGAGAAGACGTATGCTGCCGGCAAGATCCCTGGCAGCTTCTTCAAGCGCGAAGCCAAGCCCAGCGAGCACGAAACCCTGACCAGCCGCCTGATCGACCGCCCGATCCGTCCGCTGTTCCCCGAAGGTTTCTTCAACGAAGTGCACGTGGTGATCCACACGGTGTCGCTGAATCCTGAAGTGGATGCCGACATCGCTGCGTTGATCGCTACCAGTGCTGCCCTGGCCATCTCTGGCATTCCGTTCAACGGCCCCATTGGTGCCGCACGCGTGGGTTATATCAACGGCGAGTACGTGCTCAACCCTGGCCAGACTGCGCGCAAGAACTCGCAGATGGATCTGGTGGTGGCGGGCACCGAAGCCGCCGTGCTGATGGTCGAATCCGAAGCCCAGCAGCTGTCTGAAGAAATCATGCTGGGTGCCGTGGTGTTCGGTCACGAGCAAGGCAATGTGGCCATCAACGCCATTCACGAACTGGTGCGCGACGCGGGCAAGCCCGTGTGGCAATGGGAAGCGCCTGCCAAGGACGAAGCACTGATCGCCAAGGTGGTGGCACTGGCCGACGACAAGCTGCGCGCTGCCTACCAGATCCGCAACAAGCAAGCCCGCACCCAGGCCTGCCGCGAAGCCTATGCAGCCGTGATGGCGGCGTTGAAGGCCGATGGTGTTGAGTTCGACGCCGTCAAGGTTGAAGGCATGCTGTTCGACATCGAAGCGGGCATCGTGCGCAGCCAGATCCTGGCTGGCGAGCCTCGCATCGACGGCCGCGATACGCGCACCGTCCGCCCCATCGAGATCCGCAACAGCGTGCTGCCCCGCGCCCACGGCTCGGCCCTGTTCACGCGTGGCGAAACCCAGGCGCTGGTCGTGACCACGCTGGGCACCGAGCGTGATGCACAGCGCATCGATGCGCTGGCTGGCGAGTACGAAGACCGCTTCATGATGCACTACAACATGCCTCCCTTCGCCACCGGCGAAGTGGGTCGCATGGGCTCGACCAAGCGCCGTGAAATCGGCCACGGCCGTCTGGCCAAGCGTGCTCTGGTGGCTGTTCTGCCGACCAAGGAAGAATTCCCCTACACCATGCGTGTCGTGTCGGAAATCACTGAGTCCAACGGTTCCTCGTCGATGGCTTCGGTTTGCGGCGGCTGCCTGTCGCTGATGGATGCCGGCGTACCCATGAAGGCCCACGTGGCCGGTATTGCGATGGGGCTGATCAAGGACGCCAACCGTTTCGCCGTGCTGACCGACATCCTGGGCGATGAAGATCACCTGGGTGATATGGACTTCAAGGTGGCGGGTACCACGGGCGGTATCACGGCCCTGCAGATGGACATCAAGATCCAGGGCATCACCAAGGAAATCATGCAAGTGGCACTGGCCCAGGCCAAGGAAGCGCGCATGCACATCCTGGGCAAGATGCAGGAGGCCATGGGTGAAGCCAAGACCGAAGTGTCAAACTTCGCGCCCAAGCTGTACACCATGAAGATCAACCCCGAGAAGATCCGTGACGTGATCGGCAAGGGCGGCGCTGTGATCCGTGCGCTGACCGAAGAAACTGGCTGCCAGATCAACATCGAGGAAGACGGCACCATCACCATCGCCGCTACCGACGCTGCGAAGGCCGACGAAGCCAAGAAGCGCATCGAGCAGATCACGGCAGAAGTCGAGATCGGCAAGATCTACGAAGGCCCTGTGACCAAGATCCTCGACTTTGGCGCGCTGATCAATCTGCTGCCTGGCAAGGATGGTCTGCTGCACATCAGCCAGATCGCTCACGAGCGCGTCGAAAAAGTGTCCGACTACCTGACCGAAGGCCAGATCGTGAAGGTCAAGGTCATGGAAACCGACGAAAAGGGCCGCATCAAGCTGTCCATGAAGGTGTTGGCAGATCGTCCCGCCGGTGGCAGCGACCGTCCAGCGCCTGCAGAACGGGGCGATCGCGAACCCCGCCGTGATCACGGTCGTGATGGCGGCCGTCATCCCGCAGAGCAGCAACAGCAGCAGGCCCTGCCTGCAGATGGTGCGTCTGTTCAGGTGAATGGCTAAATTGTTGATCTGCTATTGATTTGGTAGCTGCTGGTGCATATAAATCATGCGCTAGCGGCCTAAATCATCTGAATCCATATTCGGTAAACCCCGTTATGCATGCTGTTGAGATCACATCGTTTGGTGGGCCTGAGGTGCTGCGTCTGGGTGAGCTCCCCGCTCCTGTAGCGGGTGCGGGTGAGCTGCTGATCCGCGTTGCGGCCAGTGGCATCAATCGCCCTGACGTATTGCAGCGAATGGGCCACTATGCGCCGCCCCCTGGCACCTCGGATCTTCCGGGGCTGGAGGTCGCGGGGGTGGTTGAGTCGGGCGATGCTTTGGCGATGGCAGAGGCGGGCATTCGTGTGGGGGACCGTGTTTGCGCCTTGGTGGTGGGTGGTGGTTATGCCCAGTGGTGTGTGGCGCCGGTGGTGCAATGCCTGCCGGTGCCTGACGGCTTCAGTGACGTAGAGGCTGCATCACTTCCGGAGACGTTCTTCACGGTGTGGAGCAATGTCTTTGACCGTGCGCGTTTGCAAGCCGGTGAAACCTTCCTGGTGCAAGGCGGTACGAGTGGCATTGGCGTGACGGCTATTCAGCTGGCACGTGCCTTCGGTGCTACCGTGATTGCCACCGCTGGGAGCGATGACAAGTGTGCAGCTTGCCTGGCGCTGGGCGCTCACCACGCCGTCAACTACAAGTCTCAGGACTTTGTGGCCGAGGCGAAACGAATCACCGAGGCGCGTGGTGTTGATGTGGTGCTCGATATGGTGGCAGGTGACTATGTCGCCCGCGAGGTCGAATGCCTGGCCGAGGACGGCCGGATCGTCATCATTGCCGTGCAAGGGGGTGTGCAGAGTGGTTTCAATGCCGGGTTGGTGCTGCGCAAGCGGCTCACCATCACAGGGTCCACGTTGCGTCCGCGTCCCGTGGCTTTCAAGGGGGCGATTGCACGGGCGCTGCGTGAGCATGTCTGGCCCTTGCTGGCAGCGGGCAAGGTCCGTCCGGTCATCCACAGCACGTTTGCTGCTGCGGATGCGGCGCAAGCCCATGCGCTGATGGAGTCCAACCAGCACGTTGGCAAGATTGTTTTGACGTGGTAATCATGAACAACAAGAAAAAACTCATCGCAGGCAACTGGAAGATGAATGGCAGCCTCGCTGCCAACGAAGCTTTGTTGAAGGCCTTGATTGCGGGCGCTGCAGATGTGGCTTGTGATGTGGCCGTCGCAGTGCCAGCGCCCTATCTGGCGCAGGTGCAGGCGTTGACGGCTGGCACTGTCATTGCGTTGGCAGCACAGGATGTGTCTTCGCACGAGGCGGGTGCCTACACTGGTGAGGTATCGGTGGCCATGCTGAAGGATTTTGGTGTGCGCTATGCGCTGGTGGGGCACTCTGAGCGCCGCCAGTACCATGGTGAAACGGACGCGATCGTGGCGGAGAAGGCCCAGCGCGCGCTGGCGGCCGGTGTGACGCCGGTGGTCTGTGTGGGGGAAACACTGCAGGAGCGTGAAGCGGGACTGACCGAGGCGGTGGTCAAGCGGCAACTCGCAGCGGTAATTCACCTCAACGGTCATTGCATCAGCGAGATCGTGGTGGCTTACGAGCCAGTGTGGGCCATTGGCACGGGTCGCACTGCGTCGCCGGAGCAGGCGCAAGCCGTGCATGCCGTGCTGCGCACCCAGCTGGCAGCTGCGAGCGAGCATGCGGACCGCATCCGGTTGCTGTACGGCGGCAGCATGAATGCGGCCAATGCAGCCCAGTTGCTGGCGCAGCCCGATATCGACGGTGGTCTGGTCGGTGGTGCTTCGCTGAAGGCGCCCGACTTTCTACAAATCATTGCGGCCGCTCGTTGAGGCGGCTGCGAGTCAAACAATTCAATCAGGAGTGAACAGAGAATGAACGTGATCGTGAATGTGATTTTGGCGGTGCAGATGTTGGCGGCCCTGGCCATGATCGGCCTGATCTTGATTCAGCATGGCAAGGGAGCCGACATGGGGGCGGCTTTCGGTAGCGGCAGTTCGGGCAGCCTCTTTGGCGCCAGCGGCAGCGCCAACTTCCTGTCTCGTACCACGGCCGTGCTGGCTGCGGTGTTCTTTGTTTCTACGCTCGCGTTGGCCTACTTTGGCAACGCTCGTCCCGCCAGTTCGGGCAGCGTTCTGGAAGCGCCTGCCGCTGCCGTGCCTGCCGGCGCACCTGCTTCTGAGGTGCCTGCAGCGCCTGCCGCTCCCGCTTCGGGCGCCGCGCAGATCCCGACCAAATAATTGAACTGAATTTCGGCCCGCAGGGCCGAAGCAGGGTTTTTCCGGAGTAGAATTCTGGATTGTCTGGAAAGCCAAAAGCCGCAAGGTTCCTCATGCCATCCAGATGCAAAAATCAGCCGTCGTGGTGAAATTGGTAGACACGCTATCTTGAGGGGGTAGTGGCGAAAGCTGTGCGAGTTCGAGTCTCGCCGACGGCACCAAAACAAAGGCCTGCCTGCATGACCCGGCTTGGGTCCTGACGGGCAAGGCCACAGCGGTGAGCACATCCTCAAGATGAACCTCGATCAGTACCTCCCCGTCCTTTTGTTCATCTTGGTCGGCATCGCCGTAGGCGTTGTCCCCCTTGTACTCGGCTACATACTGGGCCCCAACCGCCCGGATGCCGCAAAGAACTCCCCCTACGAATGTGGCTTTGAAGCCTTCGAGGATGCGCGCATGAAGTTTGATGTGCGCTACTACCTCGTGGCCATTCTCTTCATTCTGTTCGACCTGGAAATCGCATTCCTTTTCCCGTGGGCGGTCACGCTGCACGAGGTGGGCGTGGCCGGTTTTGTGGCGGTCGTGATTTTCCTGGCCATTCTGGTCGTGGGTTTTGCCTACGAATGGAAAAAGGGTGCCCTGGATTGGGAATGAGCGGACTTCAACAAGGACAATGCAATGATTGAAGGCGTGATGAAGGAAGGCTTCATCACCACGAGTTACGACTCCGTGGTGAACTGGGCCAAGACCGGTTCTCTGTGGCCGATGACGTTTGGTCTGGCTTGCTGTGCTGTGGAAATGATGCACGCTGCGGCGGCCCGGTATGACATCGGTCGTTTTGGCGCGGAAGTGTTCCGTGCCAGCCCTCGTCAGTCCGACCTGATGATCGTGGCAGGCACGCTGTGCAACAAGATGGCCCCCGCACTGCGCAAGGTGTACGACCAGATGTCCGAGCCGCGCTGGGTCCTGTCGATGGGTTCGTGTGCCAATGGTGGTGGTTACTACCACTACAGCTATTCGGTGGTGCGCGGTTGTGACCGCATCGTGCCGGTGGATGTTTATGTGCCAGGTTGCCCTCCGACGGCAGAAGCTCTGATCTACGGGATCATCCAGCTGCAGCAGAAGATCCGCCGCACCAACACCATTGCTCGTGTCTGAAGGGTTGATGATGACAGCTGTTGCCATTCGGCCTGAGAAGCTTAAAGAGAATATCTCTGCGGCGCTGGGTGCCAAAGTGCGCCAGATTTCGGTCGCTCTCGATGAGGTCACCCTGGTGGTCGCTGCTGCGGACTATCTGGATGCGATGCGCTTGCTGCGCGATTCGGAAGGTTGCCGTTTCGAGCAGCTGATCGATTTGTGCGGTGTGGACTATTCTGCATATGGCGATGCAGTCCATGAGGGTGCACGCTACTGTGTGGTGTCGCACCTGTTGTCGGTCAGCCTCAACCAGCGAGTGCGCGTGAAGGTGTTCTGCCAAGACGATGATTTCCCGGTTGTTGCTTCGGTAGCTGAGTTGTGGAATGCAGCCAACTGGTACGAACGCGAAGCCTTTGATCTGTTTGGCATCGTGTTTGATGGCCATAACGACCTGCGCCGCATTCTCACGGACTACGGATTTATCGGGCACCCCTTCCGCAAGGATTTCCCCCTGTCTGGACATGTCGAAATGCGTTACGACGCCGAGCAGCGCCGTGTCGTGTATGAACCTGTGTCCATCGAGCCGCGGGAAATCACGCCCCGCATCATCCGCGAAGACAAGTACGGAGGCCTGCACTGAGCCGCCTCGCGTCTCATGTGATCCATCATGGCTGAAATCAAGAACTACTCCCTGAACTTTGGTCCGCAGCACCCTGCGGCGCACGGTGTGTTGCGCCTGGTGCTGGAGTTGGACGGCGAGGTTGTGCAACGCGCTGACCCGCATATCGGTCTGCTCCATCGCGCCACCGAGAAGCTGGCCGAGCACAAGACCTACATCCAGTCACTGCCCTACATGGATCGGCTGGACTACGTGTCGATGATGTGCAACGAGCACGCCTACTGCCTTGCCATCGAGAAGCTGCTGGGCCTGGAAGTGCCCGTGCGCGCGCAGTACATCCGCGTGATGTTCTCCGAGATCACGCGCTTGCTGAACCACCTCATGTGGTTGGGCTCGCACGGCAACGACTGCGGCAGCTCCACCATCCTGATCTACACCTTCCGCGAGCGGGAAGATCTGTTTGACATGTACGAGGCGGTTTCTGGCGCGCGCATGCATGCGGCCTATTTCCGCCCGGGCGGCGTCTACCGCGACCTGCCCGACAGCATGCCGCAGTACAAGGTCAGCAAGATCAAGAATGCCAAGGCGCTGGAGGCGTTGAACCAGAATCGTCAAGGGTCTCTGCTGGACTTCATCGACGATTTCACCCAGCGTTTCCCAGGCTGTGTGGACGAATACGAAACACTGCTCACCGACAACCGCATCTGGAAGCAGCGCACGGTAGGCATCGGCGTGGTGCCCCCCGAGCGAGCCCTGAATCTGGGTATGACCGGCCCCATGCTCCGTGGCTCCGGTATCGCCTGGGACCTGCGCAAGACCCAGCCATACGACGTATACGACCGTGTGGATTTCGATGTGCCAGTGGGCAAGACCGGTGACTGCTACGACCGCTACTTGGTGCGTGTGCAGGAAATGCGCGAGTCCAATCGCATCATCAAGCAATGCGTGGACTGGCTCAAGGCCAACCCCGGTCCTGTGATCACGGACAACCACAAGGTGGCTGCGCCCGCGCGTGAATCCATGAAGTCGAACATGGAAGAGCTGATCCACCATTTCAAGCTCTTCACGGAAGGTTTCCACGTGCCGGAAGGGGAGGCCTATGCGGCGGTGGAGCATCCCAAGGGCGAATTCGGTATTTATCTGGTGAGTGATGGTGCCAACAAGCCTTACCGACTCAAGATCCGGGCGCCGGGTTTTGCGCATCTGGCGACGCTCGACGAAATGGCGCGTGGCCACATGATCGCGGACGCTGTCGCCATCATTGGCACCATGGATATCGTGTTCGGAGAGATTGACCGATGATTACCGAAGCGACCAAGGCGCGGTTTGCGCGCGAAGTGGCCAAGTACCCCGCAGACCAGAAGCAGTCTGCGGTGATGGCGTGCTTGTCCATTGTTCAGCAGGAGCAAGGCTACGTCAGCGCCGAGAGCGAGGCAGTGATCGCCGACTATCTGGGCATGGCTCAGATCGCTGTGCACGAAGTCACGACCTTCTACAACATGTACAACCAGCAACCGGTGGGCAAGTACAAGCTCAACGTGTGCACCAATCTGCCCTGCCAGCTGCGCGACGGGCAAAAGGCGCTGCATCACCTGGAAAAGAAGCTGGGTGTTTCGATGGGTGAGACCACACCTGACGGCCTTTTCACTCTGCAGCAATGCGAATGTCTGGGTGCTTGCGCTGATGCGCCTGTGATGCTGGTGAATGATCGCACGATGTGCAGCTTCATGGACAACGACAAGCTCGACCAGCTCGTTGACGGCCTGCGGGCCGCGGAGGGCAAGTGATGACCACGGCAGCACAAATACTCTCCCAGTTCCAGGCTACGGGTGTTCAGACTTGTTTCCACGACCGCCATATCAACCCCCAAATCTATGTGGGCCTGAATGGCAACAACTGGGGCATCAAGGACTACGAAGCACGTGGTGGCTATCAGGCGCTGCGTCGTATCCTGGGCAAGGATGGTGAAGAAGGCCTGACGCAGGATCAGGTCATTGCCACTGTCAAGGAGTCTGGCTTGCGTGGCCGGGGTGGTGCAGGCTTTCCTACGGGTCTCAAGTGGAGCTTCATGCCCCGCTCGTTCCCAGGCCAAAAATATCTGGTGTGCAATTCCGATGAAGGTGAGCCTGGTACTTGCAAGGACCGTGACATTCTGCAGTTCAACCCGCACATCGTCATCGAAGGCATGATCATCGCAGCTTATGCGATGGGCATCTCGGTGGGCTACAACTACATCCATGGTGAGATCTTCCAGACCTACGAACGGTTTGAAGCCGCTCTGGAAGAAGCGCGGGCAGCAGGTTATCTGGGCGACAACATCCTGGGCAGCAGTTTCAGTTTTCAGCTGCACGCAGCCCACGGTTTTGGTGCCTACATTTGCGGTGAAGAAACTGCATTGCTCGAATCGCTGGAAGGTAAAAAGGGGCAACCCCGTTTCAAGCCACCGTTTCCGGCCAGCTTTGGCTTGTATGGCAAGCCCACCACCATCAACAACACGGAAACCTTTGCGGCTGTGCCTTGGATCATCCGCAATGGCGGTGCGGCTTATCTGGAGTGCGGCAAGCCTAACAACGGCGGCACCAAGATTTTCTCGGTGTCTGGTGACGTCGAAAAGCCAGGCAACTATGAGGTGCCGTTGGGTACCCCATTTGCCAAGCTGCTGGAACTGGCCGGTGGCGTGCGCAAAGGTCGTCAACTCAAGGCGGTGATTCCTGGTGGTTCATCGGCCCCTGTCCTGCCTGCATCCGTCATCATGGAATGCACGATGGACTACGACTCCATCGCCAAGGCTGGCTCCATGCTGGGCTCTGGTGCCGTGATCGTCATGGACGATTCCCGGAGCATGGTCGAAAGTCTGCTGCGCCTGTCGTATTTCTATTCGCATGAATCCTGCGGCCAGTGCACGCCCTGCCGTGAAGGCACGGGATGGATGTGGCGCGTGATCGATCGCATCCAGCATGGACAGGGTCGTGAGGGTGACCTGGATCTGCTCAATTCGGTGGCGGACAACATCCAGGGCCGCACCATCTGTGCGCTGGGTGATGCTGCCGCCATGCCTGTGCGCGCCATGATCAAACACTTCCGTCCCGAGTTTGAGGCACTGATCCGGAACAAGGCTCCACAAGCCGCGACTTCCGTCTGATCGCGAGAAAACATATGGTTGAAATTGAACTGGACGGTCAGAAAGTGGAAGTCGCCGAGGGCTGCATGGTGATGCATGCGGCTGAAAAGGCTGGCACTTACATTCCGCATTTCTGCTACCACAAGAAGCTTTCGATCGCCGCCAACTGCCGCATGTGCCTGGTGGACGTGGAGAAGGCTCCCAAGCCCATGCCAGCCTGCGCCACGCCGGTCACGCAGGGCATGATCGTGCGTACCAAGAGCGACAAAGCCATCAAGGCGCAGCAGTCGGTCATGGAGTTTCTGCTCATCAACCACCCTCTGGACTGCCCCATCTGCGACCAGGGCGGCGAGTGCCAGTTGCAGGATCTGGCCGTGGGCTACGGTGGCTCCTCCTCGCGGTACGAGGAAGAAAAGCGCGTGGTGTTCCACAAGGACGTGGGCCCTCTGATCTCCATGGAGGAGATGAGCCGCTGCATCCACTGCACCCGTTGCGTGCGCTTCGGCCAGGAAGTGGCGGGCGTGATGGAACTCGGCATGATCCATCGTGGCGAGCATTCGGAAATCACCACGGTCGCCGGCGACACGGTGGACTCCGAACTGTCGGGCAACATGATCGACATCTGCCCCGTGGGTGCATTGACCAGCAAGCCTTTCCGTTACAGCGCCCGCACCTGGGAACTGTCGCGCCGCCGCTCGGTGAGTCCACATGACTCCACCGGCGCCAACCTGATTGTTCAGGTCAAGAACCACAAGGTCATGCGCGTTGTCCCGTTTGAAAACGAGGCTGTCAACGAATGCTGGATTGCCGACCGCGACCGTTTCTCCTATGAAGCGCTCAACGGTGACGACCGCCTGACCCAGCCCATGCTCAAGCAGGGTGGGGTGTGGAAGGAAGTGGACTGGCAGACTGCGTTGGAATACGTGGCCAATGGCCTCAAGAACATCAAGAACGACCACGGCGCGGCCAGCATTGGTGCGCTGGTGAGTCCTCACAGTACGTTGGAAGAGCTGTATCTGGCCAGCGCCCTGGTGCGCGGTCTTGGTAGCGACAACATCGACTATCGTCTGCGCAACGCCGAGTTCGCTGCTCCCGAAGGTATTCGCTGGCTCGGTACGTCCATCGCTTCGTTGTCCACGCTCCAGCGCGTGCTGGTCGTGGGTTCCAACCTGCGCAAGGACCATCCGTTGTTTGCGCAGCGCGTCCGTCAGGCGGTCCGCCATGGCTGCCAGGTCAGTGCCATCGCTTCGGTATCCCATGACTGGGCCATGCCGGTGCAGACATTTGTGGCACAAGGTGCCGGCCAGTGGGTCGAGATGCTCGGAGGCATTGCTTCCGCCATCGCCCATGAAAAGGGCATTCCCGCTCCGCAAGGTGCCAGCGCGGCCAACGAGGCTGCCCAGGCCATCGCCCGCTCGCTGCTGGGCGGGGAGCGCAAGGCGGTGTTGCTGGGCAATGCGGCGGCGCACCACGCGCAAGCTACGCAGTTGCTGGCATGGGCCAACTGGATTGCAGAGAACACTGGTGCAACGGTGGGCTACCTGACAGAGGCCGCCAATACGGTGGGCGCGCAGTTTGCGGGCGCTCACCCTGTCAACGGCGGACTGAATGCGGCTCAAATGCTCTCCGGTGGTTTGAAGGCGGCGGTGCTGCTGAACACCGAGCCCGTCCATGATTCTGCGACGGGTGCTCAAGCTGCAACTGCTCTTGCTGGTGCAGAAATGGTGGTCACGTTGAGCCCCTTCAAGGCCAACATGGAGTTCAGTGACGTTTTGTTGCCAATTGCTCCGTTCACGGAAACTTCGGGCAGCTTTGTCAACGCCGAGGGACGCATACAGGGTTTCCACGCCGTGGTGCGCCCTCTGGGCGATACCCGTCCCGCTTGGAAGGTTCTGCGCGTGCTGGCCAACCTGTTGGGTGTGCCAGGCTTCGACTTTGAGACCTCCCAGGATGTTCTGACCCGTGCGACGAACGCCGCTGCCGGTGCCGTTACGCAGGTGCCCGCCGCACAGTTGTCGAATGCAGTGAAGGCGTCGCCAGCCGCAACGGCTGCAGCTGGTGATCCGGTCGTGGCATCCATCTATCAACTGGACGGCTTGGTGCGCCGTTCTACGTCGCTGCAGCTCACTGCCGACGCACGCATGGCACGCGAAGGAGTGGCCGCATGATCGACGCGATCTACAACGCGGGCCTGAACCTGCTCTCCTTTGGGTGGTGGACCGGCATCGTCTGGCCAGTGCTCTGGATCCTGATTAAAATCGTCTGCATCTTGGCGCCGCTCATGGGTGCCGTGGCTTACCTCACGTTGTGGGAGCGTAAGCTGCTGGGCTTCATGCAAGTGCGCCACGGTCCCAACCGCGTGGGGCCGATGGGGCTGCTGCAGCCCATTGCTGACGCACTGAAGCTGCTGACCAAGGAAATCATCCAGCCTACGGCGGCCAGCAAGGGCCTGTTTGTTCTCGGGCCCGTCATGGCCATCATGCCGGCCCTGGCTGCCTGGGTGGCCATTCCTTTCGGCCCCGATGTGGCCTTGGCGAATGTGAATGCTGGTCTGTTGTTGGTGATGGCCATCACTTCCATCGAAGTCTATGGCGTGATCATTGCGGGCTGGGCTTCCAACTCCAAGTACGCATTCTTGGGCGCACTGCGGGCCTCGGCACAGATGGTGAGCTACGAAATCGCGATGGGCTTTTGTTTCCTCGTCGTGATCATGGTGTCGGGCAGTATGAACCTGACGGAAATCGTGCTGGGTCAGGGGCGGGGCATGGCCGCAGACAAGGGCCTGACGTTCCTGTCTTGGAATTGGCTGCCCCTGCTGCCGATCTTCCTTGTGTACCTGATCTCCGGCGTGGCAGAAACCAACCGCCATCCCTTCGACGTGGTGGAAGGCGAGGCAGAAATCGTGGCCGGCCACATGGTCGAGTACTCCGGTATGGGCTTCGCGATCTTCTTCCTGGCCGAGTACGCCAGCATGTGGCTCGTATCCATCCTGGCGGCTCTCATGTTCCTGGGCGGCTGGCTGTCTCCCATCGATAGCGCGGTGTTCAACTGGATTCCAGGCTGGATCTGGCTGGGTCTCAAGACCTTCCTTGTGGTATCCATGTTCATCTGGATCCGGGCTACCTTCCCGCGGTTCCGGTACGACCAGATCATGCGTCTGGGCTGGAAGATCTTCATTCCGGTCACGCTGGTGTACTTGTTGTTTGTTGGCGGGTGGTTGCTCTCGCCTTGGAATATCTGGAAATAAGCGGGGACACAAATGACTGCTGTTGCTGCTGCTGCACCTTTTTCGTTCAAGGATTTCTTCAAGAGCTTCATGCTCGTGGAGTTGCTCAAGGGGATGGCCCTGACTGGCCGCTACGCGTTTCGCCGCAAAGTGACCGTGCAGTTTCCCGAAGAGAAGACGCCTTTGTCGCCACGCTTCCGTGGCCTGCATGCACTGCGCCGTTATGACAACGGCGAGGAGCGTTGCATCGCTTGCAAGCTGTGCGAAGCCGTATGCCCTGCGATGGCCATCACCATCGAATCGGATGTGCGTGCAGATGGTTCGCGTCGCACCACGCGCTATGACATCGACTTGACCAAGTGCATCTTCTGCGGGTTCTGCGAAGAGAGCTGCCCGGTCGATTCGATTGTCGAGACACACATCTTTGAATACCACGGCGAAAAGCGTGGTGACCTGTATTTCACGAAGGACATGCTCTTGGCTGTGGGCGACCGGTACGAAGGTGAAATTGCGGCAGCCAAGGCTGCAGACGCCAAGTACCGCTGAGCGGTACGGGGTTCAGCCTCTTTGCCAGACTTTCTATAAAGACCCGATTCATGGACGCCAAGACTGGTTTCTTCTATCTCTTCTCGGTGGTGCTGCTGTTTGCAGCCTTCCGGGTGATCACTGCGCGCAACCCTGTGCATGCAGTGCTGTATCTCATCCTTGCGTTCTCGCAGGCGGCGGCTGTTTGGCTGTTGCTCAAGGCAGAGTTCCTGGCAATTGCGCTGGTGCTGGTGTACCTGGGCGCGGTCATGGTGCTCTTCCTGTTCGTGGTGATGATGCTGGACATTCATATCGATACCGTACGCAAGGGGTTCTGGAAGCATTTCCCTTTGGCGGCCCTCATTGGGGCGGTCATCGCCCTGGAAATGGCTGCCGTGTTGATGGGCGGATTCCGCGGCATGGAAGAGCCCAAGGCCGTCGCTGCCATGGTCGATGCCGCTGGTCATGTGGTCCCGTACTCCAACACCAAGGCGTTGGGCAAGCTGCTGTACACCCAGTATCTGTATCCCGTTGAGATCGCTGCAGTCATTTTGCTGGTGGCCATGGTGGCTGCCATCGCACTGACCCTGCGTCAGCGCAAGGACAGCAAGGCCATCAATCCTTCAATGCAGATCCGAGTGCGTGCGGCCGATCGTCTGGCAGTGGTCAAGTTGGCCGCCACCCAAAAGCCTGCTGCTGAAGAGCCTGCGCAAGCTGCTGCCGAGGAGAAAAAAGCATGACATTGACTCTGGGCCACTTTTTGTCGCTGGGCGCCATGCTGTTTGCGCTCGCTGTGATCGGCATCTTCCTGAACCGCAAGAACCTGATCGTGCTGCTGATGGCGATCGAGCTCATGCTGCTTGCCGTGAACATGAACTTCGTGGCGTTTTCCCACTACCTGGGAGACATGCACGGCCAGGTGTTCGTGTTCTTTATCCTGACCGTGGCAGCCGCTGAATCGGCGATTGGCCTGGCCATCCTGGTGCTGCTGTTCCGCAACAAATCCAGTATCAACGCGGAAGACCTCAACACCCTCAAGGGTTGATGGGTCGCGAGTATTCCCAAGGTTCTCAAGAATGAGTCAAACCCTCTCTGCTTCAACCCTCCTGGCAGTGCCGTTGGCACCGCTGGCAGGCGCCGTACTGGCCGGCGTCTTCGGTACGACCTTCGGTAGTAACTGGATCGGTCGTCGCCTGAGCCATACCCTGACCATCCTCGGGGTGCTGGTTGCTTTCATCCTCTCGGCGATGACGCTCAAGAGCGTGGCGCTCGATGGTGCCCGGTTCAATGAAACCCTGTACACCTGGATGGTGGTGGGTGGCTTGAAGATGGAAGTGGGTTTCCTGATCGACAGCCTCACGGCGATGATGATGGTGGTGGTGACCTTTGTGTCGCTGATGGTTCACATCTACACCATTGGCTACATGGAAGAAGACGAGGGCTACAACCGCTTCTTTGCCTACATTTCGCTGTTCACTTTCTCCATGCTCATGCTCGTCATGAGCAACAACCTGCTGCAGCTGTTCTTTGGTTGGGAGGCGGTGGGTCTGGTGTCCTACCTGCTCATCGGGTTCTGGTTCAACAAGCCTTCTGCCATCTTCGCCAACATGAAGGCGTTTCTGGTCAACCGTGTCGGCGACTTCGGCTTCATTCTGGGCATCGGCCTGATCGCAGCGTATACCGGCACCTTGAACTATGGCGAGATCTTCGCCAAGGCGGGTGAACTGGGCTCTCTGTCGTTCCCCGGCACCAGCTGGATGCTCGTCACGGTGATCTGCATCTGCCTGTTCATCGGCGCTATGGGCAAGTCGGCGCAGTTTCCCTTGCACGTCTGGCTGCCTGATTCGATGGAGGGTCCGACTCCCATCTCCGCTCTGATCCACGCTGCCACCATGGTGACCGCCGGTATCTTCATGGTGTCGCGCATGTCGCCTCTGTTCGAGCTGTCGGACACTGCGCTGAGTTTCATTCTGGTGATTGGTGCCATCACAGCATTGTTCATGGGTTTCCTGGGCGTCATCCAGAACGACATCAAGCGCGTGGTGGCGTATTCGACGCTTTCGCAGCTCGGCTACATGACAGTAGCGCTTGGCGCCTCGGCGTACTCGGTGGCTGTGTTCCACCTGATGACCCATGCGTTCTTCAAAGCCTTGTTGTTCCTGGGCGCAGGCTCGGTCATCATGGGCATGCATCACAACCAGGACATCCGCTGGATGGGCGGTGTGCGCAAGTACATGCCCATCACCTGGATCACCTCGCTGCTGGGTTCTATGGCCCTGATCGGCACGCCGCTGTTCTCGGGTTTCTATTCCAAGGACAGCATCATTGAGGCGGTGCACTTCAGCCACCTGCCAGGTGCGGGCTTCGCGCACTTCGCTGTGCTGGCAGGTGTGTTCATCACAGCGTTTTACTCGTTCCGGATGTACTTCCTGGTCTTCCATGGCAAGGAGCGTTACGACCAGAACCCGGATGCTCACCACGACGATCACCATGGCCATGATGACCACCACGGTCATGACGCTAAGCCACATGAGTCGCCCTGGGTGGTGACAGTCCCCTTGGTGCTGCTAGCGATCCCGTCGGTGGTGGTGGGCTTCTTGTTCATCCAGCCCATGCTGTTTGGGGACTTCTTCAAGGATGTCATTTTTGTGAATGCGGCCAAGCATCCTTCCATGGCACACATGGCGGAGCATTTCCACAGCGCCTGGGCCATGGCATTGCATGGTCTGCAGACGGCGCCGTTCTGGCTCGCATTGGCAGGTGTTGCGCTTTCGTACTACATGTACATGGTCAATCCTGCGTTGCCCACGGCGATCAAGGCGCGCGTACAGCCCATCTACACATTGCTTGAAAACAAGTACTACCTCGACTGGATCAACGAGAACATTCTGGCTCGTGGTGCACGTGCGCTGGGCGTGGGTCTCTGGAAGGGCGGGGATCAGGCTGTGATCGATGGCGCCCTGGTCAACGGGTCCTGGAAGCTGGTCCGTGGCGTCGCGGGAGTAGTCCGCTGGGTGCAGTCTGGCTTTATCTTCCATTACGCACTGGTGATGATCCTGGGTGTATTCGCACTGATGACCTGGTTTGTCTGGGGCGATGTTTTCATGCAGCTCATCAAATAAGGAAAACAACAAATGGGTCTGTTGAGTCTTGCAATCTGGACACCGATTGCGTTTGGCGTGCTGTTGCTCGCCATCGGGCGCGATGAGCACGCGCGTGCCGTGCGCTGGCTGGCGCTCGTCGGCGCGCTGATCGGCTTCCTGGTCACGCTGCCTTTATACGATGGCTTCAAGCTGGGTACAGCAGCCATGCAGTTTGTGGAGAAGGCTGACTGGATCGAGCGCTTCAACGTCCACTACCACCTTGGGGTGGACGGCATTTCCTTCTGGTTCGTGCCGCTGACAGCATTCATTACCGTCATTGTGGTGATTGCTTCCTGGGAGTCGATCACGGAGCGCGTGAACCAGTACATGGGCGCTTTCCTGATCCTTTCGGGGCTCATGATCGGTGTGTTCAGCGCACTCGACGGCATTCTGTTCTATGTGTTCTTCGAGGCAACGCTGATCCCGATGTATCTGATCATCGGCATCTGGGGCGGCCCCAACAAGATCTACGCAGCGTTCAAGTTCTTCCTGTATACGCTGCTCGGATCGCTGTTGATGCTCATCGCGCTGATCTACCTGTACAACCAGTCGGGTGGCAGCTTTGACATTGCGACCTGGCATCAGCTGCCGTTGAGCGGACGTGCGCAGACCCTGCTGTTCTTCGCATTCTTTGCCGCCTTTGCTGTGAAGGTGCCCATGTGGCCCGTCCACACTTGGCTGCCCGATGTGCACGTGGAGGCGCCTACGGGCGGTTCTGCAGTGTTGGCCGCCATCATGCTGAAACTGGGTGCCTACGGTTTTCTGCGGTTTTCGCTGCCAATCGCTCCTGACGCTGCACGCCAGTGGGCTTGGCTGATGATTGCCTTGTCGCTGATCGCCGTGATCTATGTGGGCCTGGTGGCCATGGTCCAGAAGGACATGAAGAAGCTGGTGGCTTACTCGTCGGTGGCGCACATGGGTTTTGTGACCTTGGGCTTTTTCATCTTCAACGACCTGGGCGTGTCCGGCGGTATTGTCCAGATGATTGCGCACGGTTTTGTGTCCGGTGCGATGTTCTTGTCCATCGGTGTCTTGTACGACCGCGTGCACTCCCGTGAAATTGCCGCCTATGGTGGCGTGGTCAATACCATGCCGAACTTCACGGCGTTTGCCCTGCTGTTTGCCATGGCCAACTGCGGTCTGCCGGGTACGGCCGGTTTTGTGGGTGAGTGGATGGTGATCCTGGGTGCCGTCAAGGCCAATTTCTGGATCGGTCTGGCTTCCGCCACTGCGCTGATTTTTGGTGCTGCTTACACCCTGTGGATGTTCAAGCGTGTGTACCTGGGCCCCGTGGGCAATGACAACGTCAAGGGCTTGACGGACATCGACAGCCGCGAGTTCCTGGTGCTTACTGTGCTGGGCATCGCGGTGCTGGCCATGGGCCTCTACCCCCGTCCGTTCACCGACGTGATGGACACCTCGGTGGCAGAACTGCTCAAGCATGTCGCGCAGACCAAGCTGAACTGAACAGACCAGACTGAACTGAGAGATTCGAGATGATTGACAACATCAGCTGGCTAGCGATTTACCCCGAAATTGTGCTGTTGACGATGGCCTGCGTGATTGCGCTGGTTGATCTGGGCGTACACAGCCCTCGTCGCACCAGCACCTATGTGCTGACCATGCTCACGCTGGCCGTGGTGGCTGCCCTGCAGGCCATGTATGCCAGCAGCGGTAACACCTTCTACGGTTTTGGCAACATGGTGGTGAGTGACGCCATGGGCAATTGGCTCAAGTGTTTTGCCACCGTGGCCATGATGGTCACCCTGGTGTATGGCCGCCCCTATGCTGCCGACCGCGACATGTTGCGGGGGGGCGAGCTCTTCACGCTGGCCATGTTCGCTTTGCTCGGCATGTTCATCATGATCTCGGGCAACAACTTCCTGGTGATCTACCTGGGGCTTGAGTTGCTCACGCTGTCGAGCTATGCCCTGGTGGCATTGCGTCGCGACAACGCTACCGCCACAGAAGCGGCCATGAAGTATTTTGTGCTGGGCGCCATGGCCAGTGGCTTCCTGCTGTATGGGTTGTCCATGGTGTACGGTGCCACGGGCTCGCTGGATATTGGCCAGGTGTTCAAGGCAGTCAATTCCGGTCAGATCAAGCATCAGGTGCTGGTGTTCGGCTTGGTGTTTGTGGTAGCCGGTCTGGCCTTCAAGCTGGGGGTGGTGCCCTTCCACATGTGGATTCCCGATGTCTACCAGGGCGCACCCACTGCAGTGACGCTGATGATTGGTGGTGCGCCCAAGCTGGCTGCATTTGCCATCACCATCCGTTTGCTGGTGGATGGTCTGCTGCCGCTGGCTATCGACTGGCAACAGATGCTGGCCGTGTTGGCGATTGGTTCTTTGCTCGTGGGTAACCTGGCAGCCATTGCGCAGACCAATCTCAAGCGCATGCTGGCCTACTCCACCATCTCCCAGATGGGCTTTGTGCTGCTGGGCCTGATGTCCGGGGTCATCAATGGCAACGTGGACGCCACTGCGGTGGAGAACGCCTACAGCGCCTCGATGTTCTACGTCATCACCTATGTGTTGACCACGCTGGCGGCCTTTGGTGTGATCCTGCTGCTGGCCCGGGAAGGTTTTGAGAGCGAAGAGATTTCCGATTTCGCAGGCCTCAATCAGCGGAGCCCCCTGTACGCTGGCGTGATGGCTGTCTGCCTGTTCTCCATGGCAGGTATTCCTCCTCTGGTGGGCTTCTATGCCAAGCTGGCGGTTCTTCAAGCCCTGATCGCTTCGGGGCAGACCATCTACATGGCGATGGCTGTGTTTGCCGTGATCATGTCGCTGATCGGTGCGTTCTACTACCTGCGGGTGGTGAAGGTCATGTATTTCGACGCACCCTTGACCGCTACCAATGTATCGGCGCCCGCCGATGTGCGCGTGGTGCTGACCATCAACGGCGCGTTGGTGCTGGTGTTGGGCTTGCTGCCAGGCGGTTTGATGGCCCTGTGTGCCGACGCCGTGGTCCGCGCACTGGCGACCTGATCGTAGCCTGCGTGCACACGCCGCGCGGGCTACTGCTCCCATTCCCAATTTGCTGCCTCGATCAGTTCCTCTGTGTCACTTACCGGTTCGGTTTGGCTTGTGATTGTGGCGGCTTTGATTGCCGCCAATCTGCCCTTCGTCAATCAGCGCTGGCTGGTGGTGGGCCCCTCCGTCGCCAACGGCAAGCCTCTGGTCGGGCGCATGGCCGAACTGATCGTTTTGTACTTCTTGGTGGGCGGGATGGCTCTGTTGTTGGAGCGTCGTGCAGGCCAAATTGCACCTCAGGGCTGGGAGTTTTACGCCATCACCGGCACCATGTTTCTCACGCTGGCCTTCCCCGGGTTTGTCTATCGGTATCTGCTGCGGCGCCGCGGCTGAAGCAGCGGTCGGTTCCGGGCAGTTCCATTCGACAAAGCCTTGAGGGCACTTCCCCGTTGCCAGCTGTAGGCCTGCAAATGGGGTGGAGCACTTCTGAACACAACTCTGCACCTGGACGTTGATGTGCCTGGTGGCGCCAATCATGGGATCGCGCTCGCCAGCGTACGATGCATCTTATGAAGGTACTGGATCTCCAATGTCAGCACGGCCATGTGTTTGAAGGCTGGTTTGGTTCTGAAGATGACTTTCAGAGCCAGAAGCAGCGCGGGTTGGTGGAGTGCCCTTTGTGCGCAGACGTCCATATCGACAAGCGGCTGAGCGCGCCGCGCCTGAATCTGGGCGCCCGCGAGCCCGCCGCAGCTGCGGCGGCACCGTCCGGCACAACTTCTGTTTCGCGTGCTGTTTCCAGCGTGCAGGTCGAGGCATCGACGCTTCCCCCGGCGCTACAGGCAGCGTGGCTGGAGCTGGCCCGCAAGGTCGTCGCGAATACCGAAGATGTCGGCTCCCGGTTTGCCGATGAAGCCAGGCGCATGCACCACGGCGAGGTTCAGGATCGGGCCATTCGTGGCCAGGCCACCGCGCAGGAGGCGTTGCAGCTGCTGGATGAGGGCATTGCCGTCGTGCCGTTGCCAGCGGCAGTCAAGGAAACCCTGCAGTAGCCACTGCACCCGGTCCTGGGGGTAGACCTTGCGGAATGGTGCCGGGATCAACTGGTGAACTGCAGTGCCGCCAGGCGCGCATACACCCCACCTTGTGCCATCAATGCGCTGTGGGTGCCTTGCTCCACGATCTGACCGTGGTCCAGCACCACGATGCGGTCGGCATTTTGTACCGTGGCCAGGCGGTGGGCGATTACCAGCGTGGTCCTTCTGCCCGTGTGGCGCTGCATGGCGGTGTCCAGCGCGGCCTGCACCATGCGCTCACTTTCTGCGTCCAGTGCGCTGGTGGCCTCGTCCAGCAGCAACAGGGGCGGATTTTTGAGCATGGCTCGGGCAATGGCGATGCGTTGGCGCTGGCCGCCCGACAGGCGTACACCCCGTTCGCCCAGAAACGTGTGGTAGCCCTCGGGCAGGGCTGCGATGAAGTCATGCGCAAAGGCAGCCCGGGTGGCCGCCATGACCTCTTCGTCGGAGGCATCCGGACTGCCATAGCGGACGTTGTCCATGGCCGAGGCGGAGAAAATCACGGCATCCTGGGGCACGGTGCCCGTATGGGCGCGCAGTGTGTCCAGGCTCAGGTCGCGGATGTCCACACCGTTCAATAGGATGCGTCCCTCTCGTGAACCCTGAGCACCCGCCTCCCTGCCTCTATCCACGTCATAAAAGCGCTGCAGCAACTGAAACACCGTTGTCTTGCCCGCCCCGCTGGCGCCCACCAGTGCCACCGTCTCTCCGGGTAACAGGTGCAGCGAGAAGTTCTGCAGTGCGGGCTGATCCGGGCGCGACGGGTAGTGAAACTGCACGTTGTCAAACTGCACCTCCAGCCCTTGATCCGAAGTGGGCAGCCGCTTGGGTGTCGCAGGGTTTGCCACGGGGGACCGGCTCGACAGCAATTCCATCAAGCGCTCGGTGGCACCGGCCGCACGCAGCAGGTCTCCGTACACTTCGCCCAGCACTGCCACCGCGCTCGCCAGCAGAATCACGTACACCACGGTCTGGCCCAGGTGGCCCGCACTCATCTGTCCGGCCAACACGGCTTCTGTGCCCCGGTACAGCCCCCACAGCAACAGGGCCGCGTTGGCGATGATGATGAAGGCCACGAGCAAGGCGCGTGCCTTGGTGCGCTTGACCGCCGCGCGAAAGGCGTCTTCCGTGGCCCGCGCAAACCTTGAGGCCTCGCGTGGCTCAGCGGTATAGCTCTGCACCACGGGGATGGCGTTGAGCACTTCGGCCGCGATGGCGCTGGAGTCGGCCACGCGGTCCTGGCTGTCGCGTGACAATCGGCGCACCCTGCGACCGATCCACATCGTGGGCAGCACCACCAGCACGACGGCCAGCAGTACCACCGACATCACATAGGGATTCGTCCACACCAGCATGACCAGGGCACCCAGGCCCAGAACCGCATTGCGCAGCCCCATGGACAGCGATGAGCCGACCACGGTCTGCACCAGCGTCGTGTCCGACGTCAGCCGCGACAGCACCTCGCCGGTTTGGGTGGTCTCGAAGAACTGGGGGCTTTGCTGCAGCACATGGCTATAGACGGCGTTGCGCAGGTCAGCGGTGACGCGCTCGCCCAGCCAGCTCACCATATAAAAGCGCGCGGCTGAAAACCCGCCCAGTGCCATGGCCACCGCAAACAGCTCTTCAAAATGCCCACTAAGGGCCATGGCCTGCGCTCCCCGGTCACCCGTCGCAGAGACCAGACCTCCATCGATGAGATTGCGCAGTGCCATGGGAAACGCCAGTGTGGCCAAGGCCGCCAGCACCAGGAACACCAGCGACAGTGCAATGCGCGCACGATACGGCCGCAAAAAGGGCAGCAGTCCCGTGAGCGAGCGGGGGGCGCCACGGGCGGGTGTCGAGGAGGGGAGGGAGGGCATCATGGCAGTGTAGGCGGCTTAGCTGGGTGCCGCAGAAGGAGCGCGGTCCGGCCCCTCCATGGTTATAAGTGGTGCCCACGGTGGTGAATACCAAGGCTTGTCAGTAAAAAGTCAGTGATGGGCGCGGCGCTGCACCACCAACGCGCGTGGTCTTCTGTGCCTGCCACGGCGTCAGATTGAGCATTGGCGCGCTGCCCGCGCCCGTACATCCCCGGCGCCATGCGCCCTCAGGGCGGGTACGTAGGCATTTATACATAGGCATTAGTCCCAGTATCTACCGCGGGGTAGGGAGACATACGATGCGTTGCGATCCAACCTCCCCGGAGACCTTGTTGCAAGGCTCCTCATTTCAGCACCTTACGGAGCGGCCAAGGCGCAATGAGCGACGTCATTCTTGAAACCAACAGCCTGACCAAAGAGTTCAAGGGCTTCACCGCCGTCAGCGATGTGAACCTGGCCGTTCGGCGCGGCTCCATCCATGCGCTGATCGGTCCCAATGGTGCGGGCAAGACCACGTGCTTCAACCTGCTCACCAAGTTCCTGGAGCCGACCTCGGGTGTCATCCGCTTCAACGGGCACGACATCACGCGAGAGCAGCCCGCACAGATTGCGCGCCGTGGAGTGATCCGCTCGTTCCAGATATCGGCCGTGTTCCCGCACCTGACACTCATCGAGAACGTGCGCCTGGGCCTGCAGCGCAAGCTGGGCACTTCGTTTCACTTCTGGCGCAGCGAGCGCACCCTGCGACAGCTTGACGACCGTGCCATGCAACTGCTGACCGAGGTGGGGCTGGAAGACCTGGCCGATGAAGTGACCGTGAACCTGCCCTATGGCCGCAAGCGCGCATTGGAGATCGCGACCACGCTGTCCATGGAGCCCGAGTTGATGCTGCTGGACGAGCCCACGCAGGGCATGGGCCACGAAGACGTGGACCGCGTTACCCAGCTCATCAAGAAGGTCTCGGCAGGCCGCACCATCCTGATGGTGGAACACAACATGAAGGTGGTGTCGACCATCGCAGACCGTATCACCGTGCTGCAGCGCGGCGCCGTGCTGGCCGAAGGCCCCTACGCAGAAGTCTCCAACAACCCCCAAGTCATGGAAGCCTACATGGGCACGACCGACGGCCAACTGCAGGGAGCGCACTGATGGCTGGCGCTCCCGCACTCGAAATCAAGAACCTCGAAGCCTGGTACGGCGAGTCGCATGTGCTGCACGGCGTGGACATCGTCGTCCAGCCGGGCGAGGTGGTCACGCTGCTGGGCCGCAACGGTGCAGGCCGCACCACCACCATGCGCGCCATCATGGGGCTGACCGGTGCGCGCAAGGGTTCGGTCAAGATCAACGGCGTGGAAACCGTGAACATGCCCACGCACCGTATTGCGCACCTGGGCGTGGGCTACTGCCCTGAAGAGCGTGGCATTTTCTCCAGCCTGTCGTGCGAAGAAAACCTGCTGTTGCCACCCGCCCTCAAGACGGGCACGCCGGGCATGTCGGTGCAGGAGATCTACGCCATGTTCCCCAACCTGGCCGAGCGCAAGAACAGCCAGGGCACGCGCCTGTCGGGCGGTGAACAGCAGATGCTGGCCGTGGCCCGCATCCTGCGCACTGGCGCCAATCTGCTGCTGCTCGATGAAATCTCCGAAGGCCTGGCGCCCGTCATCGTGCAGGCCCTGGCCCGCATGATCACCATGCTGCGCCAGAAGGGCTACACCGTGGTCATGGTTGAGCAGAACTTCCGTTTTGCCGCACCGCTGGCCGACCGGTTCTACGTGATGGAGCACGGCCGCATCGTGGAGAAGTTTGGCGCCGCCGAGCTGGAGGCCAAGATGCCCGTGCTCAACGAACTGCTGGGCGTCTGAGCCACGCCCACACCCTTTCCCCACCGTTTTCTTCCACCACACCCACAGGAGACAAATCCATGAAGAAACAACTCAAAGTGCTGGCACTGATGCTGGGCGTTGCAGGTCTGGCCACCTCGGCCGCGCACGCGCAGGACAAGGTCAAGATCGGTTTCATCACCGACATGTCCAGCCTGTATGCGGACGTGGAAGGCAAGAACGGCGCAGTGGCCATTCAGATGGCGATTGATGACTTTGGCGGCAAGGTGCTGGGCATGCCCATCGAGCTGCTGACAGCAGACCACCAGAACAA
The DNA here is from genome assembly GCF_052045435.1 of Acidovorax sp. 22279. NCBI lineage: Bacteria > Pseudomonadati > Pseudomonadota > Betaproteobacteria > Burkholderiales > Comamonadaceae > Acidovorax > Acidovorax sp. 22279. Next base: position 295,264 of record NZ_JBQEOV010000003.1, read on the forward strand.
GGCCGACATCGCAGCCTCCAAGGCCAGGGAGTGGATCGATACCCAAGGCCTGACAATGCTGTTTGGGGGAACCAACTCGGGTACCGCACTTGCTTCGGCCAAGGTCGCTGCAGAGAAAAAGCGTGTCTATATCAACAACGGTGCTGCCAGCTCCGCGCTGACCAACGACCAGTGCACACCGTACACCGTGCACTACGCGTATGACACTGTGGCACTGGCCAAGGGCACGGGCTCGGCCATTGTGGATGGTGGCGGCAAGAGCTGGTACTTCCTGACGGCAGACTATGCCTTCGGCCATGCGCTCGAAGCCGACACCACCGCCGTGGTCAAGGCCAAGGGCGGCAACGTGGTGGGCGCTGTGCGCCACCCGCTGAACGCGTCCGACTTCTCGTCCTTCCTGCTGCAGGCACAGAACTCCAAGGCACAGATCCTGGGCCTGGCCAATGCAGGTGGTGACACCATCAACTCCATCAAGGCTGCCAAGGAGTTCGGCATCGGCAAAAGCATGAAGCTCGCCGGCCTGCTGATCTTCATCTCCGACGTGCACAGCCTGGGCCTGCGCAACACCGAAGGCCTGCAGTTCACCACCAGCTGGTACTGGGATCTGAACGACGAGACCCGCAAGTTCTCGGCCCGCTTCTTCGAGAAGACCAAGCGCATGCCAACCGAAATCCAGGCGGCTGACTACTCGGCCACCATGAATTACCTCAAGGCCGTGGAAGCCGCCAAGTCGGTGGACGCCGACAAGGTCATGACCACATGGCGCGGCATGAAGATGAACGACTTCTTCGGCTCGGGCCAGCTGCGCGCCGACGGCCGTTACGTACACGACATGTACCTGATGGAAGTGAAGAAGCCTGCAGAGTCCACCAAGCCCTGGGACTACTACAAGCTGATCAAGAAGCTGCCTGGTGACTCCGTGTTCACCACCAAGGCCGAGAGCAAGTGCCCGCTCTGGAAGTAAACCCCTGAGAGGGCCCACGCCGGCCAAGCTGTCCCAGCGGGACGCCGGTCCCGGTGTGGCCCTCTGACCTGAACTCTCTCCACCTGCTGCTGCCTCCCATGGAAATCTTTGGTGTCTCATTGCCCGGCCTGTTGAGCCAGCTCCTTCTGGGGCTGGTCAACGGATCGTTCTACGCAATCCTCAGCCTGGGGCTGGCTGTGATCTTTGGCCTGCTCAACGTCATCAACTTTGCGCACGGTGCACTGTTCATGACCGGGGCATTGCTGACATGGATGGCCATGAACTACTTCGGCATCAACTACTGGTTGATGCTGGTGCTGGCGCCGCTCTTGGTGGGGCTGTTTGGGGTGCTGATCGAGCGCTTGCTGCTGCGTTGGATCTACAAGCTTGATCACCTGTACGGGCTGCTGCTCACGCTGGGCCTGACCCTGCTGATCGAAGGCGTGTTTCGCTCCATCTATGGCGTGTCGGGCCTGGGCTACGACACTCCCGAGCTGCTGGAAGGCGCGACCAACCTCGGCTTCATGATCATGCCCAATTACCGTGCGTGGGTGGTGGTGGCCTCGGTGGTGGTGTGCATCGGCACCTGGTACGTGATCGAAAAAACCAAGCTGGGCGCCTATCTGCGCGCCGGTACTGAAAACCCGCGCCTGGTGGAAGCCTTCGGCATCAACGTGCCGGTGATGGTGACCCTGACCTACGCCTTTGGTGCCGCACTGGCTGCTTTTGCCGGTGTGCTGGCCGCCCCCGTGTACCAGGTCACCCCGCTCATGGGCCAGAACCTGATCATCGTGGTGTTTGCCGTGGTCGTGATTGGCGGCATGGGCTCCATCATGGGCTCCATCTTGACCGGGCTGGGCCTGGGAGTGATCGAAGGTTTCACCAAGGTGTTCTACCCCGAAGCATCTTCCACCGTGGTGTTCGTCATCATGGTCATCGTTCTTCTCATTCGCCCCGCCGGCCTGTTCGGCAAAGAAAAATAAGGGGCCGCCAGCATGAATTCCAAGAACACTGCCACCATTGGTTACGGCCTGCTGTTGCTGGCCCTCATTGCCGCGCCTTTTCTCGGCGCCTATCCCGTCTTCGTGATGAAGCTCATGTGCTTTGCACTGTTTGCTTCCGCGTTCAACCTGCTGCTCGGTTACACCGGCCTGCTGTCTTTTGGCCATGCGGCCTTCCTCGGTGGCGCAGCCTATGTGGCTGGCCACGCCATCAAGGTGTGGGGCCTGACGCCTGAAGTGGGTCTGCTGCTCGGCACCGCCGGTGGCGCGCTGCTGGGCCTGCTGTTTGGCTGGCTGGCCATTCGCCGCCAGGGCATTTACTTCTCCATGATCACATTGGCGCTGGCGCAGATGCTGTTCTTTGCCTGTCTCCAAGCCCCCTTCACGGGTGGTGAGGACGGCTTGCAGGGTGTGCCGCGCGGTAAGCTGTTTGGCGTGATCGATCTGCAAAGCGACCTCGTCATGTACTACGTCGCGCTGGTCATCGTGGTCGCGGCCTTCTTGCTGATCGTGCGCACCATCCACTCGCCGTTCGGCCAGGTGCTCAAGGGCATCAAGGAGAACGAGCCCCGCGCCATCTCGCTGGGCTATGACACGCACCGCTTCAAGCTGCTGGCCTTTGTGTTGTCGGCGGCTCTGGCGGGCCTGGCAGGCTCTCTCAAGACCCTGGTGCTTGGCTTTGCCACGCTGTCCGATGTGCACTGGACCGCGTCGGGTCAGGTCATCCTGATGACGCTGGTAGGCGGCCTGGGCACGCTGTCGGGCCCGCTCATTGGCTCGGCCGTGGTGGTGCTGCTGGAGAACAAGATCGGTGAATTCGGCAACCTGTTGGCCGCCTTGACCAGCGTGGAATGGTTCAAGACCCTGGGCGAATCCGTCACCATGGTCACGGGCCTGATTTTCGTGATCTGCGTGCTGGCTTTCCGCCGCGGCATCATGGGCGAGATCATTGCCTGGCTGGCGCAGCGCCGCGCAGGCAGCTCCGCCAAGCATTGAAGATGTGACACCGCCCGATCTGGCGGTGTCTTTCTGACATCAAGCCGCTGCTGCTTTTACAGGCGCAGCGGCTTTGCGTATCCAGTCATCTCCAGGTAGCCCCTACCTATAGGTTGGCCTCTGGCGCTCATCAGGTCAGACAGGCCTTCCCAATAGATCGCCCCCGTTGATCCGCTGCTGTCCAGCTCCTGGCTTTCCAGCAGCGCGTTCACTTCAAAGCTGCCTGCGGGCGTTTCCACCCGCCACTGCACCGGGTAGCGCGCGCCACTGCGCGGGCTGGTCCACCACCGCAAGGGGGTGAACGCCACAGACTGCGCCCCAAACACCTGCACCGGCTGCCCGGGCGCTCGCCACGATCCTCCCGCCCACAACGCAGTGCCATCAGCCCGCCGCAGGCGAAAGGCTGTGAGCGCGCTGCCGTCGTGCAGGTTCATGCCGATCCAGTCCCACCCCTGGGCGTCAGGGTGCAGCAGTGCCTCGCTCCACTCGTGGTCCATCCAGGCGCGGCCAGTGTCGGGCGTCACCGCCATGCGTTGGTTGCCCACCTGCAAGGTGCCGCTGACGGCCAACTGTGGCTGGCTGTAGTAGTAACTGGCCTGCTCGGCGTCCGGCCCCTTGCGGGACAGCCCTTGCTGCCCCTGCAGCAGCACGGGCTGGGTGCTGTCAAACACCAGGTCCAGCCCAAAATCGCTGCCCACGATGTGGGTGGTGTAGCGGCTGGCTGCAAAGTCTGACTTGCCGCGCGCTGTGTCGCTGCGCTCCAGCGTCCAGTCCTGCAGGCGGATGCGGGTGTCGGCCTCACTGGCCTGCGCCACCCCAAAACCGGCACGCGCAATCCGCTGGTCATGCACCAGCTGCTGGCCTCGCACATCGGTGATGGCGGCGTGCGCAAACAGCAGGTGTTTGGCCGCAAAGGCGGACTGCAACTGCTGCGTGCCATCCACCCGCGAGCGGAAGAACGTGATCTGAAAACCCCAGGGCTGCCCCTGCGCCTGCACATGGCCGGTGATGTACCACCACTCGGTGCGCAGCTCCGGGTGGCTGCCATGGTCGCGCGGAAAGGCCAGCGTGCGTGCAGGCAAGGCATGCGCGGAAAGGGGCAACCACCCCGCAGCCCCGATGGCGGCCAGGCCCCAGGGCATCTGTTGCGCCAGCCACCGCCGGCGCGTGACCATGGGACCGGGGGCAAGCGGCAAAGAACCTGGGGGCAATGGGTGGGAGGGCATGGTGCAGTGCGTGGCTGGCATCAGCCGATCAGGCCATCCACCTTCTGCTGCGCAGCCGAGCAATCGCCAAACGTGCGGTCCACCCATGCCGTGTCGAAGTACGTGGGCAGATACCGTTCGCCCGCATCACACAGCAGCGACAGGATGGAGCCGCGCTCGCCCCGTTCGCGCATCTCGCTGGCCAGCGTGAGCATGGCCACAAAGTTGGTGCCTGTGGACGGGCCCACGCGCCGCCCCAGCAACTGCGACAGCGCACGCATGGCGGCGATGGACTCGCAGTCCGCCACATCCACCATGCGGTCCACCAGCGTACGGATAAAGCTTGGCTCCACCCGTGGGCGACCAATGCCTTCAATGCGGGATCCTGGCGCCGTCAACTGCGCATCGCCCGTGCGGTGGTAGGCGCTGAACACCGACCCCGCCGGGTCGGCCACACACACCTGCGTGGCATGGCGCTGGTAGCGCACGTAGCGGCCAATGGTGGCGCTGGTGCCGCCCGTGCCCGCGCCCACCACGATCCAGTGCGGCACAGGGTGCGGCTCGCGCGCCATCTGCGTGAACATGCTCTCGGCAATGTTGTTGTTGCCGCGCCAGTCGGTCGCGCGCTCGGCATACGTGAACTGGTCCATGTAGTGGCCGCCCGTCTCCTCGGCAATCGCACGGGCCGCGTCATACACAGCGCCCGCGCTGTCCACAAAGTGGCAACGCCCGCCATGGAACTCGATCTGCGCCACTTTCTCGGGTGACGTGCTGCGCGGCATCACCGCCACAAACGGCAACCCTAGCAGCCGGGCAAAGTAAGCCTCACTCACCGCCGTGGAGCCGCTGGACGACTCGACGATGGTCGAGCCCTCATGCACCCAGCCATTGCACAGCGCATACAAAAACAGCGACCGCGCCAGCCGGTGCTTCAGGCTGCCCGTGGGGTGGGTGGATTCGTCCTTGAGGTACAGGTCAATGCCATGCGCGGCAAACGCTGGCAAGCGCAGTGGGATCAGGTGGGTGTCGGCACTGCGCTGGTAGTCGGCTTCGATGCGAGCGATGGCTTCGTGCAGCCAGGGGGCGCGATCTTGAGGGTGGCAAGGTCCGGAGGTGTTCTGTTGAAAAGACATAGTTGCATTGTCGCGGTGTTCCATGGGGTAGCTTGTATCTTCACCAATCCTCCTTCACCGCCATCACCGCATCACGCCCTGCTGCCGCCCGGCCCGCCAGCCATGCGGTGACCGTGCCCGACACAACAACGGCAGCACACAGCCCCAGCAACCTCCAACCCGGCACCGCCAAATCCATCGTCCAGTGAAAACTCTGCGGGTTGACCACGTGCACCAGCACCACGGACACGGCCAGCCCCAGCAGCACGCCCGCCGCTGCACCCACCGCCGTCCACGCGGCCCCTTCGCCCGCCACCACGGTCAGGATCTGGCGCCGCGTGAGGCCCAGGTGGGCGAGCAGGCCAAACTCCTTGCGCCGTGCCAGCACCTGGGCGCTGAAGCTGGCGGCCACGCCGAACAGGCCGATGCCGATGGCGACGGCCTGCAGCCAGTAGGTGACGGCAAAGCTGCGGTCGAAGATGCGCAGCGAGCGTTCGCGGATGGTGGCGGCGGAGCTGAATTCCACCAGGGCCTCGTTACCGTCGCCCGTGGTGGCGCCCGCCGCAGTGGAGGGCTGGCGGCCGGCTTGGGTCGCAGCGAGCGCGCGGATGGACGCCTGCAAGGCAGACACATCGGTGCCCTCGCTGGGCCACAGGGCCAGGTCGCTGGTGCGGGCGTCGCCGGTCAGGCGCAGCCACACAGCGCGGTCCATCACCACGGCGCCGGTTTGCCGGGCATAGTCACGCCAGATGCCTGCTATGTAAAAGATAGCTGCTGGCGCATGATTCTCTGGCGCTTGAGGGCTAAAAGCCTTGGAAAGTGCAGGCCACTCCATGCCGGGGCGCAGGCCGTACAGGTCCACCACGGCCTCGCTGATGTAGACGCCGGTGCGGCCGGGGGGCACGGGCAGGGCCTCGCCCACCAGCGGCAGGGTCTGCGCCGGCTCATCTCCCAGGGGGCGGCTCAGCACCGTGAGGGCGGGCAGGGTGGGGGACAGCTGCAGCGGGCTGGCGCGCAGGGGCTGCACGTGGTCCAGTCCTGGCAACTGGCCCACCGCCTCCGCAAAGCCCGCAGGCAGCAACGCGGCCTCACCGCCGCCCGTGCCACCCGCACTGAGGGCCGAGCGCACGTACAGCGGCGACGGCAGCACCGCGTCCAGCCACTGTGTGACCGAGCCGCGAAAGCTGGACACCATCACCGTCAGCGCAACGGCCAGGCTGAGGGATGCGACCACGCCGCCCACCGCGATGGCAGCGCTGCCCCGCATGCGCCGCGCGCGCTCCAGCGCCAGCAGTGGCAGCGCATGGCGTGCGGCCAGGGGCTGCAGCCATGCCAGCAACCGCGCCATGCCCCAGGGCAACAGGGCGATGCCACCCACCAGCAGCAGGGCAATGGCGACGTACGCGGCCAGTGGAATGCCAAATACGGGTGGAGCGCTAGTCAAAATTGCCCCGGCAGCTATCAAAACGATACCAACAGTGCCCTTGTCCGCCTGGCTGGCTGCGGCGCCAAGGCCCTTCAGGGTCTGGGCCGGGGGCAGGGTCTGCGCGGCGCGGGCGGGCCACCAGCCACCCGCCAAGGCGGCCGCCACGCCCAGTGCGCCGTACATCAGGGCGGCGGGGGCGCTCCATTGCAGCGCGGGCCGCACGCCCGCAAAGTAGCCACCGCCCAGGTCGCCGCCCAGCAGTTGCAGCGCTGTGGCAGCCAGCGCGGTGCCCAGCGTTATGCCCAGCACGCTGCCCAGCAGGCCCAGCGCTGCCGACTCTGCCAGCACCAGTGCCAGCCGCTGGCGCGGTGTGGCGCCCAGCACGGCCAGCAGCGCAAACTGCGGCCCGCGCTGCGCCACGCTGAGGGCCAGCACCGAGAACACCAGAAACGCCCCGGTGAACAGTGCCACCAGCGCCAGCACCGTCAGGTTGACCCGGTAGGCGCGCGACAGGTTGCTGATGCGCTGGGTGGCATCGCCGGGCTGCGCCAGCACTAGGTTGGCAGGCCAGCCGGGCTGCGCGCGCAGTGTGGCTTCCCACGCAGTGCGGTCGGTGCCGGGCTGCAGTTGCAGGTCGATGCGGGTGAGTGCGCCCGCACGGCCAAACAGATCTTGCGCAGCGCCAATGTCCATCACGGCCAGCGGCGCGCCGCCGGCGGTCACGGTGCCCGCCACCTGCACCGTGAGCGCCTGTTGCAAACCCACCTGCAGCGTAAGGCGGGGCAGGGGCGACGATGGTGCTGGAGCGGCGGCAGAAAGCCCCAGCACCTGCAGCGCGGCCGTGTTGAGGAACACCGTTGCGGGGGCGAAGAGGGCAAACCGGTCGGCGCTGTCCCAGGGGCGTGGCACCAGCGCCGGGGCCATGGTGGGCAGCAGCAGTGCATCGGCGCCCAGCACACGGATGGGAGTGCGAAGGGACTGGTCTTTGGTGCCCGCTGCATTAGCGCCCGCCGTGGTGGCTGCCTGCGCTACGGCCGACAGCTCCAGCAGCGGGCTGGCGCGGGTCACTTGTGGGTCGGTGGCCAGGCGTTCGTACAGCGCCTCGGGCAGGCCGCCTTGCATGGCGCGCAGCTCCAGGTCGGGCTGGCCGTTGACGGCGCGCACGGCCTGCGAGAACTCGTCCAGCGCCGACGCATTGATCACATGCACCGCAAACGCCAGTGCCACACCCAGCATCACGGCCGCCACCGCTGCGGCGCTGCGCCAGGGGTGGTGGCGCAGGTCTTGCCAGGAGAAGGTGCGGAGCAGGGCGAGCATGGCCAGCATTGTGGCCGCAGGCGTTGGGAGCCTGGGTTTTTGACGCACATCAACCTTGCATTTCAACCCCCTTGAAGCCGCGATGCCGCAGGCCTATCTTGGAGTCAGGGCCCGCCCTCCTGCGCTGGCTCAGTTGTCTGTTTCAACCCCTTTTCAGGAGCCAAAACCATGAACTCTCTCGTGACCCGTGGCAGTCTGTTTGACGACTTTTTCAAGGACATTGCCCCCGGCTTTTACGTGCGCCCGCTGCATGGCGACAACCTGCCTTCGCCCAGCCAGATCAAGGTGGATGTGAAGGAAACCGAAAGCGGCTACACGGTGCAGGCCGAGGTGCCCGGCGTGGCGAAGGAGGACATCCATGTCTCGCTCGAAGGCAATGTGGTGAGCCTGCGCGCCGAGGTGCGCCAGCACGATGAAAAGCGCGAGGGCGAGAAGGTGCTGCGCAGCGAGCGCTACTTTGGCGCTGTGGCCCGCAGCTTCCAGTTGCCCGCCGATGTGGACGCCGCGCAGGCCAAGGCCAAGTACGACAACGGCGTGCTGACGCTGAACCTGCCCAAGAAGGTGAACAAGGCGGCGCAGCGGCTGAACATCGAGTGAGCGTGGCTCACACAACCCTTCTGGCGTCGTTGCTGCGCTTGGCCAGAACCGCTGCGCTGGGCAGTGTGATCCGCTCTACGCCTTCGCTGAAGTTCGGGTTTGCCTAGGCGGCGATGCCGCTGGCAGTGAGGCGCAGCACCCGGTCGGCCCGCGCCGCAGCAGCGTCGGAATGGGTGACCAGCACCAGCGATGCGCCGTGCTCGCGTGTCTGCGCCAGCAGCAGGTCCATCACGCGCGTGGCGGTGGTGGGGTCGAGGTTGCCGGTGGGCTCGTCGGCCAGCAGCAGGGCGGGGCGGTGCACCAGCGCGCGGGCGATGGCCACACGCTGCAGCTGCCCGCCGCTGAGCTGCTGAGGCAGCCGTGCGCCCAGACCTTCCAGGCCCACGGCGGCCAGCATGTGCTGCACCCGGGCCGCGTCGGTTTGGCCCAGCAGCATCAGCGGCAGTGCCACATTCTGTGCCACGTCCAGGTGCGGCAGCACGTGGAAGGCCTGGAACACAAAACCCACATGGGCGCGGCGCCACAGCGCGCGAGCGGTGTCGTCGAGCTGGCCCAGGTCGGTAGTGCCATGGGTGATGCTGCCTGTGTCCCAGGTATCCAGTCCCGCCAGGCAGTTGAGCAGGGTGGACTTGCCCACGCCCGAATCGCCCACGATGGCCACAAACTCGCCGGGTGCCACGGCGAACTGCACGTTGGCGAACACCGGCGTGCTGCCGTAGTGCTTGCCCAGGTTCTGCACACCCAGCAGCGTCATGGCGTGGGCTGCTCCAGGCGTTGCAGCACGGCCTGCACCAGCGTGGCCACGGCATGGGGCTGGTCGCAGGCGATGGCCTGGCGCTGCGGCATGCTGCGCAGCCAGGTGATCTGGCGCTTGGCCAGTTGCCGTGTGGCGGCAATGCCGCGTTCGCGCAGGAAGGCCGTGTTCAACGGGGTGCCCGCAGGACGGCTGGCCTGGAAGTCCAGCTCCTCCCACACCTGCCGGTAGCCTACGCAGCGCATGGAGGGCAGGTCGGGGTGCAGGTCGCCGCGTGCGCGCAGGGCCGCCACCTCGTCGATGAAGCCGCCAGCCAGCATGGCGTCGAAACGCTGGGCGATGCGCTCATGCAGCCAGGCCCGGTTCTCGGGTTCCAAGGAAAAAAGCGCGCTAGCGCCAGTGTTGTTTGTGTTGTCTGCTACCTTTTTGATAGTGTGAAAGCTCGACAACGGCTGGCCTGACACATGCCATACCTCCAGCGCCCGCTGGATACGCTGGCTGTCGCCGGGGGCCAGGCGCGCGGCCGTCACTGGGTCCACACGCGCCAGCTCGGCATGCAGGGCGGGCCAGCCCTGCTCGGCCGCCTCGGCTTCGATCTTGGCGCGTACCTCGGGGTCGGCGGCGGGCATGTCGTCAATGCCATCAAACAGTGCCTTGAAGTACAGCATGGTGCCGCCCACCAGTAATGGCATTGCGCCGCGCGCGCGGATCTCGGCGATGAGCCGGGTGGCGTCCTGCACAAACTCGGCGGCGCTGTAGGCCTGCAGCGGGTCGCGGATGTCGATGAGGTGGTGTGGCACGGCGACGCGCTCGTCGGGCGTGGGCTTGGCCGTGCCAATGTCCATGCCCCGGTACACCAGGGCCGAGTCCACGCTGATGATCTCGACCGGCCGGCCCTGTTTGCCCAGCACGGCGGCCAGCGCCAGCGCGCCGGCGGTCTTGCCCGACGCCGTGGGGCCCGCCAGGGCGATGGTAGGTAGAGTGTCAGGCGTGCTCACGGGGCGCTCCAAACTTCTGCACCAGCGTCCACGAGATCACGGCCAGCACCACCGACCAGAACCAGATGCCGTTGACCAGCGGCCAGACCGTGCCATCGAGCCGCAGCCCCAGCCAGCCGCCAATGGCAAAGGCCGCCAGCATCATCATGAAACCGTTGAGCGCGGATGCGACACCTGCCGCCTTGGGGAAAGGCCCTACGGCGCCACTTTGCCCGCAGGGCTGGTGGATGCCGTGCGCCACCATGAACAGGTAGAACGGTAGCGTCAGTGCCCAGGGGTGGTGCCAGCCCATCCAGGCCACCAGCGCCATCAGCGTGCCGCCGCTGGCGCTCAAGGCCCCGGCAATGGCCACCGTGCGCTGCAGGCCAAACCGTGCCAGCAGAGCGCGGCATACAAAGGTGCCCGCGAAGTAGGCCACGCAGGCAGACGCCATGACCCAGCCATACATGGTGCGCGTGAGGCCCAGCACGTCGATGTAGACGAACGAAGACGACGCCAGAAACGTGAACAGCCCACCATAGGTGGCCGTGGTCTGCAGCGAAAACGCCCAGAAGGTGGGGCTGCGCAACACCTGTTGCCAGGTGCCCACCAGCGCACGGGGCTGCAGCGCTTGGGGGTTGCGGTGGGCCAGGGTCTCGGGCAAGCGCAAGGCCACCAGCGCCAGCGTGACCACGGCGTACACCGTGAGTGCCAGCAGCGCAGCGCGCCAGCCCAGCCATTCGCTCAGCAGGCCACCCATGGGCGCGCAGATGCAGGCCACGATGCCCAGCCCCGTGAGCGCCTTGGACATGGCGCGCGCGCCCTCCAGCGGGGTGTACAGGTCGCGCACGATGGCGCGCGCGCACATCACCACGGCCCCCATGGCAGCACCCTGGGCGATGCGCCACAGAATCAGCAGGCCCATGGTCGGCGCAAAGGCACTGCCCAGCGAGGCCACGGTGTAGATGGTCAGGCCCGCCAGCAGGATGGGGCGGCGGCCAAAGCGGTCAGACAGAGGGCCCCACACCATCTGAGAACAACCAAACGCCAGCAGCAGCCCGCTGAGCGTGAGCTGCGCCGCCGCCATGGGCGCGCCCAGGCTGCGGGTGAGCGCGGGCAGCGCGGGCAGGTACAGGTCGGTGGTGACGGGCTGGATGGACAGCAACAGGGCCAGCACCAGAATGGCCAGACCGGGTTGGACAGAGACAGGGGCGGCCGCAGACGCTGCGGTGGCGGAGGGGGCAGACATATCTGTCTGAGCGTACCAGAAGGGGTGGGCGCGCCGCAGGCAGGGCGGTGGACCCAGGCGGTGAGAACTTGCGCAAATTTATGTATGACAAAGGTCGCGCGGGTGACATCCTGCCTTGCGCGGGGCGCAGCACCATGGTGGGGCGGTGGCTGGCAGCCCGTCATACCTTGGACGCTGTTCTGAGGGACGCTTCGCCCGAATGCTGCACCAAGCAACACAACACAACACCACAAGGAGACAAGCCATGCACAAGACTTACAGCGCCTCTGCGGCGCAAACCGCTCACCCTGCGCATCCTGCGCAGCCCCGGCGTTCTGGCGCATTCCCAGCCGCGCTGTGGCGGGCAGCCTGCGCTGCGGCGGCATTGGGTGTGGCCTTTGCGGTCCCAGCCCAGGCGCAGGCCCCGGCGCTACCAGCGCCCGAGACCGTGACGCTGGACAAGCTGGGCTACATGAGCACCTTCCCACCCGAAGGGGCGCAGCGTGTGGACCTGAGCAACTCGTACAAATACCCGCAGCTGCGCTGGGCCGTGCAGCACCTGCGCGAGCTGCAGCCCACACGCAATATCCGCCGGGGCGGTGCCGCACCATCTGCGTTGCCGGCCGACCCGCGACCATTGGGCGCAGTGGCATTCGATGACGACAAGGGCCAGCCCATCACGGTGGACCAATGGTTCACCCGCACCTACACCGATGCACTGGTGGTGATGCACAAGGGCCGCGTGGTGTACGAGCGCTACGACAACCAGATGAAGCCCTACTCGCCGCATCTGCTGTTCTCGGTCACCAAGTCGTTCACCGGGCTCATGGCGGCGCAGCTGGCGCACGAGGGCAAGATCGACCCCGAGGCGCTGGTGGCCAAGTACGTGCCGGAGCTGGCCGAATCGGCCTGGGGCGACATGAAGGTGCGCGATGTGATGGACATGACGGGCGCCGTGCGCTTCCGCGAGGTCTACACCGACCCGACCACCGAGATCTTTGGCTACAGCTGGTCCAGCGGCCTGCTGCCACGTCCGCCTGGTTACCAGGGGCCGACCAATGTCTACGACTTCCTCAAGACGCTCAAGAAGGAAGGCGAACACGGCGCCGGTTTTGTGTACCGCACCGTGCATTCTGAGGTGCTGGGCTGGATCGTGTCGCGCGCTACCGGCAAACACTGGGCCGAGCTCATGAGCGACAACATCTGGCAAAAGCTGGGCACCGAGGAAGACGCCCATGTGATGGTGGACAGCGTGGGCACGCCCCTGCAGGGCGCAGGCCTCACCGCCACGGCGCGCGACCTGGCGCGGTTTGGCGAGATGCTGCGCCTGGGCGGCAGCTTCAACGGCCAGAAAATTTTTGACAAGGCCGTGATCGACGACACCGCCAAGGGCGGCGACCGCGAGAAGTTCAAGATGGGGGGCATGGCCTTTCGGCCCGGCTACAGCTACCGCAACCAGTGGTGGGTGCTGCACAACGCCGACGGCGCCTACGAGGCTGCGGGCATCCACGGCCAGTTCATCCACGTGAACCCGGCTGCCGAGATGGTGGTGGTCAAGCTGTCGTCCCACCCTGTGGCGGGGGCAGGCTTTACCCACCCGCTCACCCTCAAGGCCTGGGCAGCGCTGGCGCAGGCGGTGCGCCGCTGAGACAGCGCGGCTGACTCGTCGCGGCGAGCCGCTGCGCTTACTTCAGGTGGAACAGCGAGGCCACGGCCTCGCGGTACTGCCGTTGGCCCACAGAGTTGGTGTTGTGGTGCGAGCCGCCCTCTACCAGCACAAACTGCTTGGGCTCCCGCGCTGCCTCGTACAGCTGGCGGCCGAGCGTGGGGCGGATCAGGCTGTCGTCGCTGCCATGCACCACCAGCAGCGGCGAGCCGATCTCGGCCACCTTGCGGATGGATTCGAACCGCTGCGTGATGAGCGGCGACACCGGCAGCCAGCCCCACTTGAAGGTGCTGACCACGTCGGGGATGCTGGTGAAGGTGCCTTCGACGATGGTGCCCTTTTCATCCGGCACCTGGCGCGCCAGATCGATCGCAATGGCGCCGCCCAGCGAGTGGCCGAAGATGTAGCGCGGCTTGTCCGGGTGCTGCTCGGCCAGCCAGTTCCAGGCGGCGCGGGCGTCCTCGGCGGCGGTGGCCTCGGACGGCAGGCCTGCGCTGCTGCGCCCAAAGCCCCGGTAGTCGATGGCCAGCACCGAAAAGCCCAGCTCCTGCATGCGCCGGATACGGCCTGACGAGCCCGCCACGTTCCAGCGCGCGCCGTGCAGGTACAGCAGCACCGGCGCGCCGGCCTGGGTGTGGGGCAGCCACAGCCCGTGCAGGCGCTCGGCCTTGCCGCTGGCGTCGGAGGCGAACTCGATCCAGACGTCCTGCATGCCTTCGGTGGACGGCGCGCCGCCCCAGCTGCGGTCGCTGGGCTGGAAGATCCATTCGCGCTGCTTGGCGTCAAGGGTGGCGCAACCCACGCTCACGGCCACCACCAGCCCCAGGGATGCAAGAAGAGGGATTCGTTTCATCGTCCGACTGATTCTGGCGCAGGTACAAAAGTTCGGTGAGGATCAAGCACGGGAGCCGGTGGCTTGCAGTGGTGGAGCAGACGATATCCCTGGCGCCGTCCCGGCGCTGGCGCCAGCACGCCGTTCACGACAGCCGCGAGGCCGACTGCATGGGCGAGGAGGTATCGATGGAAAGCTCTCCTGCATCCTGCGTGGTCACGCCGGCCGCCAGGCGCACGCGCAGCGCCAGGTCGGTGCGCGAGTCTGCGTTGTGCAGGGCCTCGTCCAGCGAGATGCGGCTGTCGGTGTAGAGCTGGTACAGCGCCTGGTCAAAGGTGCACATGCCGATCTCGGTGCTGTGGCCCATGGCCTCCTTGATGCCCGAGAACTCACCCTTGGCGATCAGGTCGGCGATGTAGGGCGAGTTGAGCATCACCTCCACCGCAGGCACCAGCTTTTCGTGCAGGCCGGGGATCAGGCGCTGAGAGATCACGCCGGCCAGGTTCAGGCTCAGGTCCATCAGTAGCTGGTGGTGGGCGTCTTCGGGGAAGAAGTTGATGACCCGCTCCATGGCCTGGTTGGCGTTGTTGGCGTGCAGCGTGGACAGGCACAGGTGGCCGGTCTCGGCATAGGCGATGGCCTGCTTCATGGTGTTGCGGTCGCGGATCTCGCCGATCATGATCACGTCCGGCGCCTCGCGCAGCGCATTCTTCAGGGCCTCTTCGTACGACTGCGTGTCGATGCCCACCTCGCGCTGGTCCACCACCGAGCGCTTGTGCGCGTGCAAAAACTCCAGCGGGTCTTCGATGGTGAGGATGTGGCCCGTGACGTTCTCGTTACGGTAGTTGATCATCGATGCCAGCGTGGTCGATTTGCCCGAGCCCGTGGCCCCGGTCACCAGCACCAGGCCACGCTTGCGCAGCACCAGCTTTTCCAGCACCGGGGGCAGGCCCAGCGCGGCCAGCGGCGGGATCTTGTTCTTGATGTAGCGCACCACCATGCCGGTTTCGCCGCGCTGCACGAACACGTTGACCCGAAAGCGCCCCAGGTTCTCGGCCGAGATCGACAGGTTCATCTCCTGCTTGGCCTCGAACTCGCCGATCTGCTTTTCGTTCATCACCGCGTAGGCCAGCTGCTTGACCTGACCGGGCAGCAAGGCGGGCATCTTCAACGGGTGTGTGACCCCTTCGATCTTGAGATTGACCGGCGCACCGACACTGAAAAAGAGGTCCGAGCCTCCCTTTTCGACCATGACGTTCAAGAAGCTGAAGATTTCCACGGCGGACTCCCGAAAGTGTGCGTATTGGTTTTCAAGTGCAGCATAGCCTGCACTGCGCTGCGCGCCAAAAACAAAGGGGCCGAAGCCCCAGTGATTTGCTGCGTGAACAGGCTCTTGGAACGCAAACACATTCCAAGGCCCGGCCCTTCCCCTTACACCACGCCCTGCGCCAGCATGGCGTCGGCCACCTTCACAAAGCCGGCGATGTTGGCGCCGTCGATGTAGCTCACGCTGCCATCGGCGCGCTTGCCGTAGTGCAGGCAGGCTGCGTGGATGCCCTGCATGATCTGCAGCAGTCGGGCGTCCACCTCCTCGCGGGGCCAGGACAGGCGGGCGGCGTTCTGGCTCATCTCCAGGCCGGATGTGGCCACGCCGCCTGCGTTGCTGGCCTTGCCAGGGGCGTACAGCAAGCCTGCGGCCTCAAAGGCCTTGGCGGCCTCGATGGTCGAGGGCATGTTGGCGCCCTCGGCCACGCAGAGCACGCCGTTCTGGATCAGCGTTTTCGCGTCGTTCTCGTCCAGCTCGTTTTGCGTGGCGCAGGGCAGGGCCACGTCCACCTTCACATGCCAGGGGCGGACACCGGCTTCAAACTTCACACCTGTGCGGGCGGCGTAGTCGCTCACGCGGCCGTAGAGGTGGTTCTTCACATCCATCAGGATGGCGAGCTTTTCGGGAGTGAAGCCATCCTCGTCCACCACGGTGCCGCTGGAGTCCGACACCGTCACCACCTTGGCGCCCAGCTCCATCGCCTTTTGCACGGCGTATTGCGCCACGTTGCCCGAGCCGGACACCGACACGCGCAGGCCGTCGAACGAACGGCCTCGGGTCTTGAGCATTTCCTGCGCAAAGTACACCGTGCCGTAGCCTGTGGCTTCAGGGCGGATCAGCGAGCCGCCGAACGACAGGCCCTTGCCGGTGAACACGCTGGCCGCGTTGTTGGCCAGCTTTTTGTACATGCCCGCCATGAAGCCCACCTCGCGGCCGCCCACGCCGATGTCGCCGGCGGGCACATCGGTGTCGGGGCCCACATGGCGGTACAGCTCGGTCACGAACGCCTGGCAAAAGCGCATGACTTCGCCAGGGCTCTTGCCCTTGGGGTCGAAATCAGAACCGCCCTTGCCACCACCCATGGGCAGCGTGGTCAATGCGTTCTTGAACGTCTGCTCAAACGCCAGGAACTTGAGCACCGACAGGTTGACCGACGGATGAAAACGCAGGCCGCCTTTGTACGGGCCGATCGCCATGCTGTGCTGGATGCGGTAGCCCCGGTTGACCTGCACGCCGTCATGGTCGTCCACCCAGGACACGCGGAACATCACGATGCGCTCGGGCTCCACCAGCCGCTCCAGCAGACCATGCTCGGCATAGCGCGGGTGCTGCGCGATGAACGGCCAAAGGCTTTCCATCACTTCGGTGACGGCTTGCAGGAATTCCGGCTGGCCGGGGTTGCGGAGCGCCACGTGGGAAAGGAAGCTCTCGGCGGTCGCGTGTTTCATGGTTCAAAAGGCTTTCAGCATCAAAAGTCAACAACGTCAAAGATCGCTAACGCACCGGTTTGGCGCACTGCAACATCGAATTATGTTCAAAAGTTATACGTTTATGCCGATGCCTATGCACAATGGTGGGGAATGTGGCCGAGATATTTGCCACATATTGGTGCGGTTGGTGTGTGGTGCGGCCGTCATGCGTTTGCAAAACGGACGTCATGGTCTTGTCACATGCCGACCCCACAGTTCGGCGGTTCTACCAACAACATAGCGAGGAGAAGAGCATGCACATCACTGGTGTGAAATGGGGAGCGCTGGCCATGGTGGCCACGCTGGCAGCCTGCGGCGGCAGCGACAACTATCCGTACCCCACCCTGAACGGCGACAAGCCCCTGGTGATCGGCCACCGGGGCACGGCGGGCTACCGGCCCGACCACACGCTGGAGGGCTACAAGCTGGCCATCGACATGGGCGCCGACTTCATCGAGCCCGACCTGGTCGCCACCAAGGACGGTGTGCTGGTTGCCCGCCATGAGCCCAACATCACGGGCACCACGGATGTCTCCACCCGCGCCGAGTTTGCGGGCCGCAAGACCAAGAAAGTGGTCGATGGCGTAGAGGAGGAAGGCTGGTTTGTCACCGACTTCACCCTGGCCGAACTCAAGACCCTGCGCGCCATCCAGCCTCTGTCGGACCGCGACCAGTCGTACAACGGCAAGTTCCAGATCCCCACCTTTGAAGAAGTGCTGGACCTGGCCAAGACCGAAGGCGCCAAGGCTGGCCGCGCCGTGGGCGTGTACCCCGAAACCAAGCACCCCACCTACCACGTCAAGCAAGGCTTGCCGCTGGAAGACCGCCTGCTGGCCATCCTGGCCAAGTACGGCTACACCTCCAAGAGCTCGCCCGTCATCATCCAGTCGTTCGAGGTTTCCAACCTCAAGTACCTGCGCACCAAGACCCAGGTGCGCCTGGTGCAGCTGGTGGACGCGGACGATGTGAACCCCGATGGCACCATGTCGCTGGTGGCCCCGTACGACAAGCCCTATGACTTTGCCGTGGCCGGTGACTCGCGCACCTTCGCCAGCCTGCTGACCCCCGCAGGCCTCAAGGAAGTCAAGACCTATGCCGACGGCATTGGCCCCTGGAAGCCGTACCTGATCCCCTCCAAGCAAGTGGATGCCAACAAGGACGGCAAGGCCGACGACCTGAACGGCGACGGCAAGATCGACGAGCGCGACCGCGTGATGATGGCGCCCACCGACGTGGTGAAGAACGCCCACGCCGAGGGTCTGTTCGTGCACGCCTACACGTTCCGCAACGAAGCCAAGCGCCTGGCCTCGGACTTCAAGGGTGATCCCAAGGCCGAGTACAAGCTGTTCTTCAACCTGGGTGTGGACGGCGTGTTCAGCGACTTTGCCGACACCGCCAAGGCTGCGCGGGACAACTGACCGCGACATCGGCCGTGACAGTGCGGCGTGCCGAACGCCCACAAAAAAGCCCGCATGCGCGGGCTTTTTTTATGCATTGCGCTTGTGTCAGAACCCCAGCGCAAACCCCAGGCTCAATAAGGTGCGCCCTTGCTGGCGGCCCACGGTAGCATCGAGTTGCTTGCCAGGCGCCCACTCCCACCGTGCACCCGTCTGAAAGGTGGGGGCGCTGCCCCGGGTGCCAAAGGCCTCCAGGTGCGGCGTGATGGCACCCCAGCTGCGTTCCACCGATGCGCCCCAGGTGGCGCGCCAGGACTGGCCGCGCTCGCGCTGGCTGCCCAGGTTGGCATTGACCACGCCCCAGGTCCCGGCGCATGTGCCGATGAGGTTGAGCGCGACCACGCTGCCTGCGCTCTGCCCGGCACCTTGGCGCCGGTGCACGACACCGGCACTGCTGCCTGCGTTGCAGCCCTGCTCCTGTGCGGGGCTCCAAAGCCACTTGGCCTGCACGCCTTGCAGGATGTGGCGCTCGTTGCGGTCACGTGCCAACACGGCGCCCAACTCCAGTCCGGCCATGGGGGTGAAGGCAGGGGCCATGTACACCGTGCCGGGCTGGCCGCGCTGGCCCTCCCACCACACTTCGACGTGACCATGGCCCACCTCGTCCACGCCCGCATCGTCCACGGTCAGGGGGCGCCCGGCGTGGGCGGACCAGGCCACGCACAGGGTGGTAGTGGCTGCCAGCATGCGCGATGCGGTGGCGTGGGTGGTACGGTGGTAGCGGTGCTGGGTCATGGAGGGCGGTGGGCAATGGCTGGAGGAAAGGGCTCTGGCTATGTCGCGGGCGGGGAAGTGCCCGCCGTTACCGACCGCGCAGGAACAGCGCATCCAGCTCCTTCATGCTCAACTGCCGCCAGGTGGGGCGGCCGTGGTTGCACTGGTCGGAGCGGTCGGTGGTTTCCATCTGGCGCAGCAGGGCGTTCATCTCGTCGATGGTGAGCTTGCGGTTGGCCCGCACGGCACCGTGGCAGGCCATGGTGCCCAGGATTTCATTGCGGGCGCGTTGCACCACGGTGGTGGCGTCGTGGGCGGCCAGCTCGGCCAGCACGCTGCGGGCCAGCTCCACCGGGTCGCCCTGCGCCAACGTGATGGGCACTGCGCGCACGGCCAGCGTCTTGGGCGAGAAGGGCACCACCTCCAGGCCCAGCGTGGCCAGCACGTCGGCAGACTCTTCGGCCGTGGCGACTTCCTGCGGCGTGGCAGCGAAGGTGGCGGGGATCAGCAAGGGCTGGCTGGCAATGCGCGCGCCACTGTCCACCTGGGCCTTCAGGCGTTCGTAGACGATGCGCTCGTGGGCGGCATGCATGTCCACCACCACCATGCCCTGGGCGTTTTCGGCCAGGATGTACACGCCGTGCAACTGGGCCACGGCCTTGCCCAGGGGCCAGGCGGTTTCGTTGCCATCGCGGCCCACAGGCCAGGCCGTGGGTGGGTTGCTGGCCGAGGGCTCGGTGGGGGAGCCTGCAACCGGAGCGGCAGTCTGTGCGGACGGCGCACCGTCCCAGGGCGTGGCAGATGCATGGTATGCGGCAGGCGTTGCCCATGCTGCGGGCGCATCTGCCTGGGCTGAGGGCGCCCACAAACCGCCCACGGCCGCGCCAGATGCGGGGTCTGCCACGGGGCTGGCAGGCGTCGCACTGCGCGGCCTCCACAGAGCCTGCAGGTCTTCCACACGGTGACCACGTTCTTCAAATTTGATAGCGGCCTGGGCATTCCACACCGGCGCTTGGGGCGTCTGGGGCTTGAAATGCTCCCCATCACCGGCTGCGGAGGGGCTGGGTGCCGCCGCAGCCGCTGCCAATGCAGCCGCCCGTGGCGCAGCCAGCGCGTTTTCCACCGCATGGCGCACGGCCTGGTGCACCTCGCGGCTGTCGCGAAAGCGCACCTCGATCTTGGTGGGGTGCACGTTCACGTCCACACGCGCCGGGTCGATCTCGACATACAGCGCATAAATGGGCTGCTTGTGCCCGTGCAGCACGTCCTCGTAGGCGCTGCGGGCGGCGTGCGTGAGGACCTTGTCGCGCACGAAGCGGCCGTTGACGTAGCAATACTGGTGGTCGGGCCGCGAGCGCGCCGCGTCGGGCAGGCCTGCGCGGCCGGTGACGGTGACCGGGCCCACGCGGTGCTGCACGGCGACCGACTGGGTGACGAAGTCTTCGCCCAGCACGTCCGACAGGCGGCGGGCCAGCGCGTCATGGGCGTCCTGCGGATCACCCTGGCCCGGCACAAAGGTGGCGCGCCACTGCTCCACCAGCTTGCCTTCGTGCCAGATGGCAAAGCCCACGTCGGGCCGTGCCAGTGCGTGGCGGCGCACGGATTCAATGCAGTGCGCCAGCTCGGTGGCGTCGGTCTTCAAGAACTTGCGGCGCGCGGGCGTGGAGAAGAACAGTTCCTTCACCTCCACCGTGGTGCCGGTGCTGCGCGCGGCGGGGCGCAGCTCCCCACTGCGGGCGTCCAACAAGAAGGCGCTGGCCTGCGCGGCCGGGCGCGAGAGCAGGGCCATCTCCGACACCGAGGCAATCGCTGCCAATGCCTCGCCCCGAAAGCCCATGGTGGCAACGGTCTCCAGGTCGTTCAGGTTGGTGATCTTGCTGGTGGCGTGGCGGCGCAGGGCCACGGGCAGCTCTTCTTGCGGGATGCCGCCGCCATCGTCCTCCACGGTGATCAGCCGCACGCCACCGGCCGACAGGCGCACGGTGATCTGCGTGGCACCCGCATCGAGCGCGTTGTCCACCAGCTCGCGCACCACCGAAGCGGGGCGCTCCACCACTTCACCCGCAGCAATCTGGCTGATGAGTTCATCGGGCAGATCGCGGATGGGGCGGCGCGTGGTGGTGGGGGGGCTGGAGGCGGGCTGCGCCGCTGCGAGGAAGGGGGTGGTGTCGTTCACCCACCGGATTTTAGGGCGGGGGCTGCGCAGGGGTATCGGGCTGGGGTGGGGCGTGATGGGGATAATGCGCCCACCTTTTTTCCGCGCCGCGCCCGGGCCCGCCTTTTCATGGAACTTGTCACTTTTCTCATCGACTTCATCCTGCATGTGGACAAGTATCTGGAGGCGTTTGTGCAGGCCTATGGCATGTGGGTGTACGCCCTGCTGTTTGCCATTGTGTTTGTCGAGACAGGCCTGGTGGTGATGCCGTTTTTGCCGGGCGACTCGCTGCTGTTCATCGTTGGCGCGCTGTGCGGTGCCGGCATGATGAGCTTTCCGCTGGCGTGTGCGGTGCTGCTGGCGGCGGCCATCTTGGGCGACCAGTGCAACTACTCCATCGGTCGCTACTTTGGCCCCAAGGTGTTCCAGTGGGAGGATTCGCGCTGGTTCAACCGCCGGGCGTTCAACCAGGCGCACGAGTTTTACGAGCGCTACGGCGGCATCACCATCGTGATCGCGCGTTTCATGCCCTTCATCCGCACGTTTGCGCCCTTCGTGGCGGGCGTGGCGGAAATGAATCGCGCCAAGTTCACCGCCTACAACGTGGGCGGGGCGCTGCTGTGGGTGCTGGGCATTGCCACGGCCGGGTACTTCTTCGGCAACTTTGCCTGGGTCAAGGAGAACCTGGACAAGATCATCTGGGCGATGATTTTTGTGCCGGGCCTGATCGCCATCTTTGGCGCCTGGCGCGCCGGGCGCCAGGCCCGCACAGCCTGACAGGCAGCGAATTTGCTACAAATAAAAGAGCGGCAGGCGCATGATTTACATGCGCCTGCCGCTCTTTTTATGCCCAGATCAACGCTCTGGGCGGGGAGGGAATTCCCAGAAGCTTAACGACGGTAAGGGCGGCGTTGGTCGCGGTCTTCGCCCACTTCATGGCCGATGAGGGCGCCGGCAGCGGCACCGCCGATGGTGCCCACAGGGCCGCCGAAGATGGCGTTACCGGCAACGCCGCCGACCACGGCGCCGACGCCAGTGCCGACCTGGGCGTTGGTGGGGTTGGATGCACAACCACCCAGTGCCAGGGCCGCAGTGCAGGTAGTCGCAAGAAGAATGTGACGGATGTTCATGGCGAGATTCCTTGATGGTTGTGGAGTCAGGCCGTGGTCCCCAAACCGCGGTAGCGGCTGAAGCTCGACCTGTGCCTCTACTGTCGCTGCCCGGCCGCGCGGTGGCTGTAGGCAGGCAAGGGTGCTGGGTGTAGGACAGGCGGCACAGGAGGAACTAAGGGTTTCCCTGCGCCTGTCGCTGTTGCCAACCGGGTTGCGCAGGCAGATCATTTCCTTGTCATACAAAACTTACACAAGGACACGCGATGACCCAGCACATCCAGCAAGCCGGCCGGGGCGGCGTGGGCACCCAGCTGACGGTGGCGCAGCAGATCGGGTTGATTGTGGGCGTGGCGGTGCTGGCGCTGGTGGTCGTCCTGGCGCTGAGCCTGGTGCGTGTGCAGCGCCTGGGGGCCACGGTGGATCAGCTGGCCACCGAGCAGGTGGAGCGGCTGCAACTGGCGCTGCGCTGGCGCAGCAACATCGCCGTCAATTCCACGCGTGTGTTCTCCATCGCCCAGACCGAGGGCGATGACCTCCAGAACTATTTCAAGGAGGCAGTGGCCGCCACCACCGCCGACACCAGCAAGGTGCAAAAGCGCTATACCGAGCTGGAAAACAGCCCGGAGGGCCTGCGCATCCAGGAAGAGCTGGCCACCATCCGCAAGTCGTACCTGGAGTCGCGCGACAAGTCGCTGGAGCTGAAAAAGGCGGGTGACATGGCCCAGGCGCGCGCCTATGCGCTGGGCACATTTGCGCCAGTGCTAGACAAGTACAACGCCGTGGCCGACAAGATGGTGGATTACCAGGTGCGCCGCTCGGCCGAGCAGGCGGCCGAGGCGGCAGAGCTCATCCAGTCCTACCGCATGACCGTGCTGGTGGCGGGTTTGGCAGGGCTGGCGCTGCTCGTGGTGCTGTCGTGGGTGGTGGTGCAGCGCATCCGCCGCTCGCTGGGGGCGGTGAGCGCGGTGGCGCAGCGCATTGGCGAGGGTGACCTGTCCCAACCCATCGAGGTGCAAGGGCGTGGCGAGGTGGCCGAGATGATGCGTGCCATGCAGGGCATGCAGACCTCGCTGGTGCGCATCGTGGGCGACGTGCGGCACAGCAGCGACAGCATTGCCACGGGCTCCAGCGAGATCGCCATGGGCAATGCCGACCTGAGCCAGCGCACCGAGGAACAGGCCAGCAACCTGGAGGAAACGGCCGCCTCCATGGAAGAGATCACCAGCACCGTGAAGAACAACGCCGACACCGCGCGCAAGGCCGCGACGCTGGCCGGCTCGGCATCGCAGGCGGCGGTCAAGGGCGGCGAGGTGGTGGGACAGGTGGTGACCACCATGCAGGACATTTCGGCCGCGTCCCGAAAGATCACCGACATCATCAGCGTGATCGATGGCATCGCGTTCCAGACCAATATCCTGGCGCTGAACGCGGCGGTAGAAGCAGCCCGTGCCGGCGAGCAGGGCCGTGGGTTTGCAGTGGTGGCCAGCGAGGTGCGCAGCCTGGCCCAGCGCAGCGCCGAGGCGGCCAAGGAGATCAAGGCCCTGATCAGTGCCAGTGTGGAGAAGGTGGAGAACGGCACCCAGCTGGTGAGCAACGCCGGGCAGAGCATGGAAGACATCGTCGCCCAGGTGCAGCGGGTGAGCGACCTGATTGGCGAAATCTCCAGCGCCACGGGCGAGCAGACCATCGGCATCAGCCAGGTGGGCGAGGCGGTGATGCAGCTGGACCAGGTCACCCAGCAGAATGCGGCTCTGGTGGAGCAGAGCGCTGCGGCGGCTGACAGCCTCAAGCACCAGGCGGCGCGGTTGTCAGAGATCGTGAGCGTGTTCCGGCTGGGGCGCTGACCGCCTTCAGTGCCGCACGGTCTACACCCCCTCAGGCCTTCGGGGCCCGGAGTGCAAAGAAGCCAATAAGCCAAGAGGCCGAAGAGGCCTCAGGTTTTCTCCGCAGGCTTGAGGCACATCGTCACCAGCAGTGAGGCAGGTTCTACCGCCTTGAGCGAATGCAGCGCGCGCGGTGCCAGGTGCACAAAGTCGCCGGGATGCAATTGCTGCACGCCCAGCTCGCTCGCAAACTCCACCATGCCCTCGATGCACTGCACGGTGGCCTCGCCGGGCGTCTGGTGTTCTTTCATGGATTTGCCCACGGGCAGGACCACCCGCATGACTTCGAGCTGGCCGGCTTTGAGGACGGCGGTGGTGACGGTGTCGGCCAGTCGTGCTCCCAGGGGACGCACGCTGACGATCTGACCAGATTGGGCGTGGGGCAGGGCCATGGCAGTTCTCCTTGCTGGCCAAGGCGCGGTGCGCGCCCGGCCGATGCAGGCTACTGTGCCTGCAGTTGGCAGTGCGCGCAAGGTGGGCTGGCCGTCCCGCGCGCGATGTCCCTGCCTGCCTACACCGATCGGCTGCGCGCCAGTGGCGGGTTCTTGGCGAAGTAGCGCGTGATGCCGCGCATCAGCGCGTCGGCCAGCTGCTCCTGGTAGGCGCTGCTGCGCAGGCGCTTTTCTTCTTCGGGGTTGCTGATGAACGCGGTTTCGACCAGCACGCTCGGGATGTCGGGCGCCTTCAGCACCGCAAAGCCCGCCTGCTCCACGCGCGGCTTGTGCAGCTTGCCCACGTTGCCGATCTCGCCCAGCAGCACGGTGCCCAGCTTGAGGCTGTCGTTGATCTGCGCGGTGGTGCTCATGTCCAGCAGCGCGCGCTGCACATGCTGGTCCTTGGACTGCACGTTGATGCCGCCCACCAGGTCGGCCTGGTTCTCCTTGTTGGCCAGCCAGCGGGCGGCCGTGCTGGAGGCCCCGCCCTGGCTCAGCGCAAACACGCTGGCGCCACGGGCCTCGGGCGTGGTGAAGGCGTCGGCATGGATGGAGACGAACAGGTCGGCCTGCACGCGCCGGGCTTTTTGCACGCGGGTGCCCAGGGGCACAAAGTAGTCGCCGTCGCGCGTGAGGTAGGCGCGCATGGGGTTGCCACCCACGGTGGTGGCGTTGATGCGGTCGCGCAGCAGGTGGGCCACGCGCAGCACCACGTCTTTTTCGCGGGTGCCGGAGGGGCCGATGGCGCCGGGGTCTTCGCCCCCGTGGCCTGGGTCGAGTGCCACGATGATGATGCGGTCGGTCTCGGTGGCTGTGGGGCGGTTGCCAGGTCGTGAGGGCGCGGCAGGGGCGGCGCTGGGCGCGGGTGCTGCGGCCACCACGGGCGGTTGGGCTGTGGTGCCGGACTGCGCGGGGCCATTGGCGCGTTGCGCGATCAGGTCGCCCAGCGGGTCGTGCTCTGCGGCGCGGGCTGTGGCCGGTGCGGGCGATGGCACAGGCGTGGCGGCCGGGCCGCTGGCATCGCGCAGGCGCTCGGCAATCAGTGCCTCCAGCGGGTCCACAGGCGCTGCGGGGTACAGGTCAAACACCAGCCGGTGGCGGTAGGCGGCGACGGGCGGCAGGGTGAACACCTGCGGCATGGCGGGCTGCTTGAGGTCCACCACCAGGCGCACCACACCCGGTGCGTTCTGGCCCACGCGGATGCCCGCGATGTTGGGGTCGTCGGGTTTGACCTTGGCCACCAGTTCGCGCAGCTCGGGGCTCAGGTCGATGCCCTCGATGTCCACCGCCAGGCGCGGCGGTGAGGTCACGAAGAACTGCTTGGCCACCAGCGCGCCATCGGACTCGATGGTCACCCGCGAGTATTCGGGTGCGGGCCAGACGCGCACGGCCACGATGGTGGCGCCGCGTGCAATCTGCTGTGCGCCCAGCAGCAGCACCAGGCTGCTGGCGCGCAGCACGGCACGGCGCGATGGCTGGGAAGCGGCGTGGCGGTCGGGCAGGGTGGGTTCGTTCACGGTGTCTCAGAGAGCTTGCAGCAGGCTGCGCCCCGTGGCGGTGGGGGCATGCAGCGTGACCTTCCTTTCGGTGTCATCCATTGCTTCAATGTGGATAGCAAGGTCTGCAAGCGGGGTAAGCGCTGCGGCCTTTTCCGGCCATTCTGCCACCTTGAGACCGGGGTTGGCAAAAATGTCCCTGAAACCGGCGTCTTCCCACTCGCGCGGATCGTCAAAACGGTAGAAGTCGAAGTGCCAGATCGAGAGACCCGGCGCCTCGTGGGGCTCCACCACTGCGTAGGTGGGACTCTTGATGCGGCCCTGCACGCCCAGCGCGCGCAGCAGGTGGCGCACCAGGGTGGTCTTGCCCGCGCCCAGGTCGCCGTGCAGGGTCACGAAGGCGTTGGCCAGCAGGGGCTGGGCGGCCAGGCGCTGGGCAAAGGCGGCGGTGTCTTCCTCGCTGTGCCAGGTGACATGGCGCGTGGCTTTGGCCGCAGCATCGGTGCCGCTTTCTACAATCTGGCCGGTATGTGGTGCAACAGTCAACTCGTTCCTCAAATGCAGGAGTGGGCCCGCGAGCTGGGATTTTCCCAAATCGGCGTGGCGGGGGTGGACTTGTCTGCGGCCGAGCCGGGTCTTGCGGCCTGGCTGGAGCAGGGGTTCCATGGTGACATGCATTACATGGCATCCCACGGCATGAAGCGCGCGCGCCCGGCCGAGCTGGTGCCCGGCACCGTGAGTGTGATCACGGCGCGCATGGATTATTTGCCGCGCGATACGGCCAGGGATGCGCCCGGGGGCTGGCAGGCGGCCGAACTCTCACGCCTTCAGCGCCCGCACGAGGGCATCGTCTCCGTCTATGCCCGTGGCCGGGACTACCACAAGGTGCTGCGCGCCCGTCTGCAAAAGCTCAGCGACCGCATTGCCGAGGCCATCGGCCCGTTTGGCCACCGCGTGTTCACCGACTCCGCGCCGGTGCTGGAGGCCGAGCTGGCCGCGCGCAGCGGCCAGGGCTGGCGCGGCAAGCACACGCTGGTGCTCAACCGCGAGGCGGGGTCCATGTTCTTTCTGGGCGAGATTTATGTGGACATGGCGCTGCCACTGAGCGAGCCCGTCACCCCACACTGCGGCAGCTGCAGCGCGTGCATCGACATCTGCCCCACACAGGCCATCGTCGCGCCGCACCGCGTTGACGCGCGGCGCTGCATCTCGTACCTCACCATCGAACACGCCGGGCCCATCCCTGTGGAGCTACGCCCGCTGATGGGCAACCGCATCTATGGCTGCGACGACTGCCAGCTGATTTGCCCCTGGAACAAGTTTGCGCAGGTCAGCCGCCTGCCGGATTTTGACGAGCGCAAGGGCCTGTCGGGCCTGCAGCTGGTGCACCTGTTTGCGTGGGACGAAGCCACCTTTTTGCGCATGACCGAGGGCGGCCCCATCCGCCGCATCGGCCATGAGCGCTGGCTGCGCAATGTGGCCGTGGCGCTGGGCAATGCGCTGCGTGCCACGGGCGATGGGGCCTTGCGCGCTGCGCTTCAGTCGCGCGCCGAGGATGCCAGCGCGCTGGTGCGGGAGCATGTGGCCTGGGCTCTGGACGCTGCTTGAGGGTGTTTTTGGAAGAAATAGCTTGGTAGCGCTAGTGCAATATGCCTTGGCAGCTATCAAAATAAGAGTGGTTGCCGTTGCTCCGGGTCCTCACTGCACCAGCAGCCCCGTCTGCCGCAAGGTGCCCACCAGCCCCTGGGCGAACTCCGCATATCCGGCAGCGTTGGCGTGGATCTGGTCCGACCGCAACCGCTCTTGCGCCAGCACGCTCGACCAGCCTTTGGCATGCAGCGGGATCTTCAGCTCTTCGGCAACCTCTTCGTACAGCGGGTGGTCGCTCAGGCGGCCGGCAGCGGCCATGAGCGACAGCTCCGGCACAGCCACCAGCAGCACCTGGGCGCCGCTGGCCCGTGCCTCGGTGCAGATGCGCAGGATGTTGGTGCGCGCGGTGGCAGCACTCTGGCGCCGCAAAAAGTCATTGCCGCCAATGCCCACGATGACCAGCGCGGGCTGGTGCTGTTGCAACAGGCCCGGCAGTCGCGCAAGCGCCTGGGCCGAGGTGTCGCCCGACACACCGCCGTTGACCACCTTCCAGCCCGTCAGGCGCGCCAGTTCGGCGGGGTAGGCGGTGTCGGCCGAGGCTCCCACGCCCGACGTGAGCGAGTCGCCCAGCGCCAGGACCGTGGCGCCTGCCGGGACGGCCTGGGCACGCGCAGGTTTGCGGCCGCAGGCGACCAGGCCGAACGCGGTGGCCAGGCTGGCGCCCAGCAGCCGCCTGCGGTTCAGACCCCGGCTCATCGCAGCACCCCCAGTGCAAACGGCAGGCTCACGATGCCCAGCAAGGTGGACAGCGTGACCAGCCCCGCCACATACGGCCCGTTGTAGCCCATGCGCGCCGCCAGCACATAGCATGTCGATGCCGTGGGCAAGGCTGCAAACGCCAGCAGCACCGTGGTCTGCACGGCATCGAGCCCGAACATGCGGGCCATGCCAAACGCCACGAGTGGCTGCACCAGGTGGCGGATGGCCAGCACCGACACGCTCAGCGTCTTGCCCCGCGTGAGCAGGCCAAACTGCAGCCCCGCGCCGGCCGCCATCAGGCCCAGCGCGAGCGACGCAGCGCTGATGCGGCTGACCGTGGGCACTGCCCATTCGGGGATCTGAAAGCCCAGCAGATTGGCCACCAGCCCCGAGGCGGTGGCGATGATCAGCGGGTTGCGCAACAGCTCGCGCGCAAAGCTGTGCTGCCCGTGCCGGGCCATGGGCCACACCGCAGCCACATTGAACAGCGGCACACACACGCCGATCAGCACCGCAATCATCAGCAGGCCCTGGGTGCCTGCCAGCCGCTCGGCAATCGCCAGGCCAATGAAGGAGTTGAAGCGGAACGCCACCTGCGCGCTGGCCGCATGGTCGCGCACATCGATGTGCTTGCCCACCCAGGGCCAGTGCGGCAGGCTGTAGGCCAGAGCGATGCCGATCACGCCCGACAGCATGCCCGCCCCGATCAGCCCCGACGCCGCGCCAATATCCATCGGGCTTTTGACGATGGACTGGAACAGCAGCACCGGGAACAGCAGGTAGTACACCAGGCTCTCCACCGGCTGCCAGACCGAGCGGTTCAGGGCGGTGTACCGGCAGATCAGGTAGCCCAGGAAGATGAGTGAAAAGTCGGGGAGCAGGAGTTGGGCGTAGTTCACACACCGAGAATACTTGATGCATGGCAAGCCGCACGGGGGCTCCCGGCAGGCTGAATGGGGCAGGGGGACTACCCACCCCCACTTTGTTTCTAGGGTTAGCCCTTATGTGGAATCCGCAGGGCGGTTTGGCGTGCGTTGGGCATACCATCTGCGCTGTTTGTTGTTACCCCGCACGAAGGAGATTTCCATGCATCGTCGTCAATGGCTTGCGCTGACCGTACTGGCTGCCGCAGCTGGATCGGCTGCCGCACAAGGCTACCCCAACAAGGTGATCCGGCTGGTTGTGCCCTTTGCACCCGGCGGCACCACCGACATCATTGCGCGCGTGATCGCCGAGCCCCTGGGCCGCGTGCTTGGCCAAAGCGTGATCGTGGACAACAAGGCCGGTGGCGGCGGCATTGTGGGTGCGGCCGAACTCGCCCGTGCCACGGCCGACGGCTATACGCTGGGCGTGGCCACCGTGTCCACCACCGCAGCCAACCCCGCCATCAACCCCAAGACGCCGTACAACCCGCTGACGGACTTCTCACCCATCATCAACATTGCGGCCACCCCCAACATCATCGCGGT
Source organism: Acidovorax sp. 22279 (assembly GCF_052045435.1). Classification (NCBI taxonomy): domain Bacteria; kingdom Pseudomonadati; phylum Pseudomonadota; class Betaproteobacteria; order Burkholderiales; family Comamonadaceae; genus Acidovorax; species Acidovorax sp. 22279. The sequence continues at coordinate 325,204 of NZ_JBQEOV010000003.1, forward strand.
GAACCCCAGCTTCCCGGCCAAGGACTACAAGGCGTTTGTGGCGGAACTCAAGAAGTCGCCTGGCAAGTATTCGTACTCGTCGTCTGGCACGGGCGGCATCGGCCACCTGCAGATGGAGCTGTACAAGAACCTCTCGGGCACCTTTGTGACCCACATCCCCTACCGCGGCGCGGGCCCGGCCCTGAACGACACCGTGGCCGGCCAGGTGCCCATGATTTTTGACAACCTGCCCTCGGCGCTGCCTTTCATCAAGGAAAACCGTCTGGTGCCCATCGTCGTTGCAGCGCCCCAGCGCGTAGCGGCCCTGCCCAACACGCCCACCTTCAAGGAACTGGGCCTGGAGCCGGTGAACCGCATGGCCTACTACGGCATCGTGGGCCCCAAGGGCCTGCCCAAGGATGTGGTGGACAAGATCAACGCCGGTGTGCGCAAGGCCCTGGAAGACCCGGCCGTGAAGAAGCGCATCGAAGACACGGGCTCGCTCGTGATCGGCAACACGCCCGAGCAGTTTGCCGAGCAGATCAAGGCCGAGTTCGCGGTCTACAAGGATGTGGTCGTCAAGCAGAAGCTGACGCTGGAATAAAAGCCACCGCCTCCGTCCCCAGCCGCCTTCGGGCGGCTTTTTTGTGCCCATGGAGTCGAATGCCCGCGATGCATGCTATGGTTTTTGGATGCTTGCCCCCAGTCTGAACGCCATCGACACCTTTGTGGACGCCCTGTGGCTGGAAGACGGCCTGTCGCGCAACACGCTGGCCGCCTACCGGCGCGACCTGACGCTGTATGCGCAGTGGCTGGCCGACCAGCAGCCCGCCCTGGCGCTGGACGACACGGCCGAACACCACCTGCAGGCCTACTTTGCCGCCCGCCATGCGCAGACCCGCGCCACTTCGGCCAACCGGCGCCTCACGGTGTTGCGCCGCTACTTTCACTGGGCGCTGCGCGAGCGGCGTATCACCGCCGACCCCACGGTGCGGCTGCAGGCGGCGCGCCAGCCGCTGCGTGTGCCCAAGACCCTGTCGCAAGCGCAGGTGGAGGCGCTGCTGAACGCGCCCGACCTGGGCAACCCTCTGGGCCTGCGCGACCGCACCATGCTGGAGCTGATGTACGCCAGCGGCCTGCGCGTGACCGAGCTGGTCACGCTCAAGACCTACCAGGTCGGCCTGAACGAAGGCGTGCTGCGCGTGATGGGCAAGGGCAGCAAGGAGCGCCTGGTGCCGTTTGGCGAAGAGGCCCGTGCCTGGCTGGAGCGCTATCTGAACGAGGCCCGCAGCGCCATCCTGGGCGGGCAGCAGACCGACGACCTGTTCGTCACCCAGCGCGGCAGCGGCATGACGCGCGTGATGTTCTGGGTCATTGTGAAGAAGTGGGCGCAGGTGGCGGGTATCACGGTGCCGTTGTCGCCACACACGCTGCGCCACGCGTTTGCCACGCACCTGCTCAACCACGGCGCCGACCTGCGCGTGGTGCAGCTGTTGCTGGGCCATGCGGATATCTCCACCACCACCATCTACACCCACGTGGCGCGCGAGCGGCTCAAGTCCCTGCACGCGCAGCATCACCCCCGTGGATAGCGTGCAACACCACACTGGCGTGGGCTGAGCGGCGCGCCAGACCGGTTTTCCCACACCACAACAAGGAGACATTGCATGAAAAAACTCATCACCAGCGCACTGCTGCTGGGGGCCGCCACCCTGGCCATGGCGCAGGCCTGGCCCACGGCCAAGCCCATCCGCCTCATCGTGGGGTACCCGCCGGGCGGCGGCATCGACTTTGCCGCGCGCACCGTGCAGGTGCCGCTGCAGGAGCTTCTCAAGCAGCAGATCGTGGTGGACTACAAGCCCGGTGCCGGCGGCATGCTGGCGGCGACCGAGCTGACCCGGGCCGCGCCCGATGGCTATACGTTGCTGCTGGCCAATACCGGCCCGTTCGCTATCGCACCGTACTTGCAGCGCAAGATGCCATACGACCCGCTCAAGCAATTCAGCTACATCGGCCAGATCAGCCAGGGCAGCTACATCGCGGTCACCCGGCTGGACCACCCTGCCAAGGACCTCAAGGAATGGGTGGCATGGGCCAAGGCCAACGCTGGCAAGGTGAACTTCGCATCGGGCGGCGCGGGCACCTCCACCCACCTGAATGGCGAGCTGATGAACCAGGCGACCGGGCTGGATGTGACGCATGTGCCCTACAAAGGCAGCGCCCCGGCTGTGCAGGACTTGATCGGCGGACAGACGCAGTTGCTGATCGATGCAGGGCCGGTGCTGCTGCCGCAGGTCAAGGGCGGCAAGCTGAAGGCGCTGGCAGTGACGGGCCCCCGCCGCGACCCGCAGTTGCCCGACGTGCCAACGGTCGCTGAACTTGGGCTCGGCGGCATGGAATCCGTCGGTTTCCAGGGGCTGGTGGGCCCCGCAGGCATGCCCAAGGAGGTGGTGGACAAGCTGGCCGCCGAACTGGCTAAGGTTCTGGCACAAGCGGAGGTGAAGGCCAAGTTCGCGTCCACAGGTTCAGAGGTACATTCTCTGGGACCCACGGAATTCTTCGGCTTTGTGAAGGGCGAGAACGACAAGTGGGCCAAGCTGATCCGCGAGCGCAAGCTCGAACTGGATTGACGGGCTGACCTGACGGCTGCCCATCGAACTCCTCACCATTGGCTCTCACCATGAATCTGCTTTTTTCTCGCCGCCAGTGGGTGGCCGCTGCTGCTGTCGCCCTGGTGGTCTCTCCCGTCGTGGCGTCGGCCCAGGCGTGGCCCGCCAAACCCATCCGCATCATCGTGGCCTACCCGGCAGGGGGCGTGAGCGACAACATCGCCCGCGCGCTGGCCGACAAGCTGGCGGTGCAGCTGGGCACCCCTGTGGTCATTGAAAACAAGGCGGGCGCCAGTGGCAGCCTTGGCGTGGACGCGGTGGCCAAAGCCGCGCCGGACGGCTACACGCTGGGCTTTGCAGCGGTCAGTCCCCTGGCGCTCAACCCGCACCTGGGCAAGTCCCCCTTCGATCCGCAAAAGGACATCGCGCCAGTGGTCAGCGTGATGTATTCGCCGGTGTTGCTGCTGGGCACGCCCGCGAGCCGGGCGACCGACTTCAAGGACCTTATTGCCCGCGCGCGGGCCCAGCCCGGCACGGTGCGCTGGGCCACGTCGGGGCAGGCGTCGTTGGGGCACATCATGCTGGAGCAGATCCAGTCGGTGGCCCAGGTGCAGATCACGCACATCCCGTACAAAGGCGGCGGGCAGCAGATGAACGACGCGCTGGGCGGGCAGTTTGAGGTGCTATCGACCAATGCCGGCCCAGCGGTGCTGCAGCACGTCCAGGCGGGCAAGCTCAAGCCGCTGGCGGTGGGGGCTCCGGCGCGGCTGGATTCGCTGCCCCAGGTGCCCACGCTCGCCGAGCTGGGTCAGCCTGCAGCCAATCTCTCGTCCCTGTTTGGCCTCTATGCCCCGGCCCAGACGCCCAAGACGGTCATCACACGCATCAATACCGAGGTGAACAAGGCGTTGGCCCTGCCGGACATTCGCGCCAAGCTCGATGCCACTGACAACGTGCCCACAGGTGGCACCACGGCCGAGTTCGCGCGCCAGATTGCGCTGGAGTCCGAAAATAACGCCCGCATCATCCGCGCGGCAGGAATTCAGGGCAACTGACCGTGTGCAGGGGTTTGAAGCCCCAGAAACGCCACAGGCCCTGTCAAAGCAGGGCCTGTGGTCTTTTAAGGGGAAAGGCGGGACTATTCTTCGTTCAGGCTCTCGGCCCAGGTCAGCGCCTGCAGGTGGGCCCAGTTCACCTGGCGGTTGGACAGGTGCAGCGCATCGGCGTTCTTGGCAAAGGCCACTTCATCGCCGCTTTCGCAGGCCTTGGTCAGCTCCAGGAACGGGGCAAACACACCGGTGCCACGCAGCAGGGCGTCCATCACGGGTTCGGGCAGGGCCACGGACTCCAGCGCCTTTTCGAGCGGCACGCCCAGCATGGTGTCCAGCAGCGAGAACACGCCCACGACGAAGGCGTTGTCGCATTCTTCGGGCGGCAGCAGCTCGGCAGCCAGCAGCTCCATCAGGCGGCCGCGCACCACGGCGGTCTGGCCCACGGCTGGTGGCGCACCACCGGCACGCGAGGTGGTCATCAAGAGGGCTGCCCAGCGGAACAGCTTTTTCAGCCCCAGGATCATCACCGCATGGCGGAACGAGGTGATCTCGCACGACAGGCCAAAACCCGACGAGTTGATGAAACGCAGCAGGTTGAAAGACAGGGTGGGGTCTTTCTTGAGCAGGTCTTCGATCTCCGCCGTGCTGGCCTGTTTGCGCACGAGGTTGATGAGCTGGATGATGGTGGCCTGCGAGGGGCGGATGGTGGTGGCCTTGACCAGCGAGGGATGCGCAAACCAGTAGCCCTGGAACAGCTTGACGCCCAGATCGCGCATCAGCTCGTATTGCGCAGCCGTTTCGACCTTTTCGGCCACCAGCGTGGCCTTGCTGTGGGTGGTGGCAAATTTGACCAGGGGGGCCGCCAGCTCGGGCTTGAAGGCCTGCATGTCCAGCTTGATGAACGCCGCCATCGGCAGCCAGCTGGTGTAGGCGCGCTTGAGGGCCTGCTGGTCAAACGCGAGGCGAAAGCCACGTGTGCGCAACGCCTCCAGCGTGGGCACGCGGCCTTCGATTTCTTCGGGGGTGGCGCTGTCGGGCAGCGGTGGCACCTCCAGCACCACCTTTTCGGGGTGGATCAGCTCCAGGTGGCCGCCCGAGAGGCTGTCATGCGTGCAGTTGATGAACACCGTCTTCTTGCCGACCAGGGCCTCGGTGCCCGCGTAGGACAGGGCATTGAACAGCAGGGCTGCATCGCTGGCGGCGGTGTGTGAGTCGGACGCGGTGGAGCGGTCGAACAGCTCGTAGCCATAGACCGCGCGGCTTTCGTCCACGATGGCCTGGCGCGCAATGATGGCAAGGTTCTCGTCCACGGGATCGACCACAGGCGCTGCGGCGTCCGGGGTGTCTTGTTCGGGTGTGCTCGACATGGGGTCCACTGAAATGAAGGGCTGGCGATCATTCTAGACCGCCGGGCGTTGGCAGAGAATCAAAGTCTGACCGGGGGCCGCCAGTGTGGCGGCGGTAGCTGTCAGTCGCTGATGTGGTCGGCCCAGGCCAGCGCCTGCAGGTGGGCAAAGTTGATCTGCTGGCTGGTCAGGTGCAGCAGGCCGGCAGCGCGGTCAAACACGGCGTCGTCGCTGGACTCGCAGGCCTCGGCCAGGGTCAGCAGGTCACCCAGGAAGCCTTCGCGCCGCAGCAGCGCGGCCGCCACGGGTTCGGGCACGTTGAGCAGGCCAATGGCCGACTCCATGGGCATGGAGAGCATCACATCCAGCAACGAGAAGATGCCCACCACAAAGGCCTGGTCGGCTTCCTCGGGGGGCAGTGTCTCCAGTGCCAGCAGCTCCATCAGGCGCCCGCGCACCACGGCGGTGTGGCCCACCGACGACGGCGTGCCGTTGTTGCGCGACGCGGTCAGCAGCAGCGCCGCCCAGCGGAACAGCTTTTTCAGGCCCATGAGCATCACGGCCTGGCGGAAGGAGGTGATCTCGCGCGACAGGCCAAAGCCGGCGGAGTTCATGAGGCGCATCAGGTTGAAGGCCAAGCCCGCATCCTTCTTGAGCACCTCTTCGATCTCGTCGGTGCTGGCCTGTTTGCGCACCTGGTTGATCAGCTCGATGATGCTGGCCTGCGACGGCGTGAGCAGCTTGGTCTCGACCAGGGCGGGGCGGGCAAACCAGTAACCCTGGAACAGCTGCACTCCCTGGCTGGACACCATGTCGTACTGCTGGGCCGTCTCCACCTTCTCGGCGATCAGTTCGGCCTTGCAGTGGCGGCCCGCGTAGCTGATCAGCACCGCGAGCTGGTCGGGCGCCAGCACCGACAGGTCCAGCTTGATGTAGTCCGCCAGGGGCAGCCACGGCGCATACGCCGACTGCAGCACCGTGTGGTTGAAGGCCAGGTGAAAGCCCCGGTCGCGCAGCTCGGTCAGGATGGGCAGGCGCGTGGCGACCTCTTCGGCGGCCGCATGGCCCAGGGGCGGAATCTCCAGCACCACCTTGTCGGGGTCCACCAGCTCCAGGTGGCCGCCCGACAGGCTTTCATGGGTGCAGTTGACGAAGATCAGCTTCTTGCCCACCAGCTCCTCGGTGCCGGCGTGCGACAGGGCGGTGAACACCAGGATCACGTCGGTGGCGGCCGTGTGGGCGGCTCCGCTGCGCGAGCGGTTGAACAGCTCGTAGCCCACCACCACCTGTTGTGCGTTCACGATGGCTTGGCGCGCAATCATGGCGACCGACGATTGGTTGCCCGGTGGTGGCGCGGGCGGTGTGCCAGGGGTGAAGGCTTGGGTCATGGGCGTGGGCTTGGAGTTCTTGAAAGAGGGTGCGCTGGCCCGCTGGGGGCATCGCCAAGAATTGTAGGAGCCATCGTATTCCCCTCGGATCGTCAACACATGGCTTGGTGATTAGGCCTGCTGCAGCCAGCGCAGCTCGGCGTCGCTGAAACCGGCGCTGCGTCGCGCCGACTCATTGAACGGTGGCTTCAGTCGGGGGGCTTCGTACCGCTGCACCAGCGCGCCGTAGAGGGTTTCCGGGTCCTGGCCCGCGCGGTCGCACAGCCAGCGGTACCAGTGGTTGCCGATGGCGACATGCCCCACCTCGTCATGCAGGATCACGTCCAGGATGGCAACGGCGGCCAGGGCGTCGGGCGTGCCCACCTGGCGCAGCTTGGCCTGGATCTGCGGCGTGGCGTCGAGCCCCCGGGCTTCCAGCGTGCGAGGCACCAGGGCCATGCGGGCCAGCACGTCGTGCCGGGTTTTCTCGCACATGGTCCACAGCCCCTGGTGGGCCGGGAAGTCCCCATAGTCGTGGCCCTGGCTGCGCAGGTGGTCGCGCAGCAGCCTGAAGTGCTTGGCCTCTTCGGCCGCCACGCGCATCCAGTCCTGGTAGTAGGTGCGGGGCATACCGTCAAAGCGCCACACGGCGTCCAGCGCCAGGTTGATGGCGTTGAACTCGATGTGGGCGATGGCGTGGATGAGGATGGCCCGGCCCTCGGGGGTAGCGGGCGAGCGGCGGGCCACCTGGGTGTGGCGCAGCAGTTCGGGGCGCTCGGGACGGCCGGGCAGTGCGTCCGGGTCGGTGGGGGCCGCAGGGGTAGTATCTGCTATCGAAAGCGTAGCTGCCTGGGCATACAGTTCTAGCGCTGCAGCCGCTTTTTGTTCGGGGTCTGCCAGGCACAAGACCTGCAGTGCACGGTTGCGAAGCTCCATCCTTACAATTCTAGGCCTTGCCATCGGCACCAAGGCTTGCGCTTTGTAACGATTGGCGACCTCTCAGGGCGCGCCATGGCGTGCCGCTTCTTTTGTTTCAGCGGAGTGGGTGCATGGCAATTTACGAACTCGACGGTGTGGCTCCCCAAGTGGCGGCGTCGGCCTGGGTGGCCGACAGCGCGCAGGTGATGGGCAATGTGGTGCTGGGTGAAGACGCCAGCGTGTGGTTCGGCACCGTGGTGCGCGGCGACACCGAGAGCATCACCATCGGCGCAGGCTCCAACATCCAGGACGCGAGCGTGCTGCACGCCGACATCGGCAAGCCCCTGGTGGTGGGCGAGCGGGTGACGGTGGGCCACCAGGTCATGCTGCACGGCTGCACCATCGGCGACGAATCGCTGATCGGCATTGGCGCTGTGGTGCTCAACGGCGCCAAGATCGGCAAGAACTGCCTGGTGGGTGCGGGTGCGCTGGTCACCGAGGGCAAGGAGTTTCCCGATGGCTCCATGATCATCGGCAGCCCGGCCAAGGCCGTGCGTGAACTCACCCCTGAGCAGATCGAAGGCCTGCGCCAGAGCGCCCAGCACTACATCGACAATGCGCGCCGCTTCCAACACGGCCTGCACAAGATCGGCTGAACGCCGCCCACTGGCGCTCTCTGCTGCTTTTTTTCTCCTGGAATCCCTGCGTGTCTGAACTCCACAAGTTTCTTTTCGATGGTCTGCCCGTGCGCGGCATGATCGTGCGCCTCACCGATGCCTGGACCGAGATCCTGAAACGCCGGGCGGGCAACACCGCCACCGGCGCCTATCCTGCCCCTGTGAGCGAGCTGCTGGGCGAGATGGCGGCTGCCGGCGTGCTGATGCAGTCCAACATCAAGTTCAACGGCGCGCTGGTGCTGCAGGTGTTTGGCGATGGCCCGGTCAAGCTGGCCGTGACCGAGGTGCAGTCGGACCTGAGCCTGCGCGCTACAGCCACCGTGAATGGCGAGGTGCTGCCGGACGCGAAGCTGAGCCAGATGGTCAATGTGGGCGGCGGTGGCCGCTGCGCCATCACCCTGGACCCCAAGGACCGCCACCCCGGTCAGCAGCCCTACCAGGGCGTGGTGCCTCTGCACGGCGACCACCACGAAAAGCTGGAGCGTCTGTCGGACGTGCTGCAGCACTACATGCTGCAGTCCGAGCAGCTCGACACCATCCTGGTGCTGGGCGCCAACGACCAGGTGGCCGCAGGCCTGCTGATCCAGCGCATGCCCATCAAGGGCGAGGGCAACCTGGCTGCGGGCCTCTCGCACCGCGAGAACGAAGACCAGATCGGCCACAACGAGGACTACAACCGCATTGCGCACCTGGCTGCCAGCCTGACCCGCGAAGAACTGCTGACGCTGGATGTGGATACCATCCTGCGCCGCCTGTTCTGGGAAGAAAAGTTGCTGCGCTTTGAACCCCAGCAGGGCGCCAGCGGCCCGCGTTTTGCCTGCACCTGCAGCCGCGAGCGCGTGAGCAACATGCTGCGCAACCTGGGCGCTGAAGAGGCCGAGAGCATCCTCGCCGAGCGCGACGACATCGAAGTGGGTTGCGAGTTCTGCGGCCAGCAGTACCGGTTTGATGCCGTGGATGCTGCGCAGATTTTTGTCTCGCCCGCCGCTGCTCAGCCCCCGGGGCCCACAGGCATCCAGTAGCCGTCTGCAGCCTCCATCGGGCGCGGTGGTCGGCTGACCATCGTTGACAATCGCCCCCGCCATCCCCGCCTAAGATTCCTGGGTCACCCTGCAGCAGCGCCTGCCGCTGCGAGGGGCCGGCGCACAAGGTCCGATAGCAAGGCCTGTGTGCGTTCAAGCGATCACATCCGGTCGCGCAGGAAATGAACGAGGGGTGTCATGCAGTTTCTTCGCCGTGTTCTGGGGGGCCACCGGGCCAGCCCGGCTACGCCTCCGCTGGCGCTGTACGACAGCGCGGCGGCACCCGACTCGCGGCGTGCCGATACCCTGCTCGCCGCGCTGGACATCGACGCCGCCATCAATGCCCACGAGCGCTGGAAAGACCGCCTGATGGACTACCTGGAGGGCCGCACCTCCGTCGGGCTGGACCCTGCGCTGGTGCGCCGCGCTGACCAGAGTGCGCTGGGCCGCTGGTTGCACGGCGTAGGCGGCGAGCTGCTGGGCGACCAGCCGGCCTATCCGCTGCTGGTGGCGCGCTACCAATACTTTCATGAGCAGGCGGCCACCCTGGTGGAACTGGCCCAGCAGGGCGAATGGGACCGGGCTGTGCAGGTGCTCAACGGTGGTTACCGCTATGGCTCCAGCCAGGTGGTGTTGCTTCTCAAGGAACTCAAGCGCGGTCTGGCGTGATGGCTTGCGGCGGTGTCGTATCCCGCTGCTCCATGAGCGCTGTGAACAGCCGATGCTCACAAGCCGGGTCGCTGCACTTTTCGCAGTTCCAGGCGCGCAGCCGGGCCGCCCTGGGCGTGTTTTCAGTGTCCCATGCGGCCCTTGCGCTAGTGGAATATGCCTTGGGTGCTATATTTTGTATAGCAATGAGCGCGTTGCGAGTGCGCTGCTCGCCCGTTCCGTACACCACGCGGTAGGGTATCGCCGCAGCCGCCAGGGCCGCACGCAGCCGGGTATCGCAGGCCTCCTGCGCAGTCCGCTCCTCGGCAGGACAGGGCTGATCGAGACCCATGAGCAGAGTCAATGCCACCGCGTCGGACTCTGCCTGCGGCGTGGGCGCGGGCGGGGTGTGGGCCAGGTGCGGGTGGTGCAGGGCGATATGTACCGTGCCGGGAGTGATCTGCTGCTGCAGCGCCTGTGCCAACGCCTCCACGCCCGTGTAGGGCGCGCCCAGCAGGGCAATCAAGGGAGTGGGGGGAGGGGACTGCCGCACGGGGGTGAATGAAGCGCAGGCCTTGGTCCAGGGCTGCGTTGTGGGTGTGGACGGTGCGGGGTGGTCCAAGGCGGCTGAGTGACCCTACACGGCAGGTCAGCGGGGTGTGAACTGCACGTACACCTCGTTGGGCTTGACCATGCCCAGCTCGCTGCGCGCCTTTTCTTCCACCATATCGAGGCCTTCCTTGAGGTCGTGCACCTCCGAGGTCAGCCGCGCATTCGCCTGGCGGGCCTGTTCGTTGGCCGCCTTCTGCACATCAATCTGCCGCTGCATCGCATTGACGCGCGGCACGCTGCCCCGCCCCAGCCAGAGCTGGGCGTGCAGCGCTGCCAGCAAGGCCAGCAGGATGACGGGGACGATGCGGGAGACCAATGGAGGGCTCGCTCAGGCGAGGGCTGCCAGGGGCTCAGCGCAGGTTGTAGAACGCAGCGCGGCCAGGGTACTGTGCGATCTCGCCCAGATCTTCCTCAATGCGCAGCAGCTGGTTGTACTTGGCGATGCGGTCCGAGCGCGACAGCGAGCCGGTCTTGATCTGGCCTGCATTGGTGCCCACGGCGATGTCGGCGATGGTGCTGTCTTCGGTCTCGCCCGAGCGGTGCGAGATCACGGCGGTGTAGCCGGCGCGCTTGGCCATCTCGATGGCAGCGAAGGTCTCGGTCAGCGTGCCGATCTGGTTGATCTTGATCAGGATCGAGTTGGCAATGCGCTTGTCGATGCCTTCCTTCAGGATCTTGGTGTTGGTCACGAACAGGTCGTCACCCACCAGCTGCACCTTGTCGCCCAGGCGTTCGGTCAGATGCTTCCAGCCGTCCCAGTCGCCTTCGTGCATGCCGTCTTCGATGCTGATGATCGGGTACTTGTCCACCCAGGCCGCCAGCATGTCCGTCCACTGCTGGGCGGTGAGCTTGAGGCCGCCTTCGCCTTCCAGCACATAGTGGCCGTCCTTGTAGAACTCGCTCGCAGCGCAGTCCAGGCCCAGGGCGATCTGATCGCCCGCCGTGTAGCCCGCAGCTTCAATGGCTTGCAGGATCAGGCGGATGGCTGCTTCGTGGTTTTCAACGCTGGGGGCAAAGCCGCCTTCGTCGCCCACGGCGGTGCTGATGCCCTTGTCGTGCAGGATCTTCTTGAGCGCGTGGAACACTTCGGCGCCCCAGCGCACGGCTTCGCGGAACGTGGGCGCGCCCACCGGGATGATCATGAACTCCTGCAGGTCCAGGCTGTTGTTGGCGTGTGCGCCGCCGTTGATCACGTTCATCATGGGCACGGGCAGTTGCACGCTGCCCATGCCGCCCAGGTAGCGGTACAGGGGCAGGCCAGACTCTTCGGCGGCGGCGCGGGCCACAGCCATCGACACGGCCAGCATGGCGTTGGCGCCCAGGCGGCTCTTGTTCTCGGTGCCATCGAGGTCGATCAGGGTCTTGTCCAGGAAGGCCTGCTCGGAGGCATCCAGGCCCAGCACGGCTTCGCTGATCTCGGTGTTGATGTATTCCACGGCCTTGAGCACGCCCTTGCCCAGGTAGCGGCCCTTGTCGCCGTCGCGCATTTCAATGGCTTCACGGCTGCCGGTGGAGGCGCCCGACGGCACGGCGGCCCGGCCCATCACGCCCGATTCGAGCAACACGTCGCATTCGACGGTGGGGTTGCCGCGGCTGTCCAGAATCTCGCGACCGACGATGTCAACGATGGCACTCATGGTTTTCCTTTTGCAGAAGTTTTAAATCAAATCAGTCTCTAGCGCCTTCTGTATAAGCGCTAGCAGCTATTAATTGGTGAGCGATTTGGGTGTGTGCGCTCAGACGCCTTCGACACACACCATGCGCATGACGGCGGCGCCTTCGCGGGCGGCCTTGGCTTTCTGGTACTCGGGCGTGTCGTAGAAGGCGCGAGCGGCTTCAAAGCTCGGGAACTTGAGGATCACGGTACGACCGGGGTTCCAGTCGCCCTCCAGCACTTCGACCTTGCCGCCACGCACGCAGACTTCAGCGCCGTGGGCTTGCATGGCCAGGGTGCTCCACTTGCGGTACTCGTCATACTGCGTGGGGTTGGTGACGGTGACGGATGCGATGACGTAACCACTGCTCATGTCTCAGGCTCCAAAGTTGTTTTCGAGGAATCCGTTTTTCTTGGTGACATCGTCCAGGGCCACCAAGGTCTCCAGCAGCGCCTTCATGTGCTTGAGCGGTACGGCGTTGGGGCCGTCCGACCAGGCCTCGGCGGGGCGGGGGTGGGTTTCCATGAACAGGCCCGCCACGCCCACAGCCACGCCGGCACGCGCCAGCACGGGCACCATGTCGCGCGCACCACCGCTCACGGCGCCCAGGCCGCCGGGCTTTTGCACCGAGTGGGTCACGTCAAACACCACGGGTGCGCCGGAGTTGCGCATCTCGGCCAGGCTGGTCATGTCGGCCACGAGGTTGTTGTAGCCAAAGCTCACGCCGCGCTCGCAGGCCAGAAATCGGTCTTCCGACAGGCCGACTTCGGCCGCCGCAGAGCGAGCCTTGTCGATGACGTTCTTCATGTCCCAGGGCGCGAGGAACTGCCCCTTCTTGATGTTCACCGGCTTGCCACTTTGGGCCACGGCGCGGATGAAGTCCGTCTGGCGGCACAGGAAGGCAGGCGTCTGCAGCACATCGACCACGCTGGCCACCTCGGCCACGTGCGAGGTGTCGTGCACGTCGGTCAGGATGGGCAGCTGCAGCTGGCGGCGCACTTCATCGAGGATCTTCAGGCCGGCCTCCAGCCCCACACCACGCTTGCTGGTGCCCGACGAGCGGTTGGCCTTGTCGAACGAGCCTTTGTAGATCAGCGGAATGCCCAGCGGCGCGCAGGCTTCCTTGAGCTGGCCTGCGACATCGAGCGACATCTCCAGGCCTTCAATGGAACAGGTGCCTGCGATCAGGAAAAAGCGCTGGTCCACGCCGACGTTGAATCCGCACAGCTGCATGGTGAGGTCCCCTTAGGCTTTTTTCGCGGCTTGCTGGTGTTCCACGGCCGCCTTGATGAAGGCATTGAACAGCGGGTGGCCGTTCCAGGGCGTGGACTTGAACTCGGGGTGGAACTGCACGCCGATGAACCAGGGGTGCACGGTTTGCGGCAGCTCCACGATTTCGGTGAGTTCTTCACGCTGGGTCAGCGCCGAGATCACCAGGCCCGCCTTGCGCAACTGGTCCAGGTAGTTCACGTTGGCTTCGTAGCGGTGGCGGTGGCGCTCGGTCACCACATCGCCGTAGATGCTGTGGGCCAGTGTGTCCTTGGCCACGTCCGAGCTTTGCGCGCCCAGACGCATGGTGCCGCCCAGATCGGAGTTTTCGTCGCGTTTCTTGATGGTGCCGTCCGCGTCCTTCCACTCGGTGATCAGGGCGATCACGGGGTGGGGCGTGGTGGGGTCGAACTCGGTGCTGTTGGCGTTGGCCAGGCCTGCCACGTGGCGCGCGTATTCGATGGTGGCCACCTGCATCCCCAGGCAGATGCCCAGGTAGGGCACCTTGCGCTCGCGGGCAAACTGGGCCGTGGCGATCTTGCCTTCCACACCCCGCTGGCCAAAGCCGCCAGGCACCAGAATGGCGTCGTATTTGGCGAGCTTGGCGGCTGCATCGGCGCTGTCGATGGTCTCGGAATCGACATGGTCGATCTTCACGCGCACATGGTTGCGCATGCCGGCGTGGCGCAGGGCCTCGTTGACCGACTTGTAGCTGTCCGACAGGTCCACATACTTGCCAACCATGGCGATGGTGACTTCGCCTTGGGGGTGTTCGGTCTCATGCACCAGATCGTCCCAGCGCTTGAGGCTGGTGGGCGGGGTGTTCAGGCGCAGCTTGTCGCAGATCAGGCCGTCGAGGCCCTGCTCGTGCAGCATGCGCGGCACCTTGTAGATGGTGTCCACGTCCCACATGCTGATCACGCCCCATTCGGGCACGTTGGTGAACAGCGAGATCTTGGCGCGCTCTTCCTCGGGAATACGGCGGTCGGCGCGGCACAGCAGGGCGTCGGCCTGGATGCCGATCTCGCGCAGCTTTTGCACCGTGTGCTGGGTGGGCTTGGTCTTGAGCTCGCCCGCTGCCGCGATCCAGGGCAGGTAGGTCAGGTGCACGAAGGCCGCATTGTTGGGCCCCATGCGCAGGCTCATCTGGCGCACGGCTTCGAGGAACGGCAGCGATTCGATGTCGCCCACGGTGCCGCCGATCTCGACGATGGCCACATCCACGGCATCGGGCGTGCCAATGCCGGCGCCGCGCTTGATGAATTCCTGGATTTCGTTGGTGACGTGGGGAATGACCTGCACGGTCTTGCCCAGGTAGTCGCCACGGCGTTCCTTCTCCAGCACGGACTGGTAAATCTTGCCCGTCGTGAAGTTATTGGTTTTCTTCATGCGCGTTTCGATGAAACGCTCATAGTGGCCCAGATCCAGGTCGGTTTCTGCGCCGTCATCGGTCACGAACACCTCGCCGTGCTGGAACGGCGACATGGTGCCCGGATCTACGTTGATGTAGGGGTCAAGCTTGATGAGGGTGACTTTGAGTCCCCGCGATTCGAGGATCGCGGCAAGGGAGGCTGAGGCGATTCCCTTACCGAGGGAAGACACCACACCGCCGGTGACGAAGACAAATTTGGTCATGTCTTTTTTGGTGGTGGGAAATTGGGATTATAGATGGCACCCCGGCGACACCCCCGGGGGCAGGGTCACCCCCGTCTGCTAAATTCGCGCCATGAATGAGCTTGCTGGCAAACACATTGTTCTGGGTCTGAGTGGGGGCGTGGCTTGCTACAAGGCGGCCGATCTGTGCCGCCAGCTCATCAAGGAGGGCGCCACCGTGCAGGTGGTGATGACCGAGGCGGCAGAGCAGTTCATCACCCCGGTCACCATGCAGGCGCTGTCGGGCCGTACGGTGTACGGCTCGCAATGGGATGCGCGCGAGCCCAACAACATGCCCCACATCAACCTGAGCCGCGAGGCGGATGCGATCCTGATCGCGCCTTGCAGCGCGGACTTCATTGCGCGCCTGGTGCAGGGCAGGGCGGACGAGTTGCTCAGCCTGCTGTGCCTGGCGCGTCCCGCCCAGCGCGTGCCTCTGTTGCTGGCCCCTGCGATGAACCGCGAAATGTGGGCGCACCCGGCCACGCAGCGCAATCTGGCCCAGGTGGCGCAGGACGGTGCAGTGGTGCTGGGCGTGGGCAATGGTGACCAGGCCTGTGGCGAGACGGGCGACGGCCGCATGCTGGAGCCGCTGGAGCTGCTGGAGGAGCTGATCGCTTTTTTCACACCCAAGACCCTTGTGGGCCGGTCGGTGCTCGTCACGGCGGGGCCCACGTTTGAAGCCATTGACCCGGTGCGTGGCATCACCAACCTGTCGAGCGGAAAGATGGGCTTTGCCGTGGCCCGGGCGGCGCGCGAGGCGGGTGCCGATGTCACCCTGGTCGCAGGGCCGGTGCATGTGCCCACGCCACGCGGCGTGCGGCGTGTCAATGTGCAGTCCGCCCAGGAGATGCTGGCGGCCGTGGAGCGGCATGTCCAGGCCGCCTCGGTGTTTGTTGCCACAGCCGCAGTGGCCGACTGGCGCCCTGCCCACCAGTCCGACCAGAAGATCAAGAAAGACGGCTCGGGCCAGTCCCCGTCGCTGAAGTTCGTCGAGAACCCCGACATTCTGGCCACCGTAGCCCGGTCGCCGCATGCGCTGGAAGGGGATCTTTTCTGCGTGGGTTTTGCCGCCGAAAGCCATGACCTGCTGGCCCATGCCACAGCCAAAAGGACGCGCAAGGGCGTCCCCTTGCTGGTGGGCAATATTGGCCCCGCTACCTTTGGGCAGGACGACAACGCCCTGCTGCTGGTGGACGCGCAGGGCCACCGCGAGTTACCCCGCGCGTCCAAGCGTGTGCTGGCGCAGCAGCTTATCGCTGAGATCGCCGCGCGTTTGCCACCTTTGCGTTCTTGACGACCACCACCATGGGGAGGTGTGATGACAACTGGTGCCACCAAGCCTGATTGGGACACTCCACCCGATGGCGACTTTGCGGCTTATGTGGAACGGCTGACAGCCCAGGCGCCTTTGCAAAAGGCCCGAGCGGCACAGGCAAGTGCAGCCGCTACCAACGGTGCCGTTCAGTCATCCAAGGCCAGTGCGCCAGCGACTTCCCTGCCTCAGGTCCTGCCGCCCGATGTGCTGCGGCTGATGCAGCCGCTGGCGGGCGCACTGCGCACGGTGCGATCGGTGTTGCTGGTGACGATGGTGTTGCATGGCATTGCGCTGTTCCTGCTTGGTCAGGGCTCGCTGCCAGGCTTGGTGGTCATGGGCGCGGTGTGGTGGGGACTGGGTTGGCTGATGCAATCGGCCGCGCAGGCTGGGGGCGCGCAGGCCCCGGGCGGGCGTGCAGGGATGGAATCGTTGCAGGATCGCCTGCGACAAATGGCGCAGCAGCGCCGTGGCACAGAAATAGGAACAGGAAAGAAAAAACCGTGAAGATAGATGTGAAGATTCTCGATCCGCGCATGACGGACCAATTGCCCACCTACGCCACACCCGGTAGCGCTGGGCTGGACCTGCGCGCCTGCCTGGATGCGCCGCTGACCCTGCAGCCCAACGCCTGGCAACTGGTGCCTACGGGCATTGCGATCTACCTGCAAGACCCGGGCTATGCCGCACTGATCTTGCCGCGCTCGGGCCTGGGGCACAAACATGGCATCGTGCTTGGCAATCTGGTGGGGTTGATCGACAGTGACTACCAAGGGCAGCTCATGGTGAGCGCCTGGAACCGCAGCAATGTGGCGTTTACCCTGGAGCCCATGGAGCGGCTGGCCCAATTGGTGATTGTTCCGGTGGTGCAGGCCCAGTTCAACGTCGTCACCGAGTTTGCGGCCACGCAGCGGGGTGAGGGGGGCTACGGATCCACAGGCAAGTCCTGAGGCGGACCGCTCGGGGTTCCGAGCGCGTGATGGGTGACTGGCCGGTTGTAAGACGCCGCTTACGTTTCGATGGGTCTGTTACCGACATGGCGATGGCCCCTTGTCTACGCCGCGGCATCCTCGGGCGTTGTTCCAATCGGTACATGGGCACTGAGCTCTTGGTCGTCGGAGATTTTTCAGTGCCTACCCCAACAACTTCTGGAGATTGAACATGCAATTCACCCGTCCCCTCGCCCTCGTGGGCACCGTGGTTCTGGCTGCTTCGCTGGCTGCTTGCGGCCACAGCCGCCCGGCACCTGCTCCGCAATACTCCGGCGGTTATTCGAGTGGCTACCAGACGGCTCCTGCCTATCCGCAGAATCAGGCTGGCACCGAATATGGTCGCGTATCCAACATCGAGGTCCTGCAGGGCCGCAGCCAAGGCCAGACCACCGGCACTGGCGCCGTTCTGGGCGCGGTGGTGGGCGGCGTTCTGGGCAACCAGGTGGGCAAGGGCACGGGTCGTGCTGCAGCCACCGCTGTAGGCGTGTTGGGTGGCGCGGTGGCTGGCAACGCCATCGAGGGGCGCAACAACCAGGAATATGTGCAGGGATACCGGTTGTCCGTGCAGCTGGACCAGGGGGGGTATCGCGTGTATGACGTGAGCAGCCCGGGTGACCTGCGCATCGGCGATCGCGTGCGTTTGTACAACGGTCAGATTTCGCGCATGTGACCTGACACACTGCCCTCACAAACGGGCGCTCCGAGTTTCCTCGGGGCGCCCGTTGTGCTTTTGGTGGGACTTAGTGCAGCAACGAGCTGCCTGGCGCCTGGGGCTGGACGCGGAAGAAGCCGGTTCCGGCCGTGCCACGTCCGATTTCTTCTTCGGTGGCTTCGCGCACGGCCTGCACCGTCAGTTGCAGGCGCAGCGCGATGCCCGCCAGAGGGTGGTTACCGTCGAGCACGATATGTTCGGGATAGATCTCGGCCACGGTGTAGAGGGCCGTGCGGGGGGCATCGGGGTTGCAGCCCTCGGGCAGGGCCATGCCGTCAAACGTCATCCCTTCTTCGATCTCGGCGGGGAAGAGGGCGCGGGGTTCCAGAAACAGCAATTGGTCATTGAAGTCACCGAAAGCGTCCTCGGGTTCGAGGTGCAGTGCAAGCGTGGCACCAGGGCCGTGGCCTTGCAGGGCCTCTTCGATACGGGGCAGGAGATCATCACCGCCCACCAGAAACTCCACGGGTTCGTCGAGTACGTCGAGTTCTTCGCCCAGGGTGTCTTTCAGGGTCCAGGTCAGTGCGACCACACATTGTTGGGTAATTTCCATAGGAGAATTGTCGCAGTTTGACCAACGGCCCCGCAAAAGGGCAACACTTTCCCCATGGACATTCAGCGACCCTTGGCCCTGCTCGGCGGCCTCACTCCCGCGCAATTCATGCGCCGCCACTGGCAGAAGAAGCCCTTGCTGGTGCGCCAGGCCATCCCGCAGTTTGCGCCGCCGGTGCTGCGGGCCGAGCTGTTTGCGCTGGCCGGGCAGGAGGGTGTGGAGTCCCGCCTGGTGCAACAGATCAAAGGTGCCTGGAAGCTGCGCCACGGGCCCTTCAACCGCCGTGCACTGCCTGCGTTGCAGCAGCCCGACTGGACGCTGCTCGTACAGGGCGTCGATCTGCACAACGACGCGGTGCATGCGCTGATGCAGCAGTTCCGTTTTGTGCCCGAGGCGCGGCTGGACGACCTCATGATCAGCTACGCCAGCAACGGCGGTGGCGTAGGGCCCCATTTCGACAGTTATGACGTCTTTTTGCTGCAGGCGCACGGCAAGCGGCGCTGGCGCATCGGGCGCCAAAAGGATCTGTCGCTGCGCGACGGCATTCCCTTGAAGGTGCTGGCCCAGTTCGAGCCTGAGGAGGAGTTTGTGCTGGAGCCGGGTGACATGCTGTACCTGCCCCCGCGTTATGCCCACGACGGGATTGCCGAAGGCGAGTGCATGACCTACTCCATCGGTTTTCGCGCGCCGGCCCGCGCCGAGCTGGCGCAAGAGCTGCTGGTGCGTCTGGCGGAAGATGCCGGGGAGGACGACCACCCGTTGCTGTACCGTGATGCGGGACAGGACGCTGTGGCGCAGCCGGCGCACATTCCTGCCGGGCTGCAGGACTTTGCGCGTGAGGCGCTGTCGCGCGCGCTGGCCCAGCCCCTGGTGCTGGAACGCGCGCTGGGCGAGTACCTGACCGAGCCCAAGCCCAGCGTGTGGTTTGAGCCTGGTGACCCCAAGGTGATGCTGGAAGGGGTGCGGCTGGACCGTAAGAGCCGCATGATGTACGACACACAGCACATCTTCATCAACGGCGAAAGCTACCGCGCAGCGGGGCGCGACGCCACGCTGATGCGGCGCCTGGCCGATGAGCGCCAACTGTCGGCACGCGATCTGGCACGGGCCAGCGACGACGCGCTGGAGCTGCTTTCGTCGTGGTGCGATGCGGGCTGGGCCCATGCCTGGGCCGGCTGAGACTGACCAGGAGCCAGTGATGACCGACACAGCAACCCCCTCCGCCGAGCCTTTGCGTGACTTGCCCAGTGGGCGATTCAGCGGGCGTGAGGCGTTTCAGCAACTGGTGCGCGACGCCATTGCAACGGCGGCGCGGGACGGCTGGCAAGAGATCTTCATCAGCGATGCCCACTTTCATGACTGGCCCTTGGGCGAGCGTGCGGTGGTCGAGTGTTTGCAGGACTGGGCCCGCAGCGGCCGGCGCTTCACCATGCTGGCCTGCAGCTACGACGACGTGATCCGCCGCCATGCCCGCTTTGTGCGCTGGCGCGGTACCTGGGACCACATCATCACCTGCCGCCGCAGCCCGGCCGCCGACCCGCTTGACCTGCCCAGCGCGCTGTGGTCGCCGCAATGGGTGCTGCACCGGCTCGATCCGGAGCGCTGCGTGGGGGTGACCGGCGGCGAGGCCGATCGCCGGGTGCTGCTGCACGAGACACTCAACGAATGGGTGCGCAGCAAGAGCGCACCCGGCTTTCCCTCCACCACACTGGGCCTGTAGCCTTCGCCCCACTTTGGGGAGCGCCCGTTGGCATGGCGCCACGCGGCAGTCGCGCCCGGGGAGATACTGCGCAAAGTCAAGCTGGCGTAAAGCTTTCGTCAGTGTTAGTCAGTATTGACTAAATACCAATATAATCTGCGGCTGTGCCCAAAAAGGTGCAACCAAGTGCATTGTGCCAATGCGTGCATGGGCTCAGGAAGCCTGACGCCGTGGCTTTTCAAGATTCTGTCTGTCCAAATAGGAAAATCGAAATGAAGAACTCTCTCGTTCTGGCCGCCCTGATCGCTGCTGCTGCACTCGCCGCTTGTGGCAAGAAGGAAGAACCCGCTCCAGCACCCGCTCCTGTGGAAGCTCCTGCCGCAGCACCTGCTCCCGCCGCCGAGCCAGCAGCACCTGCCGCTTCCGACGCTGCTGCTCCTGCCGCCGCTGCACCTGCTGCTGACGCTTCTGCTCCTGCCGCTGACGCTGCCAAGGCTGCTGCTGACGCTGCTGCCACCGCCGCTACCGGCGCTTCCGCAGCCAAGTAAATCGCTGCAGGCTCTGGGCTGACCCCAAGGTCGGCCTGTGCCACGGCCCCGCACCGCAAGGTCCGGGGCTTTTTTTATGCCCTTCGCCAGGGTGAGACATTTATGGACGCCCGGTCCGGGCCATCAAGGGTTGACGTCGAGCCAATCAGTGCCTTCGGTGGGGCTGGCGACCTGGATCTCCTCGTCCGCCCAACCCAGCGCGGCGGCGAGCGATTGGCGGGCGAGTGCGGGGAGGTTGTTTTGCGCACTCAGGTGCGCTGCCACTACGCACCGCAGGCCGTTGTGCTGCACCGCACGCAGAATCTCCGCCGTCGCCGGGTTGGCCAGGTGGCCGTACAGCCCGCCTACGCGGCGTTTCAGGAAGGGCGGGTAGCGGGACGCGGCCAGCATGTCGGGGTCGTGATTGGCCTCGATCAACAGGGCGTGGCATCCCTGCAGCTGCTGCAGCACATGGGGGCTGGCGTGGCCCAGGTCGGTCAGCACGCCCAGGTGTGCGGCGCCGTCGGAGCACCGCAGCTGCAGCGGCTCCCGGGCATCGTGGGGCACGGTGAAGGGGCGGGCTTCGAACGCGCCCATGTCAATCGCTTCCATGTCGTGCGCCACCCGCAGCAAGCCGTCCAAGTCTGGCGCACCGAGGGCCGCGTACGTGCCCTCACTCATCCACACGGGAATGCGAAAACGCAGCGCCACGGTCTGGGCACAGCCGATGTGGTCCGAGTGTTCGTGAGTGATGAAGAGGGCGTCCAGGTCTTCCACCTGCAACTGCGCTTGCGCCAGACGGGCTTGCAGCTGCCGGATGCCGAGCCCGCAATCGATCAGGAGGCGGCGAACCTGGCTGCCACTGCGGCCTTCGACGACCGTGGCATTGCCAGTGCTGCCGCTGCCCAGGTTCTTGAATCGAAGCATGGCGGAGCGAAAGGGTGGGTTTGTGGCGGCCCAAAAAACCAGAGCCACCGTCCACCAGAAGGCGGAGGGGGCTCCAGAGGTGTGGGTGGCGGCCTGCGGCCGGCTCTTATTTCAGATCGTCAGCAATCACGCGCACGATGCGCTCGGCGTTGGCCGAGGACTCGGGGGCACCAGCCTCATTGAGCACCGACACGGTGGTCGACTCACCCTGGCTGCGCACCACGATGCGGTACTTGAGCGGAGGTGTTGCGGAGGTGGAGCTGAACAGCTTGCTGAAGAAGCCAGGCTCTTTCTTCACGGTGTCTGGAGCTACGTAGCGCACGAAGTACGTGCCCTCATTGCGGTTGCGGTCTTCCACGGTGAAGCCGGTGCGGTCCAGGGCCAGGCCCACCCGGCGCCAGGACCGGTCAAAGCCCTCGTCCAGCTGGACCACCGGCACATTGTTGACCGTGGCCATGCGGGCGGCCTGGGCACGCGCCGCGGGTGCTGCTGCCACTGCCTTGGATTGCTCCTGACTGACGCCCAGCTTGACCATCAGGCGGCGCAGGAATTCGGTTTCGAGTTCCGGGTCGGACGGGCGGGGCTGCCAGACGGTGCTGTCCTTGGTGACGTTGCCATAGACCTCGACCATCCCGCGATGGGTGATGTAGATCTCGGTACTGCCATTGGCATTGCGTTCCAGCCGGGTGCGGAACTTGTCCCGTTCGCCGGTCGAGTACAGGGACTCCATCAGCTTGCCGATGGTGGATCGGATGAAATCCTGGGGCAGTTTGGCGCGGTTCTCTGCCCAGTCGGTTTCCATGATACCAACGTTGGCCTCGGACTGGGCCAGCGTGAAGCCGCTTTCCAGCCAGAAGTCGCGCACGGGCTCCCACAGCTTGTCGGCGGGGCGGTTGACCACCAGCCAGCGCTGGCTGCCGTCTCGTTCGATCCGCACGTCGCCCAGCGACAGGGCCGCCGCGTTGGTGTTGCCCGACGGCTGTGCGGCCTGGCCTGCCTGCATGGCAGCGGCAGACACCGAGCCACCTGGCATGGCGTAGCGCGAGTCGCGTGACAGCTGGGTGAGGTCCGGGGGGACTTCCAGTGACGAGCCCTTGGCGGCGCTCTTGTAGTCGATCTTGTCGCCCTCCAAAATGCTGGTGGAGCAGGCGGACAGGGCCATGACAAGAGCCAGCAGGCTCAGGCGGGTGGTAGCAGCTTTCACGCGGAAATCCTTGGGAAGTGTCTCTGAGAGCGGGCGCAAAGCCCGGATTAGATCAGGCCGCTGGTGCGCAGTGCCGACTCGACCACAGCCTCGTTGCTGCTGGCCAGGGGCGTCATGGGCAGGCGCATGGTGCCACCACACAGGCCCATGCGGGACATGGCCCACTTGACCGGGATGGGGTTGGCTTCGACAAACAGGTGCTTGTGCACCGGCATCAGCTGAAACTGGATCTGCATGGCGCGTTGCACGTTGCCGGCCAGTGCCGCCACGCACAGCTCGTGCATCAGGCGCGGGGCCACGTTGGCCGTCACGCTGATGTTGCCGTGGCCGCCGCACAGCATCAGGGCGACGGCGGTCGGGTCGTCGCCCGAGTACACGCCAAAGCCCTTGGGCACGTCACGGATGAGCCACTGGGCACGCTCGATGTTGCCGGTGGCTTCCTTGATGCCGATCACGCCGGGCACCTGGGCCAGGCGCAGCACGGTGTCGTGCTGCATATCGGCCACCGAGCGGCCGGGCACGTTGTACAGCACGATGGGCAGGTCGCCCGTGGCTTCTGCAATCGCCTTGAAGTGCTGGTACTGGCCCTCTTGGGTGGGCTTGTTGTAGTACGGCACGACCTGCAGTTGGCTGTCGGCACCCACGCCGCGCGCGAACTTGGCCAGCTCAATGGCTTCGGCGGTGGAGTTGGCGCCGCAGCCGGCCATGATGGGTACGCGCTTGGCGGACTGTTCCACGGCCACGCGGATGATTTCGCAGTGTTCTTCCACGTTCACCGTGGGGGACTCGCCCGTGGTGCCCACCACGCCGATGCAATCGGTGCCTTCGGCGATGTGCCAGTCGATCAGTTTGCGCAAGGTGGGGTAGTCCACGCTACCGTCCTCGTGCATGGGAGTGACGAGGGCGACGATGCTGCCGGTGAGTGGCACGGAAGAAGAAGTCATGTCCGCAGTGGTAAACGGTAAAAGGGCATTCTAACTAGCCCCGGTAGACAAAAGATGTCGTGAGGGTCCACCCGCCTGCGGGAGTTCCCGTACGGCCGTGATGCGTTGCACGAAACGCGCGGGTTCGTCGATGAAGCCGTCCTCATAAGCCACCACGTGCAGGTCCTGGCATGCCTGCAGCAGTTCGCCGTGCGCGAGCAGGAACTCCGCCCGTGACGGGCGCCCCACGGTTTCGTTGCCCTGGGCGAACGTTTCGTAGACCAGCACCCCGCCCGGCGCCACGCTGGCCACGATGGTGGGCAGCAAGGGGCGCCACAGGTAGTTGGTGACAACCACGCCACCAAACTGGCGGCCTGCAAAAGGCCAGGGGCCGTTTTCGATGTCAGCCTGCACCAGCTCGCCCAGCCCTTCGCAGGCGGCCAGAGCCTCGGCCGACCGGTCCACGCCGACCACGGTGTGCCCCAGTTCCCGCAGATGGCGCAGATGGCGCCCTGCGCCGCAGGCGACGTCCAGCACGGTGCTGTGGGGGGCGATCAGGTGGCTCCAGCGCCGCACCCATTCCGAAGGGGCTTCTGTACCGTGCATACCGTGCATAAAACTATAAAAATGATAGCTGTCAGCGCATGATCCACTAGCGCCTGCTGCCAAAAACGTTTGAAAATCCCGCCAAGGGTGTCAAAAACACGCCCACATCTGGTCTGCCAGCAGCACCATGAATTCGGGCACGGTGTACAAGCCAAACACCACCAGGCACAGCAGCACGGCCACGGCACCGCCCAGCCAGCGCAGGGCACGCGGCGCGGGTTTGCGGGGCGGGGTGGTGTCGCTCATGCGGGGGCAAACGGGTCAGGCGGGTTGGGGGCTGTTGCGCGCGATCGGGCTTTCCTTGACTGGCAGGTTCACCAGCCCGGCAAAAATGCCCAGGCCGATCGCGATGTACCAGACGATATCGTAGCTGCCGGTGGCGTCATACAGATAGCCGCCCAACCAGACGCCCAGGAAGCTGCCGATCTGGTGGCTGAAGAACACAAAGCCGCCCAGCATGGACAGGTGCTGCACCCCAAAGATTTGTGCAATGGTGGCGTTGGTGGGCGGCACGGTGGACAGCCACAGCGCGCCCATCACCGCCGAGAACACGTACACCGACAGCGGCGACAGCGGTACCAGCAAAAAGATGCTGATCGCCACCGCGCGGGCAAAGTAGATGAAAGCGAGGATGTGGCGCTTGGGCATGCGCTGGCCCAGCGTGCCCGCGATGTAAGTGCCAAACACATTGAACAGCCCGATCAGCGCCAGCGCATAGCTGGCCACCTGGGGCGACAGGCCATGGTCCTTGAGGTAGCTGGGCATGTGCACGCCAATGAACACCACCTGAAAGCCGCACACAAAGTAGCCGGCCATCAGCAGGTTGAAGCTGGGGTAGCGGAAGGCCTCGCCCAGCGCCTGCGCAATGGTCTGCTCGCGCTTGACCGGGGCCGTGCCCTTGAAGCCCGGCTCCCGCAGGCCAAAGGCCAGCGGCACGATCAGCAGCACTGCCATCGACAGCACCAGCAAGGCCTGCTGCCAGCCCAGGCCTGCAATCAGCCAGCCTTCGACCGGCACCATCAGGAACTGCCCGAACGAACCCGCCGCCGCTGCCACGCCCATGGCCCATGAGCGTTTTTCGGGCGCAATCTGCCGCCCCAGCACACCATAGATCACTGCATAGGTGGTGCCCGCCTGCGCCGCGCCAATCAGCACACCGGCCGTCAGCGCAAACAACATGGGCGTGGGCGACAGCGCCATGCCCGCCAGGCCCAGGGCATACAGGGCTGCACCGCCGAGCAGCACGCGGAAGGCCCCAAACCGGTCGGCCGCCATGCCCGCAAAAATCCCGATCAGGCCCCAGGACAGGTTCTGGATGGCGATGGCCAGGGCGAACGACTGGCGCGTCCAGCCCATCTCCTGGGTGATGGGAAGCAGCCACAGCCCGAACCCGTGGCGGGTGCCCATGGACAGGGTCACGATGGCCGCGCCGCAGGCCAGCACCTGGAACATGGATAGTTTGGGAGGATTCATATGCATGCGCAGGAATGTAGCCAGATTGTGTGAAACGCGCTGATACACCCGCGACCAATACAGTTGCCACCAGGGTCGCGGGAAGACTGTCTTTTTATCCAGCCCCAGGGCGGTGGCCGCACTACAATCCGCCGCTATGTCTGCCAAACCGTCTTCTGCTTCCGCCAGCGAATATTCCGAAGGTTCGATCCGCGTGCTTAAGGGCCTGGAGCCCGTCAAGCAGCGCCCGGGCATGTACACCCGCACCGACAACCCCCTGCACATCATCCAGGAGGTGCTGGACAACGCCGCCGACGAGGCGCTGGCCGGGTACGGCAAGAAGATCCGCGTCACCTTGCACGCTGACGGCTCTGTCAGTGTGGAAGACGACGGCCGGGGCATTCCCTTCGGCATGCACCCGGAAGAAAAAGCGCCGGTGATCGAGCTGGTCTTCACCCGCCTGCACGCGGGCGGCAAGTTCGACAAGGGCAAAGGCGGCGCCTACAGCTTCTCGGGCGGCCTGCATGGCGTGGGCGTGTCGGTCACCAACGCGCTGGCCACCCGGCTGGAGGCCACCAGCTACCGCGAGGGCAAGGTGGCGCGCCTGGTGTTTGCCGCCGGTGATGTGATCGAGCCCTTGGTGGCCCGGCCGCTGGAGGCGGGCGAGCGCAAGCAGGGTACCTCGGTGCGCGTCTGGCCCGACGCCAAGTATTTCGAATCCAGCGCCCTGCCCATGGGCGAACTCACCCACCTGCTGCGCAGCAAGGCCGTGCTGATGCCGGGCGTGACGGTGCAGCTGGTCAACGAGAAAACCCGCGATACGCAAACCTGGCAGTACAAGGGCGGCCTGCGCGACTACCTCATGCAGACGCTGAACGGCGACCCGGTGATCCCGTTGTTTGAGGGCGAGGGTTTTGCCGACCGCAACAACGAAAGTTTTGCCGAAGGCGAAGGCGCCGCCTGGGCCGTGGCCTTCACCGAAGACGGTCAGCCCATGCGCGAGAGCTACGTCAACCTGATCCCCACCAGCGCGGGCGGCACGCACGAAAGCGGCCTGCGCGACGGACTGTTCAACGCGGTCAAGAGCTTCATCGAACTGCACAGTCTGTTGCCCAAGGGCGTGAAGCTGCTGCCCGAGGACGTGTTTGCGCGCGCCAGCTATGTGCTCTCGGCCAAAGTGCTGGACCCGCAGTTCCAGGGCCAGATCAAGGAACGCCTGAATTCGCGCGACGCGGTGCGACTGGTCAGCGGTTTTGTGCGCCCGGCGCTGGAGCTGTGGCTCAACCAGCATGTCGAATACGGCAAAAAGCTCGCCGAGCTGGCCATCAAAGCCGCGCAGACTCGCCAGAAGGCGGGCCAGAAGGTGGAAAAGCGCAAGGGCTCCGGCGTGGCCGTGCTGCCCGGCAAGCTCACCGACTGCGAAAGCCGTGACACCGCCCACAACGAGGTCTTCCTGGTGGAGGGCGATTCGGCCGGTGGCAGCGCCAAGATGGGCCGCGACAAGGAAAGCCAGGCCATCCTGCCGCTGCGCGGCAAGGTGCTCAACACCTGGGAGGTGGAGCGCGACCGCCTGTTTGCCAACAACGAAATCCACGACATCTCGGTAGCGATTGGCGTGGACCCGCATGGCCCCAACGACACGCCGGACCTGAGCGGTCTGCGCTACGGCAAGATCTGCATCCTGTCAGATGCCGACGTGGACGGCTCGCACATCCAGGTGCTGCTGCTCACGCTGTTCTTCCGCCATTTCCCCAAGCTCATCGAGACCGGCCACATCTATGTGGCACGCCCACCACTGTTTCGCGTGGATGTGCCCGCGCGCGGCAAGAAGCCTGCGGCCAAGATGTATGCGCTGGACGATGGGGAGCTGACGGCCATCCTCGACAAATGCGCCAAGGATGGTGTGGCACGCGAGAAGTGCCAGATCAGCCGCTTCAAAGGCCTGGGCGAAATGAACGCGGAGCAGCTGTGGGAAACCACCCTCAATCCCGACACCCGCCGCCTGCTGCCCGTGCAGCTGGGGGATGTGGACTTTGCCGCCACCGAAGGCCTCATCACCAAGCTCATGGGCAAGGGCGAGGCCGCCGCGCGCCGCGAGCTCATGGAGCTGCATGGCGACGCGGTGGAGATCGATATCTGACCGAGGGCTGTCCGACAGGTCTGTCATGAGGAATCCAAACAAGAATGGCGTCATGCGCTGGTGTTTATTGGGTTGTTTGCTCTGTTTTTTGCAGCGAATGGCCCATGCAGACCTGTGGGCGCATGTGGATGAGCGCGGCGTGACGCACTTTGCGTCCGAGCAGGTCGATGCGCGCTACCAGCTGTTTTTTCGGGGCAACGACTTCGACTCCACCCGCGATGCACCGGCCAATGCATCGCCCATGCCCTATGCGCTTCCCGTAGCGGGTGCGCGCCTGCTGGCGTTTTTTGACATTGCGCCGGACTACAAGCGCGTCAAGCACCACCTGCGCGCTGCGTCCAGCCAACATGGTGTGGACTACGAGCTGTTGCAGGCCGTGATCGCCACCGAGTCCGGCTTTGACGCCGCCGCCGTGTCGCCCAAAGGCGCCGTGGGCCTGATGCAGGTCATGCCCGCCACGGCCAGCCGTTTTGGTGTGAATGCGGACAAGAAGCGCTCGGTCGAGCAAAAGCTCGCCGACCCCGCCGTGAACGTGCCCACCGGCACCCGTTACCTGCGCTATCTGCTGGACCTGTTCCCTGGCCGCATGGACCTGGCCGTGGCCGCCTACAACGCCGGCGAAGGCGCGGTGCAAAAGGCGGGCAACCAGATACCGGCCTTCAGGGAAACCCAGAACTACGTGCGCACCGTGCTGGGCCTGTATGCCCAGCTCAAGCCCCCGGCGCCGGTGCTGGCCCAGCGTGCGCTGCCCGGCCGCGTGCGCATGGAGCTGTCGGGCGGCGCGCAGAACCGGGGCAACCTGCCGCCCACCCGCGTGGCGCAGACACCCACCGCTCCCCAGAACGTGAATCCAGAAACTGTACCCAACGAATGAGCGACCAACCCACTCTCGATTTCACCACCGCAGGCGATGACGGGGGCGACTCCCTGGGCCTGGCGGGCTATGCTCAGCGTGCCTACCTGGAGTACGCACTGTCGGTCGTCAAGGGCCGCGCGCTGCCCGACGTGTGCGACGGCCTCAAGCCCGTGCAGCGGCGCATTCTGTATTCGATGGACCGCATGGGCCTGGGCTATAGCGGACCCACGCGCAACACGGCCGCCAAACCGGTCAAGAGCGCCCGCGTGGTGGGCGATGTGCTGGGCCGCTTCCACCCGCATGGCGATCAGTCGGCCTACGACGCGCTGGTGCGCATGGCGCAGGACTTTGCCCAGCGCTACCCGCTGATCGACGGCCAGGGGAACTTCGGCAGCCGCGACGGCGACGGCGCTGCGGCCATGCGCTACACCGAGGCCCGCCTGTCGCGCATCACCAGCCTGCTGCTGGATGAGATCGACGAAGGCACGGTCGATTTCATGCCCAACTACGACGGCAGCACGGAGGAGCCGCGCCAGTTGCCCGCGCGCTTGCCGTTCGCGTTGCTCAACGGCGCCAGCGGCATTGCCGTAGGCCTGGCCACCGAAATCCCCAGCCACAACCTGCGCGAGATTGCAGATGCCTGCATTGCGCTCATCAGGACGCCCTCGCTGAGCCAGGAAGACCTGCTCGCGCTGGTGCCCGGCCCGGACTACCCCGGCGGCGGCCAGATCATCAGCAGCGCGGGCGACATTGCCGATGCCTACCGCACCGGCCGTGGCAGCCTCAAGGTGCGCGCGCGCTGGAAGATCGAAGACATGGCGCGTGGCCAGTGGCAGTTGGTGGTGAACGAGTTGCCGCCCGGCGTGAGCACGCAAAAGGTGCTCGAAGAGATCGAGGAAATCACCAACCCCAAGGTCAAGACCGGCAAAAAGGCGCTCTCGCAAGACCAAACCCAGCTCAAGGCTAGCATGCTGGCTGTGCTGGATGTGGTGCGCGACGAATCGAGCAAAGACGCGCCCGTGCGCCTGGTGTTCGAGCCCAAGACGGGCAAGACCCCGCAGCAGGAGCTGATCACCGCATTGCTTGCCCACACCAGCCTGGAAACCTCGGCCCCCATCAACCTCACCATGGTGGGGCTCGATGGCAAGCCCGTGCAGAAGTCGCTGCGTGTGATGCTGGAAGAGTGGATTGCCTTCCGCCAGACCACCATCACCCGCCGAAGCCAGCACCGGCTGGACAAGGTGCTGGACCGCATTCACATCCTCGAAGGGCGGCAGACCGTGCTGCTCAACATCGACGAGGTGATCGCGATCATCCGTGCGGCCGAGGAGCCCAAGGCCGCGCTCATCGCGCGCTTCAACCTCAGCGACCGGCAGGCCGAGGACATCCTCGAAATCCGCCTGCGCCAGTTGGCGCGCCTAGAAGCCATCAAGATCGAACAAGAGCTGAAAGAACTGCGCGAAAGCCAGGGCAAGCTCGAAGACATCCTGAACAACCCCGGCTCGCTGCGCCGCACCATGGTCAAGGAGATCGAGGCGGACGCCAAGACCTTTGCCGACGCCCGCCGCACCCTCATCCAGGCCGAGAAAAAGGCCGTGGCCGAGGTGAAGGTGGTGGACGAGCCTGTGACCGTGGTCGTCTCGCAAAAAGGCTGGGTGCGCGCCCGCACCGGCCATGGCCACGAGGCCGCCAGCTTTGCCTTCAAGGCAGGTGATGGGCTGTACGGCACGTTCGAGTGCCGCACGGTGGATACCCTGCTGGCCTTTGGCAGCAATGGCCGCGTTTACTCGGTGGCCGTGTCGCTGCTGCCCGGTGCGCGTGGCGACGGCCAGCCGGTGACCACGCTCATCGAGCTGGAATCGGGCACGCAACTGCTGCACTACTTTGCGGGGCCAGCCAACGCCACGCTGCTGTTGTCCAACTCGGGCGGCTACGGCTTTCTGGCGGCGGTGGAAAACATGGTCTCGCGCCAAAAGGGCGGCAAGGCCTTCCTCACCCTGGGCGAGGGCGAAACCGTGTGCGTGCCATCACACGCTGCGGGCACCACGGGCAGCAAGCCGGTGCTGCCCGCCACGCATGTGGCCTGTGCCTCCACGGGCGGGCGCATCCTGACCTTCGAGATCACCGAGCTGAAAACCATGGCCAATGGCGGCCGGGGGCTGATGCTGATCGACCTGGAAGACAAGGACCAGCTCGCAGGCGCGGCGGCCTACACGCGCAGCATTCGCCTCGATGGCGTGGGCCGGGGCGGCAAGCAGCGTGATGAGACGCTGGAGATCCGCAGCCTGAACAACGCCCGTGCTGCGCGCGGCCGCAAGGGCAAGGCAGCAGACCTGGGCTTCAAGCCCACGACAGTGACGCGCGTCGAGTAAGGACAGCTCACACGACGCCTCCGGCGTTGTTGCCGCGTCCTGCAGCCATACCCGTACTGCAGCATTGCCTGCGGCGCAGCGCTCGGCCGGGGCCGTATCGCTGCGGTTTTTCGCCGCTTCAATCGTCGCCGCTGCCTGTGGAGCGGGGTGCGCGAAACGGGTTTGCCGCACTCGGCGCCTTTGGCGGCGCCTCCGATCGTGCTTGGGGATGACCCTCATGCGGCCGCTCCTGGTTTGTGCAATTGTCGGAAAGCGAGCAACATCTCGTGACAAACACACTCCAGGAGACCTCCATGCCTAAACAATTGAGGATGGCCCACAAGCTGTGGCTGGCTGTGATTCTGATCGTGGTCATGCTGGTCGCCGTGGTGGGGTTTGCGGCCTACCGCTCTGCAAAAGTGCAAGCCCAGGCCGATGCCGTGAGCAAGGACATGGAGGCGCGGGTGCAGGCCGCCCTGCGCTGGTCGGGGTTGACCGAAACCAATGCAGCGCGCACCCAGGCGCTGATCGTGAGCAACGACCCAGCGGTGGAAGCCGAGTTCAAGGACGTCATTGCGGCCACGTCGGCCCAGATCAGCGAGGTGCAGAAGTCGCTCGAATCCATGGCCTTGTCCGACGCCGACAAGGCCCAGATGAACAAGATTGCGGCCGCCCGCAAGACCATGATCGATCTGCGTGGCGAGGCCCGCAAGCTCAAGAGTGACGGTCAGCAAGATCAGGCCGTGACGCTGATCAACCAGAAGTACAACCCCTCCGTGGCGGCCTACCTCGCTGCTCTGCGCGAGTTTGTGGCCCAACTGCAGAAGAACGCCGCAGAGACGCAGGTGGCGATGGCGGCCGAACGCATGCTCACCGTCAAGATCGCCGCGGTGGCCGTGGGCCTGCTGCTGCTGGCCATCATCGTGGGGGCGTATTACCTGATTGGCAGCATCCAGCGGCCCTTGGCCCAGGCCAATGGACTGGCCGAACGCATTGCGGGTGGCGACCTGAGCCTGCAGGAAGCTGTCACGCGCAGCGACGAGTTTGGCGATCTGTTGCGCTCGCTTTATGCCATGAGCAATGCGCTGGGGCGCATGGTGCACCAGGTGCGCCAAAGCACGGACAGCATTGCCATCGCCAGCGCAGAGATCGCGACCGGCAACCAGGACCTGTCGGCCCGCACCGAGCAGACCTCTAGCAACCTGCAGGAGACCGCTGCCGCGATGGAAGAGTTCACCAGCACCATCCAGCAAAGCGCTGGCAGCGCCCAGCAGGCCAGCAGCCTGGCAGCGGGTGCCACCGGCGTGGCGCGCCGGGGCGGCGAGGTGGTAACCCAGGTGGTGGCCACCATGGAGGACATCAACCACAGCAGCAAGAAGATCGCAGACATCATTGGCGTGATCGACGGCATTGCGTTCCAGACCAACATCCTGGCGCTCAATGCGGCGGTGGAGGCCGCGCGTGCCGGCGAGCAAGGCCGGGGCTTTGCCGTGGTGGCCAGTGAGGTGCGCAGCCTGGCCCAGCGCAGTGCCGAGGCAGCCAAGGAGATCAAGCAGCTCATCAGCGCGTCGGTCGAGAAGGTGGAGACCGGCTCGCGCCTGGTGTCCGATGCGGGCACGACCATGACCGACATCGTGCAGTCGGTGCAGCGCGTGACCGACATGATCGGCGAGATCACCGCCGCATCGTCCGAGCAGAGCGCGGGGGTGTCGCAGGTCAACAAGGCGATCAGCAACCTCGACCAGATGACCCAGCAGAACGCCGCCCTGGTGGAAGAAAGCGCTGCGGCAGCACAAAGCCTGCGCGAGCAGGCCGATCACCTGGCGCGCGAGGTATCCATGTTCAAGGTCAACGCCGCCAGCTATGGTCCTGCACAGGCCGCCATTGGGGTCGCGCGCGGCGCGGCCAAGGCGACAACCACCATGCCTGCCACCCGCAACAAGCCTGCAGCGGCCGCCACTGCGGGCGGTGCCCCTGCAGCCCGCATCAACACTGCGAGTGCCCCGGCGGCACTGGCGAAATCGCCTTCATCATCGGCAGGCGTGAAGCAAGGTGCCAAGCACGGTGCCACGGCCGGGGCGGAAGAGGACTGGGAATCTTTCTGACACGCTGAGGTGGGTGCCCCCGGCTGCCGCAGGCCCAGGCGGCGGGACCCTGCGCTGCACAGGCAACAAAAAACCCATGGCAGTGATGCCATGGGTTTTTTGCTGGGGCGCGCGGTCTGTCAGGCCAGTTCGGCGATCAGTTCGATCTCCACGCACGCGCCCATGGGGATCTGGGCCACGCCAAAGGCGCTGCGGGCGTGCACGCCCTTCTCGCCAAACACTTGGCCCAGCAGTTCGCTGGCGCCATTAGTCACCAGGTGCTGTTCGGTGAAGTCGCCCGTGGAGTTCACCAGGCTCATGACCTTGACGATGCGTTTGACACGGTTCAGGTCGCCGCCGCAGGCGGCTTGCAGCGTGCCCATCAGGTCGATGGCCACAGCACGCGCAGCCTGCTTGCCTTCTTCGGTGCCGATGTCGCGGCCGAACTGCGCAGCCCAGGGCTTGCCGTCCTTGCGAGCGATGTGGCCGCTCAGGAACACCAGGTTGCCCGTCTGCACATAGGGCACGTAGGCGGCGGCAGGCACCGACACGGGGGGCAGGGTGATGTTGAGTTCTTTCAGCTTGTCGTAAACGCTCATGGTGGTCCTCGTTAGGAAGTGTGGGTGGATAGACGAGAGCGGTCTGGTGCGCAGGCCGCCGAGCGCGGTAAGTGTTACACAGCACCCCACCATCGCGCCGACGTGGCAGGCCCTGGCGGCGCATTAGCATCAGCGCATGTCCGCCATAAGCGCCTCTAATGCCACGACGCTGTCCGCCACAGGCTGGGGCGTGGAGGGGCCATTGCCCCCGCGTCCGTGGCTCCTGCCCGCTGTGTTGCTGGGCGTGGTGGCCGGGGCTGCGCTGCAGCTGCAGCAGCCCATGCTGTGGTCCGCTGCGGCCTATGGGTGGCTGTTGGGGGCTGGTCTGCTGCTGGGCGGTGGTGCGGTGGCCGCCGCGCGGCGGCGCCCAGGGCTTCGCTGGGCTCGCAGTGCCATCGCCATGGCGCCCTGGCTGATGTTGCTGGCGGGGGCGCTGGCCATGGCGGGAGGCACCGGCCTGCGGGCCCTGGCCTACCAGGCGCAGGCATTGCCGGCAGCGTTGGAGGGCAAGGACCTGCGCATCACCGGCGTGGTGGCCGCCATGCCGCAGATCAACGAGGCGGGCACCCGCTGGCGCATGGTGGTGGAGGGAGCGACGCTGCAAGGCGCGCCGGTGTCCTTGCCGCCCCTGGTGGATGTGGCCTGGTATGGCGGCGC
The DNA here is from genome assembly GCF_052045435.1 of Acidovorax sp. 22279. Lineage (NCBI taxonomy): Bacteria > Pseudomonadati > Pseudomonadota > Betaproteobacteria > Burkholderiales > Comamonadaceae > Acidovorax > Acidovorax sp. 22279. Next base: position 359,608 of record NZ_JBQEOV010000003.1, read on the forward strand.
TTTCGGCGGTGCGGGCGAGGTGCTGGACCTGCAGCGCCAGCCCGCCCCGGTGCGTGCGGGCGAGCGGTGGCAGATCACCGTGCGCCTGAAGGCCCCCCATGGCCTGCGCAACCCGCATGGCTTTGACTACGAACTGTGGATGTGGGAGCAGGGCCTGCAGGCCACGGGTTACGTGCGTGCGGGCCCCAAGGACGAGCCGCCGGTGCGTGTGGCCGCCACCTGGCAGTACCCGGTGGAGCAGTTGCGCCAGCGTGTGCGGGACGCCATCCTGGAGCGCCTGGTATTCGGGCAGGATGGCTCGGGCAATGACATCGCCGACCCCGCCCGCACGCGCACGGCGGGCGTGGTGGCGGCGCTGGTCACCGGCGACCAGCGTGCTATTGACCGTGCAGACTGGGATGTGTTCCGTGCCACCGGGGTGGCCCACCTCATGAGCATTTCGGGTCTCCACATCACGCTGTTCGCCTGGCTGGCGGCGCTGGTGGTGCGGGCGTTGTGGCGGCGCTCGCCCCGGTTGAGCCTGGCGGTGCCTGCGCAATCCGCCGCACTGGTGTCGGGTGTGCTGCTGGCCACGGCCTACGCCCTGTTCAGCGGCTGGGGCGTGCCCGCGCAGCGCACCGTGACCATGCTGGCCATCGTGGGGCTGCTGCAGCTGAGCGGGCGCCGCTGGCCCTGGCCCCAGGTGTGGCTGCTGGCGTGTGGGGCCGTGGTGGTGCTGGACCCCTGGGCGCTGGCACAGGCAGGTTTCTGGCTGAGCTTTGTGGCAGTGGGCGTTCTGTTTGCTACTAATCCAATAGCTACAGGGGCAAGTGGCACTAGCGCTACAGGCCATTTTTATGCCCTAGTGCGCGAGCAGTGGGTGGTCACGCTGGCGCTCACGCCCCTGGGCTTGCTGCTGTTTGGCCAGGTGTCGCTGGTGGGTTTTGTCGCCAACCTGGTGGCCATCCCCTGGGTGACGCTGGTGGTCACGCCGCTGGCGCTGGGGGGCGTGTTGTGGGCGCCGCTGTGGAGTGCGGCGGCCCTCAGCCTGCAGCCGTTCACCGCGTTGCTGCAGTGGCTGGCGCAGTGGCCCTGGGCCGCTGTGTTTTTGCCTGCCGCGCCGCTGTGGGCGGGTGTGGCGGCGGTGGCAGGGGGCGCGCTCTTGGCCATGCGCCTGCCCTGGCGCCTGCGTTTGCTGGCGTTGCCCCTGCTGCTGCCGGTGTTGTGGTGGCAGCCTGCGCGGCCGGCCGCGGGGCAGTTGGAGCTGCTGGCCGCCGACATCGGCCAGGGCAATGCCGTGCTGGTGCGCACGGCCACGCACACCCTGCTGTATGACGCGGGGCCGCGCTTCAGCCGCGAGAGCGATGCGGGCCACCGCGTGCTGGTGCCGCTGCTGCGGGCGCTGGGGGATCAGGTGGATGTGCTCATGCTCAGCCACCGCGATGCCGACCACACAGGCGGTGCAGCGGCCGTGCTGGCCCAGCAGCCGGGCGCCGAACTGACCGGCTCCATCGAAGCCGAGCACGCCCTGCAGCGCTTGCGCCCCAGCAGGCCCTGCCTGGCAGGCCAGCGCTGGGAGTGGGATGGCGTGGCTTTTGAGGTGCTGCATCCGCTGCCCGGTGACGAAGCCCCTGTGGCGGCCAAGGCCCCGCGTCCCAATGCACTCAGCTGCGTGCTGCGCATCACGGCCGCCGGGCCCGAGGGCGGGACGGCCCTGCTGGTGGGCGACATCGAGGCACCGCAGGAGCAAGCCTTGCTGGCGCGCAGCGCGCCCTTGCGGGCCGACCTGCTGCTGGTGCCGCACCACGGCAGCAAGACCTCGTCGTCGTCGGCTTTTCTGGAGGCCGTGCAGCCGCGCACCGCTTTGGTGCAGGCCGGGTATCGCAACCGCTTCGGTCATCCGGCGCCGGATGTGCTGCAGCGCTACCGTGCGCGCCAGATTGCGGTGGTGGAATCGTCGCGCTGCGGGGCCGCCCGCTGGTCCTCGTCGCAGCCTGGGCAGGTGGCCTGCGAACGCGACACCGGCGAGCGCTATTGGCAGCACCGCATGGTGCCACGGGACGACTGATTCGGGGCCGATGGCGCAGCGCCGCCAGGGGTGTTGGGCGGGGGTGGGCTCACAACTTGCTATCCTGATCGCAGGAGGCCCGTTCATGCAGAAATTTGACGAGATGTACGCCATGCTGCCGTTTGATGGCAGCGACGTGCGGGAACACTACAAGCGCTATGCGCAGTGGTTGAGCAAACAGCCCCCTGACGTGATGCAGGCCCGCAGGGCCGAAGCCGAGATGATCTTCCGGCGCGTGGGCATCACCTTCGCCGTCTACGGCGCCAAGGACGAAGGCGGCGCAGGCAACGAGCGGTTGATCCCGTTCGACCTGATCCCCCGCATCATCCCTGCCCACGAGTGGGCCAGCATGCAGCAGGGGCTGGTGCAGCGTGTCACGGCGCTCAACCGTTTCATCCACGACGTGTACCACGGCCAGGACATCATCCGCGCCGGCATCGTGCCCGCCGATCTCATCCTGAACAACGCGCAGTACCGGCCCGAGATGGCCGGCGTGCATGTGCCGCAAGACATCTACGCGCACATCGCAGGCATCGACATCGTGCGCGCCCCTGATGCCCAGGGCAATGGTGAGTACTACGTGCTCGAAGACAACCTGCGCGTGCCCAGCGGTGTGAGCTACATGCTCGAAAACCGCAAGATGATGATGCGGTTGTTCCCCGAGCTGTTCAGCCTGCACAAGGTGGCGCCGGTGGCCCACTACCCCGACATGCTGCTCGAAACCCTGCGCGCCAGCGCCCCCGCCACGGCGGATGAGCCCACGGTGGTGGTACTCACGCCCGGCATGCACAACAGTGCGTACTTCGAGCACGCCTTCCTGGCCCAGCAGATGGGGGTGGAGCTGGTGGAGGGCCAGGACCTGGTGGTCAAGGACAAGTTCGTGTACATGCGCACCACACGCGGCCTGCAGCGGGTGGACGTGATCTATCGCCGCGTGGACGATGACTTCCTCGACCCCCAAGTCTTCCGCCGCAATTCCACCCTGGGCTGCTACGGCCTCATGGAGGCTTACCGCGCGGGCAACGTGGGCATCTGCAACGCTGTGGGCACGGGCGTGGCGGACGACAAGTCCGTCTACCCCTATGTGCCGGAGATGATCCGCTTTTACCTGGGCGAGGAGCCCATCCTGAAGAACGTGCCCACCTGGATGTGCCGCAAGCAGGACGACCTGCAGCACGTGCTGGCCAACCTCAAGGACCTGGTGGTGAAGGAGGTGCACGGCGCGGGCGGCTACGGCATGCTCATCGGCCCTGCCGCTACGCAGGCCGAGATCGAGGATTTTCGCCGCGCGCTGCTGGCCAACCCGGCGGGCTACATCGCGCAGCCCACGCTCAGCCTGTCAAGCTGCCCCACCTATGTGGAAAGCGGCATTGCCCCGCGCCACATCGATCTGCGCCCCTTTGTGCTCAGCGGTCGCGAGGTGCAGATGGCCGCTGGCGGCCTCACGCGCGTGGCGCTGCAAGAGGGCTCGCTGGTGGTGAATTCGTCGCAGGGCGGCGGCACCAAGGACACCTGGGTGCTGGGCGAGGGTACGCCCACAGCGCAACCCAAGGCCGTGCAATCCCAATCGCAATCGCAGGGACAAGGTCAGTCGCAAAGTCAATCGCAAGGGAGCCTGTGAACATGCTGAGCCGCACCGCCGACCATCTGTTCTGGATGTCCCGCTACACCGAGCGGGCTGAAAACGCCGCCGAAAGCGGGGTTTCACCACAACACAGCCAGCGTGCGCAGCACGCGCGGGGTTCTCTGCCCGGGGAGGAAAAATGCTAAGTCGCACTGCCGATCATCTGTTCTGGATGTCCCGATATACAGAGCGGGCAGAGAACACAGCAAGAATGCTCAATGTGAGCTACGAGACCTCCCTGTTGCCCCAGGCTGCCGATGTGGCGCAAAAAGGCTGGGAGGGCCTGCTGTCCATCAGCGAGCTGATCCCTGCCTACACCGCCAAGCATGGTGAAGTGACGCCCGCCAACGTGCTGGAGTTCATGGTGCACGATGGCAACAACCCGTCGTCCATCCTGTCGTGCCTGCGCGCCGCACGCGAGAACGCGCGGGCCGTGCGCGGCGCGCTCACCACCGAGGTGTGGGAGACGCAGAACCAGACCTGGCTGGAACTGCACCGGCAACTGGAAGGCGGCGCGTTTGAGCGCGACCCAGGCCAGTTCTTTGAATGGGTGAAGTACCGCTCGCACCTCTCACGCGGCGTGGTGCTGGGCACGATGCTCCAGGACGAGGCGTTTCACTTCTTGCGCATGGGCACCTTCCTGGAGCGCGCGGACAACACCGCGCGCCTGCTGGATGTGAAGTTCCACGCGGTCAAGAACGACTTTTTTGGCCGCCCTAGTGACCGCAACCAGGAAAGCGACTTCTACCACTGGAGCGCCATCTTGCGCAGCGTGTCGGCGTTCGAGGTGTACCGCAAGGTCTACCGCGACGTGATCACGCCGGGCCGCGTGGCCGACCTGCTGATCCTGAGCCGCGACATGCCGCGCTCGCTGCACGCGTGCCTGCGGGAGGTGGTGGACAACCTGGCGGTGCTGGCCAACGGGCAGTCCGCCGAGACCAGCCGCAGGGCAGGGCGCCTGCTGGCCGACCTGCAGTACGGCCGCATCGACGAAATCCTGGCGACCGGGCTGCACGCGTTCCTCACGCAGTTCCTGGACCGGGTGAACGACCTGGGTGGCGGCATCAGCCGCGATTTTCTGGTGACGTCCGGCGATTGAAAACCAGCAGGGCGGCGCCATGCCAGGCCAGCCCTGCTGCGTAGGGAAGCAGCGGGGCCCAGGGAGAGCCCAGCCAGGCCCTTGCCTGGGGGCTGCTGAACCACGCTAACCAGGCGGGCAGGGTTGCACCCCACGGCGCGTGCAGGTGGGCCTGCAGTACGCCACAGGCGGTAAGCCCCAGGCCCACCAGCGTGCCCACCGCGATGCCGTAGGCGACCGGCAGCTTGCGGCGGCCCGCCATCGCCATGAAGGCCGCACTGAAGAACACCCCCAGGAACACGGTGGCCAGCCAGGCCACCGGCCACCAGCCTGCATCACCGGCTCCAGACCGGGCCACCAGCAGCGCGTTGAAACCGCCCATGGCGCCCAGCGCCAGCAGTGGTACCAGAAAGTTGCGATACCGCGCGCTCAGCTGTGCCGAATGCGCTGCCTGATTGGGCGTTTTTGCGGTACGGCTGCGCGCATCGCTGGTCATTCTTGCGCGTTGCGCCGCTGGTCCCGCAACATGAAGAGGTAGAGGCTTTCGACCTTCTCGCGCGCCCAGGGGGTCTTGCGCAGGAACTTGAGGCTGGAGCCCACGCTGGGGTCGATCTGGAAGCAGCGGATGGGAATCTGCCGCCCCAGCTCATCCCAGCCAAAGTAGTCGGCCAGGCCCACAACCATGGCTTCGAGTGTCACGCCATGCAGGAGGTTGCGCGGCTGGGTGGGCTTGTTGGCCGGTGGGGCGGGTGGCGGGGTCTCTGGAGTGCTCATGGCTCCAAGCATACAGACTGGGAGCGTGAACACGCCCTGAGGGCAATCCTGTCGTGTGCATCGGGCGTTAACTCCACCACCGCCACCACAGAACCGATTCAGGGGGCGTCAGGCTTTGCGCTGCAGATGGGCCTCGCGCTGGAACAGCTCGGCCGCCCAGTCCACAAACGCGCGCACCTTGGCGCTCAGGTGGCGGTTGGGTGGGTACACCACATACACGGGCAGCAGGGGTTGGGTCCAGTCCGGCAGCAGTTGCACCAGGGCTCCGCTGGCGAGGTAGCGCTGGGCTTGCCAGCTGGTGATCTGGCCAATGCCCAGGCCCGCCACGATGGAGGTCACGTAGGCGTTGGCCTCGTTCACGCTCAGCTGGTAGGGGCCGGTGATGTCGATGGACTCATCGCCCCGGCGAAACTCCAGCGGATAGTGCCGCCCGCTTTGGGGCGAGAAGTAGATCACGCTGGCATGTTTCTCCTCGATCTCCAGCGGGTGCGTGGGTGTGCCCTTGCGCTCCAGGTAGGCGGGTGCGGCGACGGTGATGAACTCCAGGTTGCCAATGCGGCGCGCCACCAGTGACTGGTCGCTCAGCTCGCCCCCCCGGATCACGCAGTCCACGTTGTCCCCGATCAGATCCACCGTGCGGTCGCTCACACCAAGGTCCACCTGGATGTCCGGGTAGCGGGCATGAAACTCCGCCAGTTGCGGAATGATGAGCAACTGGGCCACCGACGTGCCCACGTCGATGCGCAGCCGCCCGCGCGGGTTGGCGCGCGCGTTGGTCATGCTGGCCTCGATGTCGTCCAGGTCGGTCAGCAGCCGCACCGTGCGGTCGTAATAGGCCGCGCCGTCGGGTGTCACGGTCACGCGGCGGGTGGTGCGGTTGAGCAGCTTCACGCGCAGCCGCTCCTCCAGCGCCTGCACATGCTTGGTCACCGTGGCTTTGGGCAGGCTCAGCGAATCCGCTGCCCGGGTAAACGTGCCGGCCTCCACCACCCGCACGAATATGCGCATGGCCTGTATCTGGTCCATGGCTTCTCCTTGAGTCATCAGCACCCAGATTGGGTGCTGAGGAATTCTCACACGGGCGCCCCGGTTTGATTGTTGAGCTTTTGGAAACAGTGCGGTGGTGTTTGACCTGTTTATCAGAAAGGCCCAACCCACTACATTTCATCCATCGTCAACCGACCTTCCACCTATCCACCTACCTACTGGGTACCTGCCATGCAGCCCGACCGCCCGTCTTCATCCTCTTTGCCCACGCAGCCCGCTGCGGCGCCCGCCAAGGCGTCCGGGTTGGCTGCGTCCGTCTGCACCGATTCCACCATTGAGGTGGCCCAGGGGCAGGACGTGGAAGTGCGCATGTACGGCCGCAAGAAGACCGGCCAGGCGTCACCGGTGGTCGTGCACTTCCACGGCGGGGCCTTCATGTCGGGCGATCTGGACAACGGCTGCACTGTGGCCTCTCTGCTGGAGAGCGCCGGGGCTGTGGTGGTGTCGGTCGCGTATCCGCTCACGCCCTTTCCGCAGCCGGTGGACACGGGTTACGGTGTGCTCAAGTGGGTGCACAAGCACCGCACCAAGCTCGGCGGGCAGGGCGCCGCCGTATACCTGGCGGGCGAAGAGGCCGGTGGCAACCTGGCGGCGGCCGTGGCACTGATGGCGCGTGACCAGTCTCACCCCCCGCTGGCCGGGCAGATCCTGCTGTCGCCCATGCTGGACCCCTGTGTGGGCACCGCGTCGCTGCGCGAGGCCACGGGGGACTCCACGGGCTGCAAGTGGACCGAGGGCTGGCGCAACTTTCTGCGCTGCCCGCGCGATGCCGAGCACCCCTATGCGGTGCCTGCCGGTGCGCAGCGCCTGGCGGGGCTGCCCCCCACGCTGATCCTGGTGGGCGACACCGACCCCATGCACGACGAGGCGCTGGCCTACGCGGCCCGGCTGGAGGCTGCCGGCCTGCCGGTCACGCGCCACGTGTTCTCCAAGAACCCGCAGTGGCCCGATGCCCTGCTGCAGACCGGCCCGCATGAATGTCCGTGTGCGGCGGGTGCGCAGGAGCAGTTCCGGCAGTTCTTTGCCTCCACGCGAAGTCCGGTGCCGTCCTGACGACGGCCCCTGACACCTTCTCACATCCCTGACAGCCGCTGACCTCCACCCGGGTGGAGGCAGAGAAACGCGGGCTCGGCGCGAGCCCCATTCCCTTTTTACATCTTGATTTCCGGCCTGGCGTGCCGGAGGGGAAGCGCTTGCCCGGCGTTGCCCGCTCCGCATGTCCTAGAGCCCACGTTACCCATTCAAACGACACGGAGGAAAGAACACACCATGCATGCACCCCTGATCCCGTTGGCCTGCGGCCGCTGTCACAGCGCACCTGGCCGCACCGTCTTTTGACGGTGGCACGCAGGCCGCCCCGGTGTTTGTCGCCGGGGTATTGACCTTTCCACCGTGTCATTGCCGAGACTGCATTCCGCCCCCTTTGCATTGACCCCTGCCGAGCGCAGCCCACAGGCGCCAGCGCACGGCAGACAAGTTTCACAGCGTGCTCCACAAGGGCACACCTACTGATCGAAAGTGACCATGAACTTCCCATCCTTCTCCAAGTTCTCCCAGCGCCGCCCCCTGGGTCTGGCCACCCTTGCCACGGCCGTGACGGCCACCGTGGCGGCTGCTGTTCTGGTGTTTCAGGCACCCGTGGCGCAGGCGGATAGCGCCCCCGCAGCACCGCCCGCCATGCCGGTGTCGGTGGCTGCCGTGCTGCAAAAAGACATTGCCCTGTGGGACGAGTTTTCCGGCCGGCTCGAAGCCGTGCAGCGCGTGGATGTGCGCCCCCGCGTCTCGGGCGCCGTGCAGGCCGTGCACTTTCGCGAAGGCTCGCTGGTCAAGCAGGGCGACCTGCTGGTCACGGTGGACCCCGCTCCTTACGCCGCCGAGGTGGACCGCGCCGAAGCCCAGGTGGTGGCCGCGCAAGCCCGTGTGTCGTACACGCGCAGCGAACTGGAGCGCGCCACACGCCTGCTCGAAGAAAAAGCCATTGCCCAGCGCGAGCACGACGAGCGCCTGAACGCACAGCGTGAGGCCGATGCCAACCTGCGCGCCGCCCAGGCCGCGCTGCAGACCGCCAAGCTCAACCTGGGCTACACCCAGGTGCGCGCCCCTGTCGCGGGCCGCGTAGGCCGCATCGAGGTCACCGTGGGCAACCTGGTAGCCGCTGGCGCGGGCGCACCCGTGCTGACCACGCTGGTGTCCGTGAGCCCTATCTACGCCAGCTTTGATACCGATGAGCAGATCGTGGTGAAGGCCCTGGCCGACCTGCAAAGCGGCCAGCGTGGCAATAGCGCGCGCCAGCTCATCGAGCGCATCCCCGTGCAGATGGGCACCGGCACCACGGGCGGTACGCCGCACGCCGGCCGCTTGCAGCTCATCGACAACCAGGTGGATGCCAAGAGCGGCACGGTGCGTGTGCGCGCCGTGTTCGACAACGAAGACGGTGTCCTGATGCCCGGCCAGTTCGCCCGCATCCGCATGGGCCAGGCCCGCAACACGCAAGCGCTGCTGATCAACGAGCGTGCCGTGGGCACCGACCAGAACAAGAAGTTCGTGATGGTGGTGGGCGAAGGCAACAAGGCCGAGTACCGCGAGGTCACCCTGGGCGCGCCGATTGACGGCCTGCGCGTGGTCACCTCAGGCCTCAAGGCTGGCGAGAACATCGTCGTCAACGGCCTGCAGCGCGTGCGCCCCGGTGCCGTGGTGGCGCCCCAGTCGGTTCCCATGACCGCCAAGGCCGAGATTGCGGGTGATCGCAAGGAAGCCAAGAACGCAGCCAAGTCGCCAGCGGCCTGAGCGCCACGGACCCAAGGAATTTGCATCCATGAATCTATCCCGCTTTTTCATCGACCGCCCCATCTTCGCCGGGGTGCTGTCGGTGCTCATCTTCCTCGGGGGGCTCATCGCATTGCGCGGTCTGCCCATCTCCGAATACCCTGAAGTCGCACCGCCCTCCGTGGTGGTGCGCGCACAGTACCCGGGCGCCAACCCCAAGGTGATCGCCGAGACCGTGGCCACGCCGCTGGAGGAATCCATCAACGGCGTGGAAGGCATGCTCTACATGGGCAGCCAGGCCACCACCGACGGCGTGATGACGCTGACCGTGACCTTTGCCCTGGGCACCGACCCCGACAAGGCCCAGCAGCTGGTGCAAAACCGCGTCTCGCAGGCCGAGCCGCGCCTGCCCGAGGAAGTGCGCCGCCTGGGCGTCACCACCGTCAAGAGCGCGCCGGACCTGACCATGGTGGTCCACCTGGTCTCGCCCAACAACCGCTACGACATCGACTACCTGCGCAACTACGCGGTGCTCAACGTGAAGGACCGCCTCGCCCGCATCGGCGGCGTGGGCCAGGTGCAGATCTTCGGCGGCGGCGACTACTCCATGCGTGTCTGGCTCGATCCGCAAAAGGTCGCGCAGCGCGGCCTCTCGGCCAGCGACGTGGTGACCGCCATCCGCGGCCAGAACGTGCAGGCTGCCGCCGGCGTGGTGGGCGCATCGCCCGGCCTGCCCGGCGTGGACCTGCAACTGTCCATCAACGCACAGGGCCGTCTGCAGACCGAAGAAGAGTTCGGCGACATCATCGTCAAGACCGGTGCCGACGGCGCGGTGACGCGCCTGCGTGACATCGCCCGCCTGGAGCTGGGCGCAGCCGACTACTCCCTGCGCTCGCTGCTCAACAACGACCCCGCCGTGGGCATGGGCGTGTTCCAGGCGCCGGGCTCCAACGCGCTCGACATCTCGGCCAACGTGCGCAAGACCATGGACGAGATCCAGAAGAACATGCCCGAAGGCGTGGAGTACCGCATTGCGTACGACCCCACGCAGTTCGTGCGTGCCTCGATCAAATCCGTGATCCACACGCTGCTCGAAGCCATCGCCCTGGTGGTGCTGGTGGTGATTTTGTTCCTGCAGACCTGGCGCGCGTCCATCATCCCGCTGCTGGCTGTGCCGGTGTCGGTGGTGGGTACGTTTGCCGTGCTGCACCTGCTGGGCTTCTCGATCAACGCGCTCTCCCTGTTCGGGCTGGTGCTGGCCATCGGCATCGTGGTGGACGATGCCATCGTGGTGGTGGAGAACGTCGAGCGCAACATCGAGGCGGGCCTGACCCCGCGCGAGGCCACCTACCGCGCCATGCGTGAAGTCTCCGGCCCCATCATTGCCATCGCACTGGTGCTGGTGGCGGTGTTCGTGCCGCTGGCTTTCATCAGCGGGCTCACGGGCCAGTTCTACCGCCAGTTCGCGGTGACCATCGCGATCTCCACGGTGATCTCGGCGATCAACTCGCTGACCCTGTCGCCCGCGCTGTCAGCACTGCTGCTCAAGGGCCACGACGAGCCCAAGGACGCGCTTACGCGCGGTATGGACAAGGTGTTCGGCGGCCTGTTCCGCGGCTTCAATCGCTTGTTCCATCGCGGCTCCGAAGCCTACAGCGGCGGCGTCAAGCGCGTTATCGGCCGCAAGGCGCTGATGTTCGTGATCTACCTCGCGCTGGTGGGGGCCACCATGGGCCTGTTCAAGATCGTGCCGGGCGGCTTTGTGCCCGCGCAGGACAAGCAGTACCTGATCGGCTTTGCGCAGCTACCCGACGGCGCCACGCTGGACCGCACCGAGAACGTGATCCGCCGCATGGGTGAGATCATGAAGGAGAACCCGAACGTTGAAGACGCGATCGCCTTCCCCGGCCTGTCGATCAACGGCTTCACCAACAGCTCCAACTCCGGCATCGTGTTCGCCACGCTCAAGCCCTTTGCCGAGCGCACCCGTGCCGACCAGAGCGGCGGTGCGGTGGCAGGCCAGCTGAACCAGGCGTTTGGCAGCATCCAGGACGCGTTCATCGCCATGTTCCCGCCACCCCCGGTGGCGGGCCTGGGCACCACGGGCGGCTTCAAGCTGCAGATCGAAGACCGTGCCTCGCTGGGCTATGAAGCCATGGACAACGCGGTGAAGGCCTTCATGGCCAAGGCCTACCAGACGCCCGAGCTGGCGGGGTTGTTCACCAGCTGGCAGGTCAACGTGCCGCAGCTGTACGCCAACATCGACCGCACCAAGGCACGCCAGCTCGGCGTGCCCGTGACGGACATCTTCGACACGCTGCAGATCTACCTGGGCAGCCTCTACGCCAACGACTTCAACCAGTTTGGCCGCACCTACAGCGTGCGCGTGCAGGCCGATGCGGCCTACCGCGCGCGGGCTGAAGATGTGGGCCTGCTCAAGGTGCGCTCTGCCACCGGCGAGATGGTGCCGCTGTCGGCGCTGATGAAGATGGAGCCCAGCTTCGGCCCCGAGCGCGCCATGCGCTACAACGGCTACTTGGCCGCCGATGTGAACGGCGGCCCCGCGCCCGGTTATTCATCGGGCCAGGCGCAGGCGGCCATCGAGCGCATCGCCAAGGAGACGCTGCCCCAAGGCATCACCTTCGAATGGACCGAGCTGACCTACCAGGAGATCCTGGCCGGCAACTCTGCCGTGCTGGTGTTCCCGCTGGCCATCCTGCTGGTGTTCCTGGTGCTGGCCGCGCAGTACGAAAGCCTGACGCTGCCCATCGCCATCATCCTGATCGTGCCCATGGGCCTGCTGGCCGCGATGACTGGGGTGTGGCTGAGCAAGGGTGACAACAACGTGTTCACGCAGATCGGGCTCATCGTGCTGGTGGGGCTGTCGGCCAAGAACGCGATCCTGATCGTGGAGTTTGCGCGCGAGCTGGAGTTTGCCGGGCGCACGCCCATACAGGCCGCCATCGAGGCAAGCCGCCTGCGGCTGCGCCCCATCCTGATGACCTCGCTGGCCTTTGTGATGGGTGTGTTGCCCCTGGTGCTGTCCACCGGCGCGGGCGCGGAGATGCGCAGCGCCATGGGCGTGGCGGTGTTCGCCGGGATGATTGGTGTGACGGCCTTCGGCCTGTTCCTCACGCCCGTGTTCTACGTGTTGCTGCGCAAACTGGCTGGCAACCGCCCGCTGGTGGAGCATGGCGCGCATGTGGCGCCGATCTCGCACAACACTGGCACCGGTGGCACTGCGCACCCTGTGCTGGCTGCGCCACGCAAGGAGCACGAGTGATGCCCTTGACCACGGTGACAACAACGACCTTTGTGGCCCTAGATGCGCGCTCCACGGTGCACCCGCTGCCGACTGCAACGGGTGCATCGGGCGGGGCAGGAGACCAACCATGACCGATTTGCTATTGAAGAAAAAATCCACCGAGGGTGCTGCCTTTGGCGTGCGCAAGCGCAGCCTGCTGGCGCCCCTGGCCGCCGCCCTGGTGCTGGCCGGTTGCATGACCCAGCCCGTGGCCCCCGCGCCGCATGCGGGTGTGCCCGTGCCCGCCAGCTTCACGGCAGGGGGCGACGCGCTGCCCACGGCCCCCTGGACGGTGGCCGCCCCCGCCGAGGCACAGCCACGCGGCGAGTGGTGGCTGGGCTTTCAAGACCCGGTGCTGGCCGACCTGGTATTGCGCGCGGGCACAGCCAACACCAGCATCCAGCAGGCCGCCGCGCGGCTGGCCGAGGCGCGCTCGCTGCTGCGCTCTGCCGATGCCGCGCGCTCGGTGCAAGTGGGCGCCTCGGCCGGTGTGACGCGCCAGGCAGGCGCTGCCACCACGGGCAGCGCAGCACCTGCCACGCTGGGTACGGCGGGGCTCAATGCCTCGTACGAGCTGGACCTTTTCGGCCGCCTCTCGCAAACCAGCGACGCCGCGCGGCTGGACGCCGACGCGCGCGAAGCCCTGCTGCAAAGCACGCGCCTCATGGTGCAAGCCGACGTGGCGCAAACCTATCTGCAGCTGCGCGCGGTGCAGGCCGAGCAGGTGCTGGTGCAAGAGAGCCTGGCCGCGCACCAGGACACGCTGCGCCTGACGCAGCGCCGCCTGCAGGCAGGCGATGTGGCCGAGCTGGACGTGGCCCGTGTGCAGACCGAGGTGGCCGCCACCGAGTCCGATGCCCTGGCCTTGCAGCGCCAGCAGGCCCTGCTGACCAACGCCTTGGCCGTGCTGGCGGGTGAGGTGGCCAGTGGTTTTGTGCTGCCGCCCGCGACGGGCGACGCCGCGTTGCCGGTGATTCCGCCGGGCGTGCCCGGCACGGTACTGGCGCGCCGGCCCGACGTGTCGGCCGCGCAAACTGCCGTGCTGGCCGCGCAAGCGCGCGTGGGCGTGGCGCAGAAGGCGTGGTTCCCGGCCGTCACGCTCACGGGCAATGCGGGGCATGCGTCGCCCGAGCTGGGTGACCTGTTCAAGTGGTCGGCCCGTGCCTGGGGCGTGAGTGCGCTGCTGTCGCTGCCGATCTTTGACGGCGGCCAGCGCGACGCGCAGATCGAGGGCGCCAAGGCACGCCTGGAGGCTGCGCTGGCGGACCACCGGGGGCAGGTGCTCAATGCGTTTCGTGACGTGGAGGATCAGCTGACCTCGCTGCGTTTGTTGTCTGGCCAGGCCGAGGCGCAGGGGCGGGCGGTGACGGCCGCGCGGCGGGCGACGCAGTTGTCGGATGTGCGGTATCGCAATGGCTTGGTGAGCCAGCTGGAGTTGCTGGACGCGCGCCGCAGCGAGTTGCGCAATCGGCGGCAGGAGCTGCAGGTGCGGACGGCGCAGTATGTGGCGACGGTGGGGTTGATTCGGGCGCTCGGAGGAGGGTGGGGGGATCAGCCTGTGGTGAAGATGGCTGCTGTGCCGCAGTAGTTTTTTAGCGACTTTGGCTGCTTGCGCTAGTGGGATATGCGCTGGTAGCTATTGATTTTGTAGTGTTGGTTTTTGTGCGCTGATTGAGCCGCGTGCCTTTGTTGAGGGCGGAGGCCGGGAGTCGCCCCGGCGGGCGAGGTACTTTTCTTTGCTTCGCCAAAGAAAAGTACCCAAAAGAAAGGCGACCCCCAGTCTGCGACCCCTTCGCGGTGCGAAGGGGCAAACCTGCGTCGTGTCGGTTGCGGGGTGCGCCGTGGAACTCACTGCGCTGCGTTGCAGCTTCGTTCAGACATCCACGGCGAGTCAGTTGACGAAGCATGGGCGCTTCGACGCCCATGCTCACCCCACAACCGCCCCGCCGCAGGCGCAGCCAGCAGGGGTTGGACAGCCGAACATCCAAACAGCCGAACATCCATTCGGGCCATTGCTGCGCTCGGCTTGGCCCGCGCAGCGCGTGGCGCTTGCGCCCGCGAGAATGGGCCGAGCGCAGCAAAGGCCCGTGTGGAGGTTCTGTCCCCCTTGCCCCTGTGGATGCGCCGAGGAGCGCAGGGTTTGGCGGATCAGGGCTCGCGTGTGTTTGAGCGACGCGCAGCG